>JBDNIG010000433.1:0-3393 GCA_041688415.1 Rhodopirellula sp. | reverse complement strand
GCGCTGAGTTCGCGAAACGCGGCCCGTTGGGCACGCGGTTATCCAAGTGATGCCGAATGATTTCCCCTCATGTGCTTATGGCGAGCGGGAGACTGGTTGATACCAAGGAGGGTGTGTCTTTCCGAGTCAGGCTCCGAGTCTCGGAGAGACCCGGCTACTCAGTTCTGCTGGCCCGCTAGTTCGCTGATCTGGGCTTGCTGTTCGGGTGAGATCCAGCGGAGGTCGATGATCAGCTCTTGGTCTTCGACGCGGCAGAGGAGGCCCGTTGAACCGTTGGCTAATCGTTGGGCGAGCGCGTTGGCATCCGTGGAACCATCGAGCGTCAGGACAACTTGACGTGATGGAATCGAATCCAGCAGTTCGTCCGTGTCGTCTTGTTTCTCAGAGCTGAACGGGGTCTGCTGATTTTCGGGAAGTCCGATCGTTGCGGGCCACTCGGTGATGCGAGTGGCACTGACCCAATCGCACCCGGCGAGTTGCGTGGCGAGTCGCTGGGCTCGATCGACGAGGTTGTCCTGGGAGATGTTGAGCAATTGTCCGACCGGACTGGCGCCGTTTGCTTGGTCGGCAACCGACGTGGCGACAATCGCCGTCATGGCGGTCGGAGCATTGACGAGGTCATAACTGGGGCATTGACGAAGCCGCTTGATCACCTCGTCGTTACCGACGATCAGGCTGAGTTCGGGGGTTCCCGCTAGCGCGCCGCCGCGGAGCACCACCAGATCGGCGCCTCGATCGAGCTGGTCGATCACGTTGGCAACGATGCGCGGCTCTTCGAGTGCAACAATGCTGCCGACCGGTAACACGACGATTTCGATCCAGTCGCCCCACTGATCCGCTTCGACGCGATCACGCAGTTTGGACGAGGACAGGCGCACGACGACATTCTGACGTGGTTTGGCATGTTGGGAACGCTCCTGTGCGGGGCGATGTTTCGGCGGGCGTCCAGGGTGATCATCATGAGGGTGCAATGACTGTTCAGTCGGCCAATCTTCGCTGCCGCTGGCATGACCGAACTCACGAACGGCGCCGCGCGAGAATCGCCGCAGACGATCGACCAGCAGCAGGTCACCATTGACCGTACCTGTCTCGGGAATGGACATCGAGCGTGCAGAACTTCGCGGTACCCACACGCATCCGCCGCGACTGCCCAGAGTGGTGATGAGTGCGAGCGAGGCGTCGAGAGAGCTTGTGACGATGGCGCCGAGCGGCGCCTGATTGGCAGATGCGTGATCGCGGTGGCACGCTATCGAGTTGGCGATCTCGTCACACAATCGGGCGGGAAGGTCCGGGTCACGGGCGGCGTCACCGGACAAATGGGGAATCGCAGCGGCGAGTGCCGCCGTGGGCAGTCCCACGCCACTGCCGCGTTCGTCGAGCAGGCGACCGGTTCCATTGATAATGCGCGTGGGTGTTAGTGAAATTGGGCCACCACTGCACCACGTGCCACTCTGCCACGCATCCTTTATCGGCTGTGTCCTCGCGTCGGCTTGCCGCAACAACGCGTCGACCTTTTCACGAGCTGCTTTGGGCAACTCGTCAACGAGTTTGCTCGCTTGCTCTTTGAGCGAGGCGGCGGCGTCGTGATCGGTGACTTGCCGGGCGAGGTCGGCAACGCCGCGGCGGAGGAGGTCGACGGTCCAAGGGGGCAGTGCCATCAGGTTACGAATCTATTGAGGAGGGAAAATCGATTTGAGGAGGGCAAAAGAGGCAGCGAGAGCCCGCTCGAGGGCGTGCGCCCGATACCGCGATATCGAGGAGAGTTGCTAGCGTCTCCAGACGCTCGATGGAGTTTCGAAAACATTACCAACTCAGCCACGCTCAGGCGAGCGTAGCTACCGAATCACGGTCTACAATTTGGGGACGGGGCGTTTGGGGGCGCGTTTGAGCATCCGCCGCTTGTCGTCCTGGGGGACATTATTATTGTTATTATTACCGCCGCCGCCTTCTTTTTTCGGCTTCAGCTCGGTGAACGTTTCTTTCCACTGCCAGCCGATCGGGACGTCGAGTTCGCGTTGGGCCAAGAGTGCCCAGGGCGTTCCTGGGTGGTCCTCGACGGCGCGGGTGAGGAATTCGCGGGCGGTGTCCGCTTCGCGTTGCCATTTGCTGCCAACACTGATCTGATCGCTGGGTTCGAGAATCCACGTGTTGTTTTTGTCGTCTTCGAACGGCATGCCTTGTTTGGCCTGGGCGAGCACGGCGTTGTAGGTTTCGGTACGCACCTTTTGCGCCAGCACGCGGCCATAGGCGAGATCAAAGCCGGCCAGCCAACGGGGGCTGGATTCTTTATCGCGGCCGGCGAGACCGGGTTGCAAGGTCGCCGCGAGCCTCACGAGGGTGGGCTCCAGTGGTGCGGCGTCTTGCTGGGCGTTGGTCAAATCGCCAGCCAATTGGGCTTCACTGGTTTTGACGAACCGCAATCGTGGACGCTGGATGCCGTTGACGTCCGGGATCGTGGCCGCTTGCACGAGTGCCATCCGCAGCGGACTGCGTTTCACCGCACTCACGTAATCAGCTTGGGATAGATAGTCGGGACTGTATCGGGCCATCGCCGTCGGATCGAAGAAATACCGCATGTCAGCGGTGAACTCTTCGATTTCACCTCGTCCGACTTTGCGGGACGTGTTGCGGTTGGGATGGACGGTGAAATAGGTGCCGCCCGTTTCATAACACAATCGCGTCAAGCCGTAGGGACCGAACCCACTATCGATGACCGGTTCGTCTTGAAAGTTTCCGGTAAAGCTCAACTGGATGCGTTCGGGCAGAAAAGTCTCGGGGCCTTGATCGACTTGCGCCCATTGCGGTGTTTGGTCGTAATTGGGATCCGGATCGACGTATTTAATGAGCGTGCGTGCGCGGCCAAAAGGCGCCGGCACACCAATCACGTAGACGGGCACGCCGAGTTTGCGACACGAGGTGATCGATGATTCGAGTCGGTTGTGATCATCGCCCCGTTCGTCAGTGACGACAATGAACAGGACGTTACGTTTGGGGCCGCGTGGGCCGACGTTTCGGCGTAGCGACTTGTACTGTTTCGCGGCCGACTCGATCGCCGTGAAGACGCGTTCGACGCCCGAGTGATCGACAGGCAGTTTGTCGACAATCTGTTTGATTTCCTGGAGGTCCGAGATGGGTTCTTCGGTGTAGAGTTCCACCTTCTCACCGAAACCGATGATGGAAGTCATGATGCGTTCTTCGCTGGGCTTTGCAAGCTTGTCTTCGCGTGATTTCTGCAAAATGCCGAGTTCATCATAGATTCGATCGAAGCGGTCGCGGATATCGCTGCGTTGCCGCGTCAGCGAACCGCTCTGGTCGAACAGCCAGACCACGAGGGTTGGTCGTTCCTCGGCGGCGAGCAAAATTTCCGCGGTGATTTGATCGACGGCACCTTGG
>JBDNIG010000432.1:0-12361 GCA_041688415.1 Rhodopirellula sp. | reverse complement strand
GCTGGATTCTCACGACGGGCGGAGCCGTCGGTCGACAATGTAGCCAGACGGCTCCGTCCGTCTGAGCTGAGTCCGCACCGGTTTCTCACGACGGCCATGGGCGTCTTGTGGGAACTGGTTGGTTACCGGTGGTCGGCGGTCTCGAACGCGAGCAGTTTCTCAAGCAATTCCGCAGTGACGCAAAGCAATGGCAGGCGCGGGGACCAGCTCAAGGCCGAGGGTACAGAATCGGCCGCGACGGGAACGGCTGCACACCCGCTCGCCTACCGGGTGCGATCTTGGATTCGTTCGTTGGCCCTAAACGCTACCGACGTGTGCCCGGAATAGCTCATTGAGCTGCTTCGTGATCGGGCCGACATTTCCGTCGGCGATCAACCTTCCGTCGAGTCGGACGGCGGGAATGACTTCCGCGGCGCTGCCGGTCAAGAAACACTCGTCGGCAATGAACAGGTCATGACGCGTCAGTGTTTCTTCGGCCACTTCAATGCCGGCGCCTCGCGCCAGTTCCATCACGGTGTTGCGAGTGATTCCCTCTAGAATCCCTGCGTGAACCGGTGGAGTGAGCAGACGTCCGCGGCGGACAATAAAGATATTGTCACCGGTACACTCCGCCACTTCCCCTTTGTGATTTAGCATCACCGCTTCGATGCAGCCCGCCCGGATCGCTTCGATCTTCGCCATGATGTTGTTGGGATAGTTCAGCGATTTAATGCGTGGGCTCAGCGCCGCGGGATGGTTGCGAATGGTCGATGCGGTAATCAGATCCAACCCCTCGGTGTAGTACTTTTCGGGGTACAGTGAGATCTTATCCACGATGATGATGACCTGTGGATCTTCGCAACGATTCGGGTCGAGCCCCAATTGGTTGTTGCCGCGGGTACAGACCAGTCGCACGTAGGCCTCGCTCAAACCATTTTTCTCCACGGTGGCCTCGACCGCGCTGCGCATGGCGTCGATGTCGATGGGCAGAGTCAGCGCGATCGCACGCGCCGACTCATACAGGCGAACCAAATGATCCTCCAGCGCGAATACCTTCCCATTGTAGATTCGCATGCCTTCAAACACGCCGTCACCATATAATAAACCGTGATCATAAACGCTGATCTTGGCATCTTCGCGAGTGAAGTATTCGCCATTAATGTAGATCGCTTGAGCCATGAGAAACTACTATCGTCTAAAGTGAGAAGTGAAATGAACGTGGCGGGGTGAATCGTTAATCAACCGCTGCGGCCGTCACTGCGCCGACCACCTCCGCATCGAAATAGTTGATCGACATGCCCGCATCGACCACGAGTGATTGAGCGGCGATGCCGCTCGAACGCTGCGACAACAAAAATGCCGCCGTCGCAGCGACTTCCTCCGTCTGCACGGCGCGTCCTCGCGGAATGACTTTTTCCGCGAACAGGTAGGAGTCGACGTATCCCGGGATCCCCGCCGAAGCGCTCGTCTTCAGCAGTCCCGCGGCGACACTATTGAAGCGAACCTCGCTGAACCGACTGAACGATTTCGTGAGGAAGGCGAGTGATGATTCCAGGGCGGCTTTGATCGGTGCCATGTAGCCGTAGCTCTCACTCGCCATCCGCGTCGTGCTGATCCCGATTGTCACCACCGAAGCATCGCGGGCCAGGCGGTCACGCAGCGCATGACAGACGGCCGTCAAGGAGAATGCCGAGATATCGAGCGCCTGCAAAAATTGTTTCCGCGTGGTTTCGTGAAAGGGACGCATGCCTTCGGAGTAATCCGCAAAAGCGATCGCATGGACGAGACCCGCGAGCGTGATGTTCTCGTCGGCGAGCGTCTTGGCGAGTGCATCAATGTTGGTCTGGTCTTCGACATCGCAGACGATCACGCGGCGACCCGCCAACAGCTTCGCCGTGCTCTCACGACGGGTTTCACTGCGAACGGTGTAGATGACTTCGCCGCCGGATTGTTCAATCAGGCGGGCAATGGCCCAGGCAACGCTCTTGCGATTCGCCACGCCCATGACCAAGTACGTTTTCCCGGAAAAGCCCAGGAAATCGATGGTTGATGTTGTCGCACTCGACTCGCTCACGACGCATCGCCTCCGCCGGCCGGCCCAGAGTTTTGCGGGTCCGTGTCGGGAGGGCCCGCGTCGCGAGGACTTGTGATGCTGCAGGCAAACTCCAACCGCGTCGTGGTCTTGCCGTTGAGCAACATCTTGCCGGTCAAGAAATATGCATTCGCCAGACGCTCCTTCAGCGTCACGTGGATTTCAACGGTATCGCCGGGTCGAACCATGTTTTTGAACTTGACGCTGTCCATCCGCGTGGCCACGGGCACAAACTCACCCACATCGGGCGTCTGCTCACCCAGCAGGATCGCACCGGCTTGTAAACAGCACTCGCACTGGATCACTCCCGGCACGAGCGGATACCCAGGAAAATGACCCTGCACAAAATAGTCGTCCGCCGAAAATGTTTTGCGTGCATGGATCGTCGTCGGCGTCAACTCAACGACTTCATCGAGCAGCAACATCGGCGCCCGATGCGGGATCATCTGCTCAATTTCAGCAGCTCCCAATGGGACGCTCGGCGTGGTGCGGGAGGCGGTATCGGACGGGACGGGCTCGGCAGACATGGATTCGGTAGCGTGCGAAAAAAGAAACGACAGGGGCATCCTATCAGACGGCAAAAGCCCGGTCGTCGTCAAGCAGGTGGATTCAACGGTGCCCGTTGCCTTCGGCGCCGCAGCTACTTCGTTTTCCGCAAACTCATCAGGTACTCGACGAGGTCGACGAGTTGATCCACCGTCATCAAGCGCTGCAGATCTTGCGGCATCATCGACTGGGACTTCTTTTCAAATAGCTCCACTTCGTCGCGATTCACCGTGCGGTCGATGCCTTCGTTGGTTCGCAGCGTTATCTTCGCATCCGTTTGACTGATCAGCAGTCCCGTGATCGCGGTGCCATCGTCGGTGAGCAGCACGTAGGTCTCGAAATTGTGACTGACGGCGGCGCTGGGGTCGAGAATTGCTACCAACATCGCTTCGCGTGAGAGTTTACTGCCGATTTCCGAGAGGTCGGGACCGACGACTTTGCCCTCCCCCTGGATCTGGTGACACTGGATGCAGGTGCCTTGCTGACGAAATACGCTGGCTCCGGCGGCCAAGTCACCCGTTCGCTTGGCCAGAACCGCGATCGGCGGCAAGGGCTGGCTGTCGGCGGTCTCGGGGAGCGACAGATACTTGCTCGCTTCGGTTGCGATCGCCGCGTTACCGGACGACAGCAGCACGTTGGCCGCGGCGAACTTCAGACCATCGGGCAGGGCCGATTTCCGGACCAGATCCAGAATCTGCCGTTGCCCATCGACGTGCCCGCCGGCGGCGGTGAGCGCCGCGATGCGGCGGTCCATGGTTGCGGTATCGGACGTCACGATTGGCAACAACAGTTCGGTCGCCTTCGCGCCTCCGCTACGACCAATCAAACCGATTGCAGCGAGTGCCTGAGCGGAATCCTCCGCGTGGGCAACAGCCAACAACCCGGACTGCTGACCCATCGCGAAGAGCAACTCGGCTGCCCGCACGCCTGAGGTCTGGCCGGGATGGGCGAGACTCAATGCGATCAAGTCAGGGGCAATTTCTACTGGTTGAAATCTCTCAATCAAATCAAAGGACTGATTCGTCCCAGGACGGGCGCGCAGGTATCTCAGTACGGCGGCTTTGGCACGTGCGGAGGACTCTAGTTTGAAATTCTTCAGGCGCAGCAGCGTTTCGACAACAAGTTTATCTTTGGGATCGAGTGGTGTTTCGTCGACCGCGGTAGCGATACTACTGCTGAGAGTGAGGAGTAGGATCAGGAGAGTGAGTCGCAGGGTCATGATATTCGTCGAGGAGTTGAAATGCTTGGTGGTGGATCGAGAAATTTTCGCTCGCCCCAAATGCATGTTTTCTCAGCTAAGCAGGTTTGGGTAATTCATTCCGCATCACAAAGTGCCACGTTTTCATAACCCGACGCGTCAGCGAGGGATGGCGGCGTGAATCCCTCGCTGACGCGTCGGGTTATGATTGTCGATTCCATCGAAATATTTCCCAGTATCTGCTTACGGCTAGAGTCCGAGCAGGGACTCGAGTGCGGCGTCTTTCGTCGGCCCCTCGTGGAAATCAAAGGCGCGCATGTAGTGGTCCTGTTGCTCCGCGGATGTTGCCGGGTCCTGTAAGATTTTCACGAGATATCCCGCTGCCTTGGCGGCGCGACTACGCCACACGATCTGACGTCCTGCCGGTGTGTTCCAATCGTCGCCGACTGCGGCTACCCAGGCGTCAAAGAATGCATCAGCATGACCGTTGCCTGCGCCAATTCCGAGCGCTTCGAGGTACCAGCGATCTTTTCCATCGTACTGCGTCGCGAGCGTTGCCCAAATCTTGGCGGCTTGCGGTGAGTCGCTGTGACGCAGCGCGATCGCGAGTTCACGTCGCACCGCGGGCGACGAATCTCGTTGGACCGCTGCGGCGTACTGGTCCACATCGATCCCAACTTGCCGGGCCAGCCGAATCCCGACGATGCGAATGTTTTCGTCATCGTCCGCAATCGCTTCCTTAACGGTCTGCAGTCCACGGCCGTCGATTTTCCCCAGCAACCACAATGCTCGGGCGCGATAAATCGGATTGTCTGAGCTAGCGAGTTCTTGTAGTTCGCTTTCCGCGCCGCGTCCCATCGCGTGCAACGATTGCCAGGCGATCGCCCGCGTGGCGTTATTGGGATTCTTGAGTGCCTCAACCGCTCCGCTGGCGGTTTCAAAGTCGAATTTCCCAACCGCGTACTTCACGTTACCCCCACGCGGGGTGATCCGAAACAAGCGACCGCGATCGACGTCACCCATGCCGTGCCCGCCGACGCCGGGATCGTACCAATCGGCAATCACGAGCGAACCGTCCGGAGCAACTTTCACATCAGACGGACGGAACCATTTGTCTTGCGTCCCCTTCAATAGGTCGCGAATTTTCGCCGAGTAGCCCGCCCCGTCGCTCGACAGCAGGTACGCACGGCACACGTTGGGACCGGCGTCGCAGTGGATTAGGTCGCCACGAAACATCGGCAGCAGATCGCCTTCGTAGACCGCGATGCCGGCGGGCGAGCCCGCTCCGGTGTGCAGCACATCGGGTACGACTCCCGGATCGTTTTGGTGCCAATGTCGCTCGGCGATATCGTCACTCATGCCGGTCCGCGGCGATTGCCAACCCGCCCCCGTCAGCTCGTCCTTGTAACCGTAATTGCCAAACTCCATCACGTAATTGATCCGACACCCGCGGTTGCCATCGTCATCGTTATCGGACTGCCAGATCGTTCCATAGGAGTCAACCGTGACCATCCAGTTATTACGGAAATTCCACGCCAGGGTCTCGAATTCGCTGCCGTCGAGGTTGCAGCGAAACACCATACCGTCTTGGTAAGGTTGCCGCTGGCTAGCGACAACATTGCCGGCTTTGTCGACGATCGGGTTGCCCTGCGCATCTTTGATTTGACGCCCTTCATTGCCAAAATTGAAATACAGTTTTCCGTCGGGGCCAAAGAGGAACGCGTGGATACCATGGTCGTGCTGGGTTCCCGAGATGCCGCTGAACAGAACCTGTTGGTCATCGGGCCGGTCGTCACCGTTGCGGTCCGTAAATACCTGAACCTTGTCGCCAGCGGACACAATCACTTGGTTGCCAAGCACGCAGACACCGTGCGCCGAATTGATGTCATTGCCTTGGTAGAACACCTTTTCTTTGTCGCACAGACCATCGCCATCGGTGTCTTCGAGAATCAGGATTCGGTCTCCCGCGGCACGTTCGCCGTTGTGGCTACGGTAGTTCACGATTTCGCAAACCCAGACTCGGCCGCGGTGATCAATGTCGATGTTGGAGGGGCTGAGGAGTTGCGGTTCGGCGGCGAATAGACTCGCCGTCAATCCCGCACCGACTTCCAATCCTGCCAACGCATCCGCAGCATTGTGGGAGCCGGATTCGGCTGCCCCCGGCAACTCCGGTGGCGCCGCGGTGTAAACCAGAAACTGCACGCTCGCATTGTTGCCGCATCCGCCTTGGTCAGCACCGCCATTATCTAAACCGCCGCGAGCACGGAAGCGGCTATATCCCTCCGGTATTTCGTAAGCGATCACGGAGTTGGCGTGCGTACCGATGCCGTATTCGACCGGTTGACCATTGATTTGCAGTGGGCCGCCACCGGAATTTTGATTGACACGGACTTGCCCAAAGCCGGCCACTGCTGATTTCCACTTCAGCTCCGTCAGCCGTTTTTCACCGTCGGGACCGACCAATCGCGGCAGCGCCCAGTCAGCCCAATCACATGCGAATCCATTGCCACCATCGTTCACGACGAGGTACAGATTCTTGGCATCGCCCAGTTCGACATCGATGTCGACACTGCGCCCTTCGGTTTGAGTGGTGATTAGTTCGCTTTTGAAGATTGGTTTTGCTTGATCCGAGTCCGCTCGCGCGACCGAGCGTTTCACTTGCGGGCCAGATTTCTTTGCCGCCGCCTTTGATTTTTGTTTCGCTTTCGGTTTGGGCTCGTCCTGGTTTGCTTCGAGTTCGGCTTCCCTCGGATTGGGTGTACTGACGCCGTCCTCGGGAACAGTGCCGTGGGCGGTCCAGACGATTGCGTTGAGCATGACTTTGCGGAAATTTTCGTTCGCCCAGTTCCAGTGGAAGTGGCCGCCGGTGAAGCCGAATCCACGACCACCGCCCTCACGTTGGGCGGCCCACGCCATGTGTTGGATCTCGCCGGCAGCGACCGCTTTGCGAACGTCTGGATTTCCGCTGTGCGGTCCATCGGGCCGTCGCATCGTGGATTCTGGAGGATGGGCGGACAAGATGGGCGTGACATTCTTCATCTGGTCGCGGAACCGCATGTGGAAGTACCACTCGTCATTGATATGGAACGGTTTCACGCCACGACTGATCGGATGATCTGGAAAGCTCTGGAACTTGGCATCCCAGTGCGGGTTGACCGACCAACCGGCTTCGAAATACCCACCGATCCAGTCCAAAAAGGCATCGCCGGTTTTCCCCTTGGGAGTCTCGACACCGTAATGGATACATACCAGTCCGATGCCCGCATCCATCAGACGGTCGAACTCATCGATGTGTTGATTGAGCAGATGACGTTCGCCACCATCGCAGTAGACGACGATCGAATCGGCACCCTGTAGCGCCGCGATGCCTTCCTTGGGCCAGCCTTCTTTGATCACCGTGATCTTGTAGTTGGGTTCGGCCTCTTGGAGCGTCTCGGCAAGCAACCGGCAGCCCGCATAGTGCTCGTGAGCCCCGTATCCGTGAGACGGAGCACCCGCCAGGAAAACAATCTTCTTAGACTCACCCGCGTCGTCAGCCGACGAGTCCGCCGCCCGGGTAAATGAAACGCTGGTGGGCAGCAGCGCGAGCAAGCAAAAAACACGAAAAAAACGCATGTATCAATGCCTTGTCAGGGTTCAGGAGAGGCGCCACGACCCGGTGAATCGGCCGCGAAGGGAGACGACGCGTGACTGCGTCGAGGTGGGGGATTGGGGTGAGTTGACCGATTATAACTCATGCGAAGATTCGTTTGGCAGGTCAGCGACAGATTTATCGACCACCTTCCGCGTCGAAACCCTCGCATTGATTCGCGTTGCGTGGCGCTGCTATCGTCGAGAAATGGCATCTTGATTGCACGTCCCCAGTAACCAGACTAGGGATGGTTCTTTCACGGGCTCCTATTCCATTCTCCGCTAAGCTGACCTCAACGCATGACGACTCCGTACCCACGTAGCCCCAGCGATTTGTCTTCCTGGCTGTGCATTGCGATCCCGGTATCCCTGTTCGTACTCGGCGGGAACCCGCTGCTTTCGTGTGCCGATGAACCCAGCTTGAATGACGCGACCGGCCAGGTATCGCAAACGCTAGACGCGACCGATCCAGTCGCGAACGATCCAGTCGATACGGAAGCGCACGGGGATGCCGACGAAGAGAGCATCGATGAAGCCGCGGCGCGCCCGGTCCACCTGATCGGTCCAGGCAAACGGCCGCCCGATTCGTTGCAACCGCTGATTGAGTTTGCGCGGAAAGCCCAGCGGCGATTCAAAACAGAAGTTGACGAATATACCTGCCTACTCGTCAAACGAGAAACTCTCGAAGGTAGTCTCGAACCGACCCAGTACGTCCGGTTGAAAATTCGCGAGCGGCGAGTCGATGGCGATCGCTTGATCCAACCACAGAGCCTGTACGCCAAGTTCCTCAAGCCCGACGAGGTTGCCGGTCGCGAGATTTTATATGTTGAAACCGAACGCGACGGAGACCTGCTGGTTCGTCGCGGCGGAACGCGGTTGCCCAATCTGACCCTCGAACTGAAGCCCGATGGACGGTTGGCAAAACAGCAGAGCAACTACTCGATCCTGCAGACCGGGATCCGTCCGATGCTTGAACAGATCCTCGACCGCATGGAATCGAAAATCGATCCGACGAATATCCAAATTCGGTACTTCGCCGACGCCAAGGTGGACGGACGCCCGTGCCAGCATATCGAGGTCAGCCAACTCAAACGCGGGCCAGACTCGACTTTCCAAGTCGCGAAGGTCTACATCGACCACGAGCTAGAACTGCCGGTTTACTTTTCATCGTACGCGTGGTCAGACGACCTGGACGGTGAACCGGTCTTGCAGGAGCAATACGCACTCACCAAAATCGACCTCCACGCCAAACTGGTCGATCTCGACTTTGATCGCACGAACCCAGCGTACAAGTTTCGCCCCAAAGAAGCGGACGAGAAGAGGGGCGAAGTCAGCGTTGCCCATTGAGGCGATGGCTGGGCTGTTAAATCGATGGAGTTGCCGCGTCTTGGGATAGCGCAAGTTTTCTTCACCTCTCCACCAGCTTGCTGGGGGAGAGGTCGAACGGAGCCTTTAGCGACGTTCGGGAGAGGGGGCGTCCGCGAGTGCAATCACCGTTTGAATCTGCCGATCGGCCCCCTCCCTCACATTCGCCTGAACGGCTCTGCTCGACCTCCCCCAACTTCGTCGGGAGAGGTAAATCAACGATGCTGAGGCGTCCCGCGGGATCAACAAATCGTGCAGCCCGCTGAAGTCGTTAGCCTTGCGTGAAGTCCGGCAACCGCACCAATTCGCCGCCCTTCATGGCGGATTCGTGGGCGCAAATTCCCGTGCAGGTCCAGTTCGCACTGGTGACCGCATTCGGCCACGGGTCGCGATCTTCGGTCAGCGCACTGACGAATTCGTGTACCAAGTGCGGATGCGAACCGCCATGTCCGCCACCCTGGACGAACGAGAGGTGCTTGTCATCGTGGATTTCGGCGGGCAGCGTGAAGCGGCGAATCGGCGCGGGCAATAGGTGTGCGAAGTCAGGGATTTCAATCTTCTCGGGAATCTCGTGCTCCGGTTTCTTCGCCGTGTGCAGGACGTGAGGTTCATTCTCAATCAACGTCCATTCAAAACTCTTCTTCGTTGCATAGACGTCGAAACTCTCGCGGTACTGGCGGGCGACGTCGTACAAGAATCGCCAGATGTGCGCCGCGACATCGCTGTCCTTGAGCTTGATATGACAACTTTCGACCGCGAACGGACTGCCTGATTTTTCGGCTATCTCGTCGCGAACCCGGCCCGAACCGAAACAGCTCACCGTCTCGGCGAGCGAGTCCATCAAGCCCAGGCAGGGGCTGACCACGTGCGTGGCGTAGTGCATCGGGATCATCGATTCCCAGTAGCTCGGCCACCCATCCATGTCCTGCGGGTGCGACGCGGCGAGGTGCTGGATTTTGCCCAACTCGCCCCTCTCATACATGTCTTTGATGAACAGAAACTCGCGGCTGTACACCACCGTTTCGGCCATCATGTATTTCAGCCCCGTCTCCCGAACTTTATCGACAATCTGTCGGCATTCCTGGATCGTTGTCGCCATCGGCACCGTGCAGATCACGTGCTTGCCCGCATCGAGAGCTTTCAGCGACATCCAGGCGTGATCGGCAATCGGACTGTTGATATGAACAAAATCAACGTCGCCATCGGCCAGCACATCATCGTAGCTCGTGTATTGTTTCTCAATCCCGAACTGATCGCCCGTCTCACGAAGCTGCTGCTCGTTGCGGCGGCAAATCGCTGTAATGTTTGCATCGGGGTGGTTCTGGTAGATCGGGATGAACTCAGAACCAAACCCAAGTCCTACCATGGCAACATTAACGGTCATCTGATAAATCCATCCTGCATAAAGGGGGCGAATCGCTCGGTGAATCGCCTAATTTACCTGATTGTCCGTCGCTGGGGAGCGGACAAAGCCGCGTCGCCACAGCAGCACGCCTTCGCCAACCATCCAGACCTGCAGCGATAGAATCACCAAGCCGAAACTGACCAACACCCAATCGCGGGCGGGCCACCAATTTTCAATGAGATCAAACGTCATCGCCCACGCCGGCAGGAGCAGCATCGCGAACATCGGGATCGCCAACAAAGCCACGCTGCGATTGCGACGGGCTAAGTAAAACACCGCAACCATCAGCGCCAACCCGGCCAGCAATTGATTGGTCGCTCCGAATAAGGGCCACAAAATCAATCCCCCCGTCCCCGGTGCATCGCCTGCGAAGATCGCGATCAGCATCGCGATGCCGACGCCGATTCCGGTCGCCACGTATTTGTTGGTGCCCGGAGCGAACCCGGCCGATTGGGATATTTCGCTGATCACGTAGCGTTGCAGGCGAGTGGCTGTGTCGAGAGTCGTCGCGGCAAAAGACGCCACCATGACCGCCATGATCGCGACCCCCATCTTCAGTGGAATACCAACAGACGAGAGAAAATTGGCACTCCCGTCAATGAACGCGGCTAGCTTCTGGGCCAACCCCTGTTTTCGCCAGCCGCCCGGTTCGGCGGGCGGCGGCTCGTCAGCGACCCCCGCCGCGACCGATACGGTGGCGGCGATTTGTCCGGTATGGTAGTAGGATCGCCATGCAGCCGAGCCCTCCTGTCCACCGGAATTGGTTGCCCTGGCATCCGGCGCCACTCGACTGACCACCGTTTCACCATCGACGATCGTTCTTTCTAAACGGCCCATTCCCACACCGGCGCAGCACGCCAAAATCACGAGGACGGCCAACATGCCTTCACCGAGCATCGAACCATACCCGATCAGCTGCGCGTCAGCCGCACTCCGCAATTGCTTGCTCGTCGTGCCGCTGCTGACGAGACAGTGGAAACCGCTGCAAGCACCGCACGCAATCGTGATGAACAGAAACGGCAACATCGGCGGAGCGTCGCTGGGGATGTTGGTTGCAATGGCGGGTGCCGACCGAATCAAGTCGGCTTGGCCAACCCACGATGCCGCTGCCAAGCCGACCACGAGGAGCACGAGCGCGACGAGTAACTGCAGCGAGTTGATGAAATCCCGCGGCTGCAAGAGCAACCACACTGGCAACACCGAGGCGACGAAGGCATAGGCAAGCAACAACGCGGTCCACACGACGACCGGCGTCATGTACACACTGCCGGCCGGCAACACATCGGCGATATTAATCGGCCAGACGTAAGCGCCGAGATAGACCGTCAGGTACAGTGCGAATAGGCCCGCCAGGCAGGGCAGAATCAAATTGCCGCCCCGGCGGATCACGCGCCAACCGATCAGCACCGCGACCGGCATCGCCGTCCAAACGCTCAGCACCGACTCGGGATACAACTGGAATATGTTCGCGATCACCAGCCCGAACACGGCCAACACAATCGACAACGCAATTATCAACACGATCAAAAACAAGAACTTGGCACGGGGCGAGAGCAGGTGCCCCGCCGCTTGCCCGATCGATTCGCCTCGATTGCGAATCGAGATCACCAGGGCCGCGAGATCATGGACGCCGCCGATCAAAATCGACCCGAACACCACCCACAATAACGCCGGTAACCAACCCCAAAAAACGGCCAACGCCGGGCCCACGATCGGTCCCGTCCCCGCGATGCTCGTAAAGTGATGCCCAAAGACGACGCTGCGGTCGGTTGGCACGAAATCGATATCGTCACGCTGCGTTTCGCTCGGCATGGCCTCATCATCACGCAAACCAAACAGCTTCCTCGCCAAATACCGTCCGTAAGTGTGGTACGCGATCACGAAGGCGATCATCGAAGCGACGGCGACAAAGAGAGTGCTCATAAAAAAAGGTGCCGATGTGGGCGGGGTGACAACGATGAATCAAGAATGCTCGCCATCATAGCGGGCATTGTTTTACCGCGTGAGCCGGCGGCTCTCGGCCAATGCCTCCTATTCTTTGTGAGCCGACGGCGCTAGCCGCGGGTACCCCGCCACCACGATTGACCGGCAACCCCCGAGGCTAGCGCTGGACCGCTAAATCTTTGGGCTTGACTCAACGTTTCAT
>JBDNIG010000431.1:0-21096 GCA_041688415.1 Rhodopirellula sp. | reverse complement strand
GGAATGAGCTTGGATGCTTCATTTTGAAGCCAAAATCCAGTCGCCAACCAATCTCGCATCGACCGCCTCTTCTCAAAACGCAAGAAGTCGGCGAGCTCGAAGCAAAAATGCCTCAAAACCAGCCTTCACCGGGAACTGCTGCCCAGGCACGGAAGACACCACATGAACGCCCATCGCGGACAACTCGGAAACGACAGCGGCGGCATTCAAAACTCCACCTCGCTGCCGTACTGCTCAGGCTGACTTGGTTGTGATGGTTGCGATGTGGGTAATATTTCGGAACATTTCACATACGGGTGTGTGCGGGAATCACTATGGCCGCTACCTATCAGAGGGGTAAAGCTCCCGACTACTCCTGATGTGGTATGTTCCCCAGTATCACCCACATCGCAACCATCCCCACCGCGAACACGCTTCGCAGCCCACTTGATTACATTGCCATGTGCCGTATCTCCGGCCAGCCGAAACCCACCCGAAACACGTTCACGATACTTCCGTAGCTCGTATCCCAGCTTGCGAGCGTCAACCACTCCTCGATTAGTTGCCGATTCGGCGACTACTTCGCGAAGCGATGGGTAGCGGTCGATGTCGGCACCGTTCAATGTGTTGACGATCTCTCGGCAGGTCATACCGTCGCCGGTGTCGTCGATCTCCAGCAGCCCGCCGATCAGCCCACGGACAACCGCGAAAGACTGATCGTCAGCCTCAGCGGTCTCTCGTGTGGCCAATGGATCGGCAAGCCCCGCCCAGACAACGGCACCTCGGATAACGTGCGACCAGCTTTCAAAACTGCCAAACGTCCCTCCCGGTTGCACTGGACAGCCTGCCACGAAGTAGGCCCGCAAGATCGACAACGCATCTGTGACGAGTTCGCCGCGATGATCCCGCACCCAGCCCAGTAGATCAGCGTGCTTGAACCCGGTACGTTCCTCCGGCTTTTCCAGTGGCGAGTCTTACTGTTTCTCCCCCGCGAAGTTTCTCGTCTCTAACCCGTAGTGCATCGAGTATCGCGACGCGGCCTTGCGAAACCCTGCATGGCCTTCGGTCGGTCTCCAACCACGAGAAGTTTTTCGCTTATTTATCTCGAGTATCAGTTCATTGCGTGACATTTGACAGATATTCTCCCAGATGAACTTGTCTTTCGCCTCCTGTGCTCTTGATGGATACGGCTTGTTTGCGGACACATTCGCGGCATCGGCGATAGCGTGATCCGTGATGAAGTGAAAGAACTCGGCATCGTTCGCCGCTCGTGTCTGGCGACTTCCCGACTTGCTTACCGAAACACCTTCGCTTCGGGAAAATGCCGCCATTACGTTCGGGTTGCCGTGATTTGCTAATTGATCCACGAACAGCGTAAGCCAACTCCCTTGGATGAACTCCTTTTGCTGCCTGTCGAGAACATTTACATCCTGTGAGAAAGTGTCCGCCATGAAACTATCATTCTGCTCACCGAAATTGATCAAGCCAGCTTCGTAGCAGTCTCGAAGAATGATGCCACCCTGAGCGCAGGCCGCTCGTCACTCCGCGTCCGTTTCTTCGTCCGGTGCCATATCCGCGATACTCTCAAAACGCTTGGCTAGCCTCGATGCCTTGCGTCCTATCGCTTCAAGTTTGCTTTGCTGCGCTTTTGAATTGCCGCTCATTTCGCCACCTCCGCGTCAAACAACCAGGTCCGAACGGTGTCAACACATCGCCTCAGACGCTCATCGCTAACCCGTTGCCGATAGCGAGCACTCATGTCGTCTTCGTGGTCCGTGTGACCCATGATGGACTTGACCGACACGAGGTCGCCGCACTCCTCCGCTTGCGTCTGAAACGTCCTGCGAAAGCAATAGAAACCGCGTCCCGTTTCAGAGAACCCCGCGGCCTTGAGAACCGGCTTGAACGCGCCCGTGATCCGGTTGTTGCCGGTGTGGTGTTCGGCGGTGAAGTCGCGGCCACGGTCGCCAATGAACAGACGCTCCGAGCCACCGGGGTGATGCTCGATAACGTCACGGATCGCTGTGGTGGTTTCTGGCCAGAGCGGTACCCGACGATGGGTTGCGGTTTTCTCGCGTGAATACTCGATCCATCCGCCGTCCAGATCGAAAGCGGCGGCAGTCAACTCCGCAACGTCCCTATTACCGCAACCGGCCTGAACTCCGAGCAAGATCATCGCTCGCCAATTCGCATTGGACGTATCGAGTAGCTTGTGGATCTCCGCGGCGGTGAAGTCCTGCTTGCCTCGAGAGTTTCGTTGCTCGCGAAGTCGTTTGGCTGCCGGCTTAACGAAACCAGGACCGAACTTGGCTGGGTTGGCGATCAGTCCAGCCTCATATCCGTACTTGAACAGTGATCTCGTTTGGCCGATGTGCTTGCCGAGTGCGACGGGACCGAACCGTTTCGCCAGTGCCGACCGCAGCTTTTCAAAGTCGCTCGGTAGGATGCTCGACACCTCGAGTTCTTTGTCGATCGACCCTAGGACCAGCTCGCACGTGTGGTGATATTCAACCCACGTATCCCGCACGATCTCGCCAGCGTCCAGTTTGGCTTGTTTGTGTGCGACCCACTCATTGCACAAGTCTTTGAGAAGCACGTCGCCAGATCGCTTCGGCGTGCGTCCTGCCAGCACCTCGAGCCATTGGCCGAGCGACTTCGTGCCGTCGGGGTCATCCGAGACCCGCTCGAAGTAGTAGCGTTTACCCTTTCGTACCTTGCACCATAGGCCGCTGGCCTTGTGAATTGACAACGGGACTTTTCGCTTCTCACGACTTGGCGTAGACTTTGCCATCGCATCACCTGTTCTTTAACGGGTTCGGTGGTGTGGGTTTTGGTCGCCACAAACGGCCAAAACCAACTTTTTTACCCTCAAAAGGGTGTAGAAAAGGGTACAGAGGTTTTCGCGTCCCGTCAACGCAGAATGAAAACCACGAGTTTCTTATAAGAGAAACTAAGACGGATGGGTGGCCGAGTGGACGAAGGCTCTAGTCTTGAAAACTAGCGTAGGGGTGACTCTACCGTGGGTTCGAATCCCACCCCATCCGCTTTTCCATGCAACGCAGCAACGCAAGATACTGGTTTTTGCGTTGCTGAAGGGGTTTTTTGCTCTCGCGAAGATTTCAGTGGCTTGCAAACTGTTCTGATAAGGATCTGATCAGTCTTTTTCCGCCCCCATCAGACAGGACGATTCGATGCGGCTTCCACACGTCGTGACTCGTCGCTTGAAGGATGTTGCCGTCTGCTATGCAATGAACTGATGCTCGATTGCGAGTTATTTGTGTTCGTGTACAGCGAAGGCGTCGATGGCAATAACAACGCTTCGGAGCGAGAGTTGCGAGATGCCGTAGGAGCACAAAGAAAGGCTGCGTGGTATGGTTGCGACGTGGGCTAGACGATTGACACGAGGGCCGAGGTGAAACAGCTTAATGCGACAATTCCGGTGTTCTGGGACCGAGGCAACGACACCAATATAGAAGACAACGTGCGAGCCGCAACGAAACACGGATTCGAGTCATCGGTTCTCCAACAGGAAGGTATCACGCCGGAGAAGATTGAGATGGTCAAAGCCGCAGGGATCGAAGTTGGCGCATGGACTGTCAACGATGTGGCTATGATGAGACGGTTGCTTGATGCTGGTGTCGAACGACTCTATACAGACCATCCCCGTTTGCTGCTCTCGCTGAAAGCAGAACGAATCAAAATCGAAACCCAAAAACAACTGAAAGGCAGAGAGCGATGAACCGATTGATGCTTGCCGTATTTGCAATGCTGGGGGCGATGACCTCGGCCACCACCGCTGATCGCCCGAATGTGCTGTTCATCGCTGTCGATGATCTGCGTCCCGAGCTCGGGTGTTACGGTAAACAGCACATCCACTCGCCCAACATCGACCGACTGGCGACATCCGGCGTACTGTTCGAGCGAGCTTACTACATGGTGCCGACGTGTGGCGCATCACGAGCCAGTCTGATGACCGGCATTCGGCCTGCACGAAAGCGGTTTGTCAGCTATTTGACGATAGCACAAAAGGATGCTCCAGGAATCACGACCTTCAACACTCATTTTAAGAGTAACGGTTACCATACGATCTCACTCGGAAAGGTATTCCATAACGTTAAAGACAATGCGGAAGGTTGGTCCGAACCAGTATGGAGGCCGAACGGAATTCCGTGGTATCGACGACCGGAAAATCACGAACTGCACGAGAAGCGTCAGGAGCAGGGAAGCCGTAAGCGAGGCCCAGCATGGGAATCAGCAGACGTGGACGATAACGCTTACGCCGATGGTGTTCTTGCGGAACGTGCCGTTGCCGACCTGCGAAAACTGAAAGAGAGGAACGAACCATTCTTTCTCGCAGTGGGTTTTTTCAAACCGCACCTGCCGTTCATCGCCCCAAAGAGATACTGGGACCTATACGATCACGAGAAGATTCAACTTCCCGACAACTACTATGTTCCCAAAGATGCTCCCAAGGAATCGATTCACACGTCCGGCGAACTTCGAGCTTACGCTGGAATTCCAGCCAAAGGTCCGGTGTCGGATGACACTGCCCGAAACCTGATTCACGGCTATTACGCGTGCGTCAGTTACACCGATGCCCAGATCGGCAAACTGCTCGATGAACTCGACCGTCTGGAACTGTCCAGAAACACTGTTGTCGTGTTGTGGGGCGACCACGGTTGGAACCTTGGCGAACACACGCTGTGGTGCAAGCATTCTTGCTACGAAACGTCAATGCAGGTCCCGTTGATTGTGAGGGCTCCCGGTCTCGAAGGCAGTCAGCGTAGATCGCAGCTCGTAGAGTCCATTGATTTGTATCCGACTCTCTGCGAACTAACGGGCCTGTCGTTGCCAAAACATTTGCAAGGCGACAGCCTCGTTACGCTAATGAAAAATCGAGACGCCGCATGGAAATCGGCAGCGGTCGGTCGATTTCAAAATGGTGACACGATCCGAAATGATGCTTTTCGCTTCACTGAATACATCGATAAGAATGGCAAGCGAATTTCGCAGATGCTGTATAGCCATGACACAGATCCCGATGAAAACGTGAATATAGCGGGGCTTCAGAATGAATTGGTAAACGAAATGACCGCTGAGCTACATACACTCATGGGGCGTGACGGCGACGTGGTTCCAACCGAGAACCAAGACCGTGAGAAGTGAAGCAGACTCGGCGTTTAATTGCTACAATCAGTCGTCCTTCGTTCAACTCAATGAGGTGCCTGTGAGAAACAGCAGTGACCATCAAATCGTGCCGGGCATTTCTGTTACCCCATCAGGGCTGGCGACAGTCGATCAGTCAGTGTCAGATGTCTTGTTCGATCTGGCCCTCAAGCTTGAAGAACCGACGAATCTTCCCGTTGATGTAGAACACGTTTTGGCAGCAATCGTACTGGCCGCTCGCGATGGAGAACTTGACTCCGACACGCCACTTTCGGCTGACGCTCCGAAGTTAACGGAGATCTTGGCGAGGCATGTCAAAACGGTTTTTGAGATGTTCGATGGAAATATTGGCAGAAATGATTGAAAACGTGATTACCCGGATAGTCTATTTCGCCGGTTTTCTTGCCTGATTATTCTCGGCTGACATCTCCTTCTGCCGAATCCATTCTCGGAGCGTTTCGGTGCTGTATCTTACTGACCTGCCGAGCCGAACAGACGGCAACTCCTCTGATCGGGTCAATACTTCTTCTTTCCGGTTATCTTCGTTGCCCGCACTTTTTGTCTCTGCATCGTCTTCTGAAGACTGGCGTATTTCGACGCCGGTTTGCGTGCGGATGGATAAGAGCGTTGGTAAGGTGCAAGGCGATGGAAAATAATCATCTCACTGCACAGGATTGGTGAACCCAAATGTTACTCGAACCCCGTGATCTCGAACTGTGTTTCAAGCTACACCGGACGCTCATGTTCTTCGTGAACCAGCGACTCAAGGTGATTCCCGACAAGATTGCCAGCCCAGAGGAATTTGCTGCCCTGTCGCCGCAAGTACGCTTCAAGGTTCGGGACGCCTTTCTTGAAAACCTCGATCTGATCGAGTCCTTTGTTGCTGAAAACCCGGTCCACTTTCCGGAAGACGAACTCGACATCGTTCGTTCCTGGCGACATCTTATTCACGGCAAATTTTACGTCTTTCGTGAACTCGCAAAATACACCGTGTTTCTTTCGACTACGGACCCGGCCATTGCTTACGGTGTCCTTGCTTTGTCGCAACCGTTCGAGGACTTGATCGGGCCATCTCTGCCAGTCATGGTCCAGACGGTCCTCCTGCCGTTCAAGGGCGTGATCGTCTACGACGGCCTGATGAGCAGTTTCAACATCTCGTTCGGTCCCGGCATCCGGCGTGGATTAAACGAGAATTACAAGGAGGCGAAGGCACGCCACGGCATCGTCACGTCGTTGCCGATGTCAAACCAACCGCCGGCTCGGAAATCTCCGAAAGCCAAACAAGCGCCAAAGCTGCCGTCCAGAGAGGAAAAGGACGAAGTTCTTCATGTCATCGTCGGCCTCATCGAAGAGTTCTGCAAAGAACATCTGAACGAAGAATATGCAGTTCTTTGCCGCAAACTGGCCGAGAAGCTGGGACGCAAACGCCCTTCGCCCTTGCTACACGGCAGTCCGAATGCGTGGGCCAGCGGCATCGTTCGGGCTATTGGCGGGGTCAATTTCCTTCACGACAAGAGCCAGACACCCTACATGCGGTCCACCGACATTGACCACTGCCTCGGAACCAGCCCAAGCAGCGGGGCGGTCAAGCTGGCGGCAATCCGCAAGATGTTGGGAATGCACCAGCTTGACCCTAACTGGAGCTTGCCGAGCCGCCTGGACGACAACCCGATGGTGTGGATGCTTCAAGTCAACGGCTTCATGATGGACATTCGTGATGCGCCGAGGGAGGCCCAGGAGGTCGCCTTCAAGAAGGGATTGATCCCGTACATTCCGGCAGATCGGCAGGAAGGAGAATGAACGATGGCGATTGAGCGGGCTTGCGGCGTCTTCAGCAACGGAGAATCTGTTTATTCGGCGTAGAACGAATCGGGCTACTGAGTGACTGAAACCAAGATTTTTCCTGGATTCTGAAAGTTTTTTTGGCGGAATGGACACCGACAGTTGGTGTTCTGATAGTGGTCTGATAGTGTTCTGCCAAGGATTCGGGGTGCGGAGCGAGAGTGGCAGCTTTCTAGGTAAAAACAGGGTTTTCGTGGTTTCGCTTTCGAATCCCACCCCATCCGTTTGCTTGAGTACCAGCGTCTCTCCGAGACGCTGAATTGGGACGCTGGAGCGAGTCTCGGAGAGACTCGGCTACTCATTACTGCTTGTAGCGAATATCGCCTCGGCGGAGCCGGGTTTCCCACTTCTTGATGTCGCTTTTGCGGGCGTTCGCGTTTTCTTGATCGGCCCGGTAGCCAAGTGTGTCGCCGACGATCTCCCGCAGGTTTTCGATTGTTAGGACGCGGACAGCCATGGATGATGAGTCCAGCATTCCGACGAGTTCGGCGTCAGCTCCCGCCGCCAGCTCCTCCGGAGTGAAACCGACGAGCAGCTTAAAGAGTCGCTTACTGTCGGCGAGTTCGGCGCGTCGGATGGCGACACGGACAGCTTCGGCCGCCTCGGCGCTCGAGTCAATCTGTTGCCGAAGCATGTCGACGTGCTCTTCCCAGTAGAGCCGTTGCCGCGGGCGGTTGAGAATCCCATCGCCGCCGAAATACACGTCCGCACGACCGAGCAGAAGCAGTGTTTCAGCCGCCAATGCGGCGACCTCCACGCGACGAAACGTCATCGCTTCCCGCAGCGATTTCTCGATCGGTTCATCCTTCGTGGTGAACTCCATCAAGCCAGCCCGAGCGGAGTCCGCGAGAACGTCCTTTTTCGCAGCGGCGTCAATCCACGTGGGCAGACGATCGACGGGAGAAATCGTCGCGCTTTGGATTCCTTTGCCGCGGAACTGCTGATTCGGTTCGAGCGTCAGCGTATCACTTGCCGCGGGATTGGCATCGCCGGGGACCGGTACCGCTTGAATCAGGGCGTTTCCCTGCACCGAGACCACGCGATACGTCGGCACGCGGTTGGCTGGCACGAGTGGATTCGCTCCGAGCGGTCGAAAATGGCTCAGTTCGATTGCCAATACCGTCTGCGACTCGGGCATGGCCACTTTGATTTGACGCTTCCCGAGCACCAACAGGGTTGTCACATCCGGCTTGGTCGATGCCAAAAGAATCCGCCCGTCGAGGATCTGCGTGATGACACCCTTGGCGTCGTTTTGTCCAATTCTCATCCGTGTCGGACCGGCGAGTGTCCATTCGATTCCGCTGGGATTGACGAGGGTGGGGCGAAACAGCGCTGGCGCAATAATCGCCTGGCCCACATCCACGCTCGCGACCGTCGTCGTTGCCTTCGTCGGGATTGGTTGAGTAGCAGGTTGAGCGGGTGGGTTGTCGGCCGGATCTGTCTCAGGATCACGCACTGTCAGCCGCTTCCAAGTGTCACCGTGACGCACGATTACGAGCGCGCCCGCTTGAGTCATTTCTGCAACAACCGGCACGACGGTCGGCGGCGTCGATTCATCTGACGTCGTTTTCTCCGGCGTGGCCGCATCCGCGGCCACGTCGTCGTCGGCGGACATTAATGGTCCTGGATTCACTTCATCGTCCACGCCCTCGGCGGTCGTGTCTGATTGTAAATCCATGTCCACCATGGCCACTGCTTCGACTGCATCGATTGCTTCGGTATTGGCACGTTCTGCTTCAGTTGCCTTCGTGTCAATCGGATTAGCAACGGCGGGTTGAGAAACGGTTGGTTCGGCGGATTCCGGGGGCGATACTTCGATTACCGGGGAGGTCTCAGCGGCAGCGGCCGATGCCGTCTCGTCCTGCTCCGGTTCATCGTCCGCCATCTCGTTGGCAGCCGGCTCGCTGGCCGTTTTCGTTTGACTCTCACTAGCGTTGTTATCCGGTTCCGGTGTCGCTTCATCCACTTGGTCCGCTTCGTCTGTCGTGGCGGCATCCGTCGTCGCGGGTTTTTCAGTCTCACCTGTTTTCGGTTCGCCCGTCTCTGATTTACCAGTCTCCGCTGCGGAATTATTCGTTATTTCCCCCGTCTTATCGTTTTCGTGTTGGGCAACGGCACCGTTGATGTCTGACTCAGTCAGTGGCGAAAAGACTCGGCCGAGTGCGTACAGCAGCACGCCCGCGAGCGCCAATGCGACCAGCCACGGCGTGATGCGCGAGGGGCGGATGCCACCGCCGTACCCTTCGCTGCGGCCCATCATGGCGCGCGTCGTTCCAGCGACTATTTCTGCTTCACTGCGTCCCGACTCCTCGTCGGAGTCGACCGTTTGCCGCAACCGTGCCGACGCATTGGCGACGCCTGAATCCTTTGGTCCGACGGGACGAATTGTGGTCGCCGCGTCTCGCTCGAAGCCCGCGGCGCCACGATCGAGATCCGCAGCCGATGCGTTGGCGAGCGCGTAGTTGCTCGCGTGGGAGGCGTTCGCGTCCTTGCCCGCTTCGGGTGGGATGTCGACCCCGGAGTAGGTGACCGGTTCGGCGGCCACGATCGGTTTGGCGGATTGAGTATCCGCAGCGGGCTGAAATTGCTGTTCCATCGCACGCAATTCTGGGCTGTCCGGCAACCTGTAAATACGTTGCCGCAAACGATCACTCACTTGGGCGGGTTGGCCCAATACCACGGTCAGAATCTGGTGGCAGGCAGCGGCTTCGGACAACGAGGCGTCCGATTCCAAACACAGTCGCTCGATTTCAGCGATCTGCTCAGGCGACAGTGTACTGTCGAGATACTCACTCATCACATTGGCGCTCTCGAGCGGCCCGATCGCGTCGGGCGAGATCGCGCCAATTTCGCGTTTATCCACCGAGCTTCGAATCCGAGCAATCAGCGAGGTCGCGATCCCGCTCTCGTCGATCTTGGCTTTGAGTGCATTGGCGTCCTCATCTTCGAGCATATCGTCGAGGTAAGCCAACAGGGTGCGAAGGGTCAGTCGCATGAGATTTCTCGGTAAAAGCAGTCGTCAATGATGTCGTCTACTTCAATAGTGACGTTTCCTACCAAACTTCGTGCAAAAAACCTCGAATTTCGTATGTTTTTGTGAAAGACTTCTCAATCAACGGTCCCGCCGATACAGCGTGACACTCACGCTGCGGTGGTCTGATCCACACGCGTGTCCGATCTGAAAATTGGTGCAAGCAAGATCGTCGCTAATCAACACGTGATCAATTTGCAGCCCGAACGGAAAGCTCGGGAACGCATACCACGTCGGCCGCAGACCCCAACGCGGCGCGGCCCGCCGTAGTCCCGCCGAGCTGAGCAGGTCGGTGAAGTTCGCATTCCACGGCGTGAGATTGAGATCGCCGGCGAGGATCGTTCGCCGAGGACGCTCGGGACCCGACCGCATCTGCGTGGCGAGCATCTGAAGCTGGCGATTGCGGCTGATGAAATTCGCCTGGCCAACCGGCGGCAATGGATGCGTCGCAACGATGCGGTAGTCGTCCAGGATCGCCTCCAACGTGATCGGGCCACCATCGAGCCGAAGTGTTTTCACCGATCGCAAAGGGATCCGAGACAAAATGCCAATCCCAAAATTACCGAGGTCCCGTTCATGGAAAGTGAGATGCGGGTGTGATTCATGAAATGCGTCACGTAGCCGCTCGGCAAGCTCCGTACTCAGCTCGATCACGACCATCACATCGGCGTCAATCGCACGCAACTCCTCAATAATGTCGTCATGACGTGGGTTCGACGTCAGTACGTTGGTGGTGACGATACGAAGTGGAGTGCTATCCGCGAAATCCTCCGCCTTCTCCAACGACCCGAAATTCATCATCGACAAATTGACCAACATCAACCCCGCCGCGATTCCCACCATCCACCATTGCTGCAGCAGCAACGCCATGGCTCCAAGCACCGCAATCGCAATGAGACCTTGGACACGCAAATTCGCGGCCGTATCGAACACCCAGTGATACCGGGCAAACAACGACGCCACGGTCGCGATTGAAAGAATGACTGCGAGGACCGCTAGGAAACCATGGGCGATTTTGGCAACGTGGTTCATTCGTGTTAAGGTCATCCAATCGCCGCTTCGAGCAGTTCGTGTTCGCTCCAGTCGTCTGCCGAGCGAACGTCCACCAATCGACCGCGAGCAAAGACGCCGATGCGGTCGCAGACGCCGAGGAGTTCGGGCAGGTAGCTACTGACCAACACGATCGCCTTGCCCTGGTTGGCGAGACGGCCAATCTGCTCGTAGATCGTGCTTTTGCTGCCGATGTCGATACCGCGTGTCGGCTCATCGAGCAGCAGGATGTCACAGTCATGCAGCAGCAATCGAGCGAGCGCGATTTTCTGTTGGTTGCCGCCCGAGAGTTCGCCGATGAACTGGTCCGGTGACGCGGCTTTGACGCCGAGCGTCCGCATCCACTGCCGCGTGTCATTGGCGATCGCGGTTTTATTGAGCAGTCCATGGCGGCGATAGGACCGTGCCCGCGTGATCGTCAAATTGTCGCTCAGGCTGCGTGCTAAAAACAATCCTTCATTCTTGCGGTCTTCGGAAACCATTCCCATCTGATCGCGTGACCAACTTCGATCGGGACGTCGGTTGTTGCTCGCTCTACCCGCAACGCGAACCTCACCGCCGGTGCGTCGGTCGAGCCCAAAGAGGGTGCGGAGCGTCTCGGTCCGTCCCGCTCCGATCAAGCCGGCCATCCCGAAGATCTCGCCATGATGCACCTCGAAATCAACTGCCGTGGGAAAAATGTCGCTGGAGAGCTGCTTGACTTGCAAAGCCACATCGCCGCGCGTGTGCGAGAAGTGCGGATGCAAATTGGAAAGTTCGCGACCGACCATGCTGTGGATGATCTCGTCCATGGTTGTCGGCGACTCATTGTCGATCGCTTCGTCGGTGATGCCGGGACGATTCGATCTCGCGGCGTGCTCGGGCGTCCATCCGCTAAGGACGCTACGTCCATCGCGTAGGACGGTAAAGCGATCTGCGATGCGGTGGCATTCTTCGAGGAAGTGACTGATATAGAGGACGCTCACTCCGGCGGCCGCGAGTTGTTCGATGACGTCAAAGAGCCGCTGGGTATCGACGAGCGTTAGACTGCTGGTGGGCTCGTCGAGAATGAGCAGTTTGAGTGATTGCGATGGATCGTGCTGGGACGTGACAATGGCTCGCGCAATCTCGACCATCTGCTGCTCGGCAATCGATAACTCGCCCGCTGGTCGATCGAGTGGCAGATGATTGCAGTTCAGTTTTTCGAGTGCCTCGCTCGCCCAGCGCCGTTCGGCCTTGCCATCGATCCATCCGACGCGGCACGCGATCTCTCGTAGCGGAGTGCCGGTGGGGCGGAGTTCATGGCCGAGCAAAATATTCTGACAAACTGAAAGCTCGGGAGCGAGATTCAGTTCTTGATAGATCATCGCCACCCCAGCCGCCTGGGATTGACGCGGATCGGCAAACTCGACGACGTGTCCATCGAGACGAATCTCGCCTTGGTCGGGACGATGGGCACCGCTGAGGATTTTCATCAGCGTGCTTTTGCCCGCACCATTCTCACCGATGATCGCATGCACTTCGCCAGCGGCGACACTAAGGTCGACCGAATCGAGAGCACGGGTGGCGCCGAACGATTTTCCGATCTCGCTGAGTTGTAGCCGTGGCGTCATGATGGATCTTGTGTGACGATCAGGATCGCGGTTTTGTATTTCGAGAGGAAGCGAGGATTGGATTCAACCATGGGGAGCTTTCAAGGTGCCCGTCACAGCATTCTTGTCCTACGATCCCAGCAACCGCCGCGTCGCGGCGGTGATGTCGGGCTGGCGCATCAGAGATTCACCTACCAAGATACCCTTCACTCCGCCGGCTTGGAGTCGCTGGACGTCGTCGTGGCTGGCGATGCCGCTTTCACCGACGATCAAACGATCCGCTGGAATCTTCTTGGCAATTCGCAGCGTGTGATTGAGATCGGTGTGAAACGAACGCAGATCGCGATTGTTGACTCCGACCAGTCGTGTTTTGGTCGCCAGCACGGCGTCGAGATTTTCAGGCTCGTAGAGTTCGATCAGTGTTTGCAGCCCGAGAGCGCTCGCCCGCTCGTCGAGCTGGATCAATTGCTCGGGCGTCAAACATTCGGCAATCAACAACACCGCGTCAGCGCCACTGGCCCTGGCCTGCAAGAGTTGATATTCATCGACGATAAAGTCTTTACGGAGGATTGGCAAATCGACTGCTTGGCGAACGGCCCGCAAGTAGTCCAGTGATCCTTGAAAGAATGGTTCGTCCGTCAGCACGCTGATGCAGGCCGCCCCACCTTCGGCGTAGGCCGCCGCGATCGTGGCGGGATCAAAATCCTCCCGAATCAAGCCCGCCGATGGGCTCGCCCGTTTGACTTCGGCGATCAATCGCACTTCCTCGCCGGCCGCCAAGGCGGCGTGGAAATCGCGGCAGGGCGGCATCGCGGCGACGGTCGCGGCGAGTTGCTCGGGTGAGACGAGACCACGATCCCGCTGGATCGTCGCTCGTGTTTTGACAAGGATATCGTCGAGAATCGTCACGGAAGATCAGTCGGATGTCGGGTGGGTGCACGGTTGGATTGCCAGACCGACATGTTATCAAGACGCGGCGATGCAGGGGAGCGCGGCGTGGAATTCCTCGCTCACGCGTCGGGTTACCAAAAATTCACAGCCGCGAAGCTGCGACAGCAATCAGTCGTGTGTAGCGAAACTCGCCAAGAGTTTCGGCGACACTGGAGAAACGAAAGTCTTGGCGACTTCCGCTACGGGCAGATTCGTCCGTAATTTAATCGACGTCCCTCGCGATTGGGCTCACCGCTGTGCCAGCGCGATTCGCTGGAACTCCGGCATCGTCTCGCGGAGGATGGCGAGGATGTTTGCACGCATTTCCTCGTTCAAATGGGCGTACTGTTCTGACTCATCGCGGTTTTCCAAAATATCCAGCAACCGAGACAAAACCTTGGAGCGGACTTCGTCGGGTAATCCCGCAAATGCGTCGCTGTAGATGAGGTAACTGCAAGGATTTTTGAACAATCGCGTTTGCAAATCGAAATCACGCAGTGACCGGCCCGCAGGGTCGCGTTTTCCTCGCGCTTCGAAATCACTCGTGTACGTCGTCGTTCCCGTTACTTTGGCGGTGAGCTGGAACTCGTCACAGAAAAGCATGTACTTCAGCACCCGATCCGCCGCCGACGAGATCCGCCGCTGGGCGCTGTCGCTGAGAAAGTCCTTGGGCCGCTCGAGTAGTTCGTTCATCTGATACGATTGATGCAGCGCCTGGCGAGTTTCGTAGTTGGCCGCCGTGATTGCATTGTGCATTTGAGTTTGATGCTCCAGCACCATCAGGGCCACGATGTCACTGTGCGGTGTTAGATAGGCTTCGGTGCGGAACCGGTCACTCAAATCGTCTTCGTTCGCCCCCGGTTCGCGATCGAATGTATGCTCATCGCCCTCGCTGATCGTGTTGCCCATGTGCCGCATCGATCCGTGTTGGCCGGTCACGTACCACCCCCCCCAACGATCACGAAATTCGCTGGTTTGATCCGTCGTGAACGTCCCGCTGCCTAACTGTGGACGGCCTGCCGCGTTGGCGAACACGCTCCGCACGAGGAAACCGGGTACATTCTGCGTGCGGCCGGAAACGTGACAGGAGAGGCACTGCCCCCGGTCGCGAACGACTTTCGGTTGTGTTCCCTCGTCCGTCTGGGCAATGGTATAAAAGATCGCCCCTTGCTGAGGATCCGTCGACGCGAATTCCAGCGTCTTGCCACGTTGGCAATAGCCGACGTAGACATCGTCGTTGAAGTAAATGGCGCGAGGATGACGGGGGGAAATACGGCTGATCTGCAAACTCGTTTTGGAAAACACGAGCGTTTGTGAACTGACGGGAACATCCAGTTCCTCTAACACCGATTCCAGGTAACCGAACTCCGCATCGTAGGCGAGCTCGGCGGCCCCGGACTCGATCTTCGCGGCCAATTTCGCCACGGGGTCATGGACCTCGGTGTGGAGATAGTCGATCGGAGGCCGCTCGTACCCGTTCATCTGAGCGTGCGCCGCCGCGGCCAGCAACAGGCTCAGCACGCAACCCAGAGACGTCAAAAGTCGGTTCGGCAGAACGCAGCGTCGCGGCATGGTGGGCTCCAGTAATCGAGGCGGGGCTGGATTCGGCGGGCATGATGACTGAAATTCGTGATTGCTATCTCGCATTTCTCACGATATCATCATAACTACACGACATGGTATAGGATCATGTCCTGCATGTCAAGGTGCAGTATTGCGTCAAGTAGTTTCTTTTTAATTGGTTTGACATGCTTTCAAAGACAGCGGAATACGCGTTGCGGGCGGTAGCGTGCTTGGGCAGCAGCGTGGGTAGTTCGGTTTCGGCGGATCAGCTCGCCGTGCAAACGAAGGTGCCACGGCGATACTTGACCCGCGTTTTGCAGGATTTAGCCGCTGCCGGATTGGTGACATCGCGACCGGGCCCGGGCGGCGGGTACGAGTTGTGCGTTGATATCAACAAGCTGACGATTCTCGATGTGGTCAACACGGTGGCTCCGATCGAGCGGATCCACAGTTGCCCGCTCGGCCTGAAGTCGCACACATCGCTGTGTCCGTTGCATGCGGAACTGGACAAAGCCTACGCGGCAACGGAAACTGCCTTTGCCAGCGTCACGATTGCTGAGTTGGTGGAATCGGCTAGCGCGATCAAACCGCTGTGCGAGAGCAGTTGACGAGCGACCATTCATTTGGATTTGCCGCGCATGTGGGGCAATCGGCGGCCCTGGGACGCGGCGATCGCGAGTTGCGAACGAAGTTCGTCTAAGCTGAGTGGGCTGACGGGGATCGTGATCAGGTCTTGCAAGTCGATTTCGCTGACGAGATTTCGCTTAGCGATCTTTTCCACTTCTTTATCGAGCTCGCTCAACCAAGGCGGCAGATCCAAGCCGACTCCCACGGGATTTTTCGAGAGCTGATTGGCTTCAAATTCCAGTTGCTCGAACGCTGGACTGTGCTCCCGGTTGCCTTCCGCATCGGCCATGGCTGGCGCGATCAGCGAGCGCATGCGGTCGATCGTCATCGGCTGCACGAACCTCTCTTCCAAGCGATCGGCAACGGTGGGCATCCGCATCGAGTAGCGTTTCTGCAGTTCTCTTAACCGTTTGACGTACAGTTCGGCTTCGGCGGCGATTCGCTCATTGAGGCTGTCCCGCCACGCCAGGGCCGCGTCCCCCAAGTTCATGCGTACGAGCACTTGGTGCGTCCACATGATCGGTTTGAGATTCCAGGCGACACGTTCGTAGCGCGACCTCAGTCTCAGAAAGTCGAGGAACGTGTAGACCATTTCGCCACGATCACTTTGCGTGGTCGTGCTGTTGTAGTCCTGGTATTCGGCATGATGATCCATCAGCGATTCAAACACCAACGTGATGCAGCGTGCCGCTTCGGCCGGACCGATTCGGCCCGCTGCGATCGCACGCATCAATTCGGTATCGTCGAGCAAGTCGTCGCCGTCCTGGAGGGCGCGACCGAGCCAGCTCTCCACGCCTTGGTGCAACACCGCGCGGATATTGCTGAGTTGCAGGAAGCCTTGCGTGAACAGGGGGTCGCCAAAGGCTTGGATGAACTCGACGAGCCGTTTCCATTTGGGACCATCGCTGACCGACTCCAGCGGCGAGAGACGAAGTGTTTGGCTGTGGGCCAGCCAACTGCCGAGCATCACCTCAGTCAGTTTCTCTAGCAGAGGAATCAACGTTTGGGAAATCGCCTGTTGGTCCGTTGCGGTCAGTTCGCGACTGTCGCTTTGCGGCTCGCCCACTGCTTCGGCGGATTCACTCGCGTGCTCACGGTCGTCGGTTGGAATCGCGGCGGTGCTGTGCAGTACCGAGTCGGCGAACGACCCCACGAGCGAGCGGTACCCGGCACGATAGAGTCCATCGAACTCGGTGACCGCGCCGGCACCGATGGGGTTGCGTTGTTCCATCTGCCGCGCCGTTTCAATCAGCCGACAGGTTTCGACGATCAGGCCACGACGAGGCATCCAGTGCAACAAGTGCCGGAGCACCCGCTCACGCAGCCGGGCCACATAGATCTTGACCGGATCACCACCGCGCGACAGCGGAATGTACAGCAGGTTACGCTGGATAATCGATTCGACAAAGGAGGGAAACGAAGCTCGCGCCAGTTCCGAATCGCCCGCGATCAAGGCGGCAAACAGCTCGATTGCCCCCGCATCGTCCTCGGCAAATTCTTCATCGAGATCCGCCGAGAGTTCACCTTTGAGAGCGCATAGCGCGCTGCTGATCAATCGCCGTGCATCGGACATTTCGACAGCGGTTTCGATGATCCGTTCCATCAACCCGTCACGCAGCACACGGCGGCGATCGTAGGTCCGCATCGATTCTTTGTCGGTGCCCGCTGGTTTGATTTTGTAAGCGCGTACGTCGCTGAGCAGTTGCAGCAATCCGATGCGGTTCTTGACGGCGCGGCGTGCCCACGCCTGCAACGACTCGATTTGCTGTTCTTGTTGTTTGCGGTCGGCGTCGCTGATCTCGGCGTCGTCGTCCGATGGGGCAGATAATTTTGATGGATCGGGCGATTTCGACGGCGTGTTCTGGCACAGGTGATGAGTGATCGCAACGTCGGCACCGACGGCCCACATGCGGGCGAGGGCCTGCAAGAAGTCGAGTCGGCTACCGAGCCGTTTTACTTCCGTTTCGATCTCATCGACGCTGCCCGAGTCGCCACCGGTATCGAAGATGGCACCTTCGTTGCCATCGTCGGTCGTATCACGATAGCTCATGCCTTCGTAGGCGGCGGCAAAGATATCTTCGTCGGCGTCGTCGAGATCATCTTCGGGATCGAGAAGATCGTCGGTGGCCGAGGCGAGTTCTTGCTTCCAATCGTCGGCGGAGTGATTACCGAGCGAGGCGTCACCGACTTCGAAATGTGGTGCCGACCAATACGACTCCGCATTTGCTTCGAGGTAGTCAAAGAATTTGTTGACTCGCGGCCACAGCTCTGTCGGCTCGTCGCGGAGGTGCTCGCGGAGTTGCAGCAGCCATCGTTCGGCCAGCCGTGGCAACGAACTCGCACCGGTCCGCAGCCCCACCCGTTCGGCTTGGCCGAGCCAGTGGATCAACAAGGCTTGCGCCGGAATAAAGTCTTTGCGTTCGAGCAGAGCCGAGATCACGAGCATGTACGCGCGAGGTGAATCGAACAGCTCGGCATGGGGCGCCCAAAACGCGATATCGCCGTGCCGAGCACCGCCACGGTGCCACAGTCTTAAAGCCTGTGCGACGAGCCGTGCCGACTCGTAGGATTCCCATGGATCGGCGGCATCGACCGACTCGACGGTATGGGCCGCGAACGTTCGCCACCACTGGGCAATGTCGCGGTACTGCGCATCCATTTGGTCGTACGCGGCTTCGTCATCTCGCGCCGCCGCCTCGCTCCAAACCCGCGCGATGTATCCGAACAGGCTTTCGATGATGAACAGCAACTCGTCCAGCCGCGAGTCGTGAATCGTGTTCTCAATCCCCGGGTAAAGACTGAAGTTGCCGGTAAAGCCGAGGATATCCCAAGGGTCCATCAAGCCGCCGCATTCGATCGCCCGGCGGATCAAATCGAAGCTGGCGGCGGGAACCTCAGCCGCGGCGGGCAGGTCGCCGGCGCGGAGGGAACGCAGCCCGAGCGTCATGCAGCAATCAATCCGGCACATCAATCTCGCCGACGCTGCCGAGACCACATCGGCTTGCGTGGCCGCCGCGTCGGCGTAGCCCATGCGGGCGTAGATCCGGGCGAGCTGCACGTGCTGCAACTGCACCGCCCGGCTCCGCGCCAGCGACGCGTTGAGATGCTGCCGAGCGGCCCCGAAGGGTTGATGCCGCGTCTCGGCTTCGGCCAGCAACCGTTCCCCGTGCTGGCCACCGATTTGCGAAATCCGCCAGCGATAGAATTCATCGCGATAGTTCGCGATTGGCACCATGAGCGAACGCAGCGTGACGTCACTCGAATAGGCACCTGGCCCCCAACCGGAAACGCCCGACGCCATCAACATCGTGCCGGCGAGCACCGACGCCGCTTCATCTAGCAACTCGTCAGCGGGCAAATCCGTCGTTTCATCGAGTCGGCGCAGCAGCGCGTCGAGCGTCACGCTGCGGAGAATGAATCGGTCGTAGCGACCATCACCGTCGATGGATCGTTCGTCCCAACCACCGAAGTGATAATTCGGACGTCGATTGACGGGATGATCAAAGTCATAGGCGCGAGGATCCAGGCACAGTTCGCGAATTTGATTCGGGTCCATCGCTGCGGCGCCGAGGATGTCTTCGGGAGCCTCCGTGATGGCTTTGAGTGCCCGGCGAATCAATTCGCGATACGGCCCCGCAGTGATCCCCACGCCGTGAAGTATCATGGGGATCGGGCGTACAAATTCGTGTGCGTAAGGTTGGCAAGCACGGTTCTCCAGCACCGCGACGGGGCGATAGCCGACGTAGTCGTTGAGCTGTGAAATGATCCGCTCGACGAGTTCGTTTTCATCTTCGATCGTCGCGGCCTCACCAACCTGGGCGAGCACCGCTTCGGCGCAGCGTGCCAGGAAAAACCCGTTGAACAGCACCTCCGGTTCGAGGTGAAAGAGCAGGTCGCGGTGAAAATCCAGGTAGGCGGGTAGCAGCTTCGACCACAGCACGCGGATCACCGTCCGCGCCCGGCTGACGTCTCCGAACGCGGAGGATTCGGCCGACTGCAGTTTCTCGGTATTTTCTTCGAGCCAGTGCCGGATGATCAGAAACGGCGGCGGCCCGGACAAGACATCACCACCAGCGGCTTCGTCGTGAACCCGGTTCCACGCTTTGAGAATCGCGGGCGCGGCGGGCCCCGAGGAAAACGTGAGGTACCCCAGCAGGCTGTGCAGTGCATCCCGACCGGCCGGCGTCGGCCCTTCGAGAGCAGCCCGCCAGGTCGCTTCAAAATCATCGTCGTCGGACAAAATCGAGTGCAGCGGCGAGGCTGCTCGATCCTTCGTCCCAGAGTCCTCACTGCGAGGCGAGTCCTGCGGACGTTCGCTGGGAGGATTCGATGACATGATTCAGGCTTTCTTACCGCTCTTCTTTTTTGACGACTTCTTCAATGGCTTCCTAACCGATTTTTCAACGGTTCTTTTCACGCTCTTTTTCGCCGCCTGCTTACTCGCTTTGGAGGCCGATCGCTTGACCGACACGGCTTTCTTCACGGATTTCTTCGCGGATTTCTTGGCGGATTTCTTGGCGGATTTCTTCGCCGACTTCTTGACCGCTTTCACGGTCGATTTCTTAGCTAGCTTGCCAGCAGCAGCGGCTGTTTTCGACGTGCTCCTTTTTACCGATTTCTTGGCTGACTTCTTGGCGGTCTTCCGCTTGCTCGCGGCAGAACCGCTGCCGAAAGCGGCTGCCCAGCCATCGGTGTACTTCTCGTTTGGGCCGACTCGTAGGATCGTCATCGTGTCGATTGCCTAGTGTGTGATGTGATGGGTGTGTGGGGAAAGTGCGGCGCGTTGAACAGAACGCACCGCGATCAAGTCCCATGTTTTATCGCATCTGAAATATTTAACGAGGGGCTTAACGAAGAGCATCATCACCCAGCGTGGATGCTCTTGTAACGAGCCTTCTTAGAATCGTCCTGAGCATCCTCACCCATCCGCTCGCGGCGGTTGCGTTCGTAGGTGTCGAAGTTCCCCTCGCACCAGACGACTTGGCCGTTTCCTTCGAACGCCAGGATATGCGTGGCCAAGCGGTCGAGGAACCAACGATCGTGCGACGTCACGACCACGCAACCAGCAAAGTTCTCGATCGCTTCCTCGAGGGCGCGCAACGTGTCGACGTCCAAATCGTTGGTCGGTTCGTCAAGCAGCAGCACGTTGCAACCCTTGCGGAGCAACGAGGCCAGGTGAACTCGGTTGCGTTCTCCACCGGACAGAATCCCAACCTTCTTTTCTTGATCGGGGCCTTTGAAGTTGAACCGTGACACGTACGAGCGGGCGTGCATGGGCCGGCCGCCCATGTCCAACGAGTCGTGTCCGCCGCTGATTTCCTGGTAGACCGTCTTGTC
>JBDNIG010000430.1:0-4052 GCA_041688415.1 Rhodopirellula sp. | reverse complement strand
TACGAACCGAGGTGCGAGATGCCCGCTAAAAAAGCTGTCAAGAAGACGACGAGCAAAGACGTAACCCTGAAGGTCCAGCTGCAGCCAGACGAGCATAAACTCGTGAGAATGGCTGCCGCGGAACTCGAAATAACGATCGCCGAATTCTTGCACGATGCCGCTGTGAAATACGCCCACGAAGCGGTGAAATCGTTCTATCAACGCGAACTCGCTCCACGACCGTCGCGACCAAAAAAACAATGATATAGCAAGGTGACAAATCAATGAGTTTGAATCTTAGTTCCGGTGATTTAGCGAGCGAAAACGCAGAGAAGTCCTTTCGTCTCAATGGCAGCCCGTCCAAATTTCTTCGGTTCGTCCACGCCCCTGGTAGCGTTATTCAGGTCTTCGTCAAGGAAGCGACAACGGGTTCTCCCCAGCACCACGTCGGATATTATGACACTGATCATCTGGAGGAACTTCAGCAAGACGTGCAGCCGTATTCCGGTGACGCCACCGGAATCTACTACGGATTGAACCCCGTCTCGCCATCGTGCTTGGACCGGGCGAAAAACTGTCTCATGTCTGTCACGCAGGCCGCTTCAGCTAAAAACTCCGATATTCAGCATCGAAACCTGATGCTCATCGACATCGATCCGGTACGCGAGCCGGATTGCTCGGCCACAAACGAAGAAAAAGACGTTGCTTACTGGATCGGGCGAATTGTATCTCGTGATCTACGGAAAGCTGGCTGGCCCAAGCCTGTCGTGGTGGATTCGGGTAACGGATACCACCTGCTTTTCAGGGTCGATTTGCCAGCCGATGACGAAGATCTGATCCGTAACTGCCTCAGGGCACTCGCGAGTCGGTACGATCGCGACGAGGTGAAGATCGACACGGGCGTATTTGATGCACGGCGAATTGCGAAGCTCCCGGGAACGATGGCCTGCAAGGGGCAATCCACGCACGAACGTCCTCATCGCAAGAGTGGCTTCTTCAAGCCACCCACCGACTTCACGGTGGTCCCAGATCAACTGCTGCGTGAGCTTGCCGATCAGGCTCCGGCGACAGCCCCGCAAGTTCCATCCAAGAAGCCAGGGTTGATTCAGGTTGCAGATGAATCGATGCAAATCTCCGATGCTCGGGCATACCTCGCCAAGATGCCACCTGCGGTTTCCGGCCAAGGCGGTCGAAATCATTTTCTAAATGCAGCCTGCCGTCTGGTCGATGACTCTGCGTTACCGCGTGAGCAGGCGTTACCGCTGCTGGAAGAGTACAACCAGCGATGCGTTCCTCCATTTGACAGCCACGAAGTTCAGGACAAGCTCAACTCCGCACTCCAAAAGGTAGCGGAGCGTAACGGCCCATCCGGTCGACTGCTGCGTGGCACCGACGTTGCCCGCCGCGTAACAGGCCCTGTTGCGAAGAACAGGTTTGTTGGATACGTCCCCGATTTTGGACACGCTGTTAACGCGGCGGTTATGATTCCGGTCACCAGTCCGAGGTTGAGCGAGTTTTGGGTTTGGTATTATCTCCTGTGGAGGTCGTTGCGTTCAGACGTGCATGTTCCTGACGTGATGCTCCGTCAGTGGCACTGGGGGGCCGATTACGACAGGAACTGGAAGGCTCGCCTGAAGAAGAAGGTGGGGCTGAAAACAGCCAAAAAAGCGGATTGCACCGCGGACACTTGCATGCTTTTCAATACAGGCATCACCCACAACCACTACTATTTCCGGCCCGATATGTACGGCCAGCTCGATGCATTCTGCAGTTCAGAAGAGCGGAAACCAGGCTGCTTGAGAGTCTTCGATGTTTACGGCGAAAAGTACAAAGAGGTGCGAGAGGAGCTTCAAAAGTCAGGGGAGCTATTCAACGTCTATTGGCCTGCCTTGGTGCTGGGCAGCTCGCGTAGGGTGGGATGGTCGTGGCCACAGCAGCGACTGGTCGTTGGAATGGTCTTGGAGTTGACGCGGAGAGCACGGCAACCAGAGGAGGATATTGCTGGTGAGATTGTCAAAGACGGCGTTGTTGCTGCATCCAAGAACACCGCTCGCAAAATTACCTGCCCTTTGCTCAATCCCGAAACGGAATACGTGTCGTTCGCCGGTAACGGCAAAAGGAAGGGGCGTGGGTATCAGCTTGTGGGTCGAACTGGAAAGGGCTTGATCCACCGAGCCGGATACCTAAATGCCCTTCAAATGAATGAGAAAGAGCGAATGGATGGTCTCAGATCGTTTCTGAAGGACCTGGAAATCCTGAGCGGGGATCTGGGATTGATTCCGGCCGCCATCCTTCACGGAAGTTGGAAGAACATCGATGAGATGATCGACTGCACCCGTACGGGACGGGGACAGGATTGGTTGGACGATTGCACCATGCGAGTTTACGCACCGGCGGACTGGCGTCATCGCTGGCGTAAATTCTTCAGCGAGAAGTTGGGGTTCGAATGGATCCCAGCTTCACCCGATGACTCTGCCGCCAGGTTGGACTCAGACAAGCCCCGCGACCCCCAGCAAATCACATCCGCAAATCAAGTCAAGAAGTGGTTGAAGGACAGCACGTGGACGCAGCGACGCTTAGCCGAAGAAATCGCGAGCGTCACGGGTAAGAAATGTTCGCTGCGAAGAGTCCAGCGGCACCTTGGCGGCGAGAGTTGCACTCGATCCTTCTTCGAGGACGTCGGCCGGGTGAAGGCGGAAGGTCAAAAAGCGACACCTGAAGTCACAAATCAGGATTAAATACGACAGGGCTAGTCACATTTCTGGTCCAAAAACGACATCACAAATCACATTCTGCAACGATTCCCGACACCAGAAGTCACATTATTGATGGGTCGTGATGAGATTGGTGCCGCAAATAACGGTGTCGCCATCACACTACGAAGAACGTAAGTGAACGTATTTTAACGATTGGTGCGTGGGCAGTTGAAGCTGCCCACGCATTAACAACCCAGGGGGGGTGATGAAGAAGAAAACTAAAACCGGCAACGAATCCAACGACATCGTTTCACAGCGGGAACTTCAAGAACTTGTTGAACTAGAGAAGGTTAAATCCGAGGCCGAAACGCTTCGTAAGGCAATCAAACGCCGGATCCTCGCGGGAGCCAAGGTTGAGCCCGGACGCGTACGTATCCACATTTCAGCAGTACCGACCATTCAATTATCGATAGCGACGGTTCGCAAGCTTCTTGGACCTCTTAGCGATCAGATCCTTGCGGCACTTCCGCGACGGCGGATTCTCCGCATGCATATAAAATCAAGCTGGCTCCTAGAGCACAAGGTGGAACCGGATGCCGTGCTTGCTATGGCAGCACTGGATGATAGCGATGAGCCTGATCAGGAATTCGACCTCACGACGTTTGTCTTGACCGCCATACCGCTGATTCTTAACAAGCAGGATGGGAAATCTTCGTCATCAACGATGGGGAATCAGGCCACGAATGGAAGTGATCCCTGTCAGTTCGATGCGTTCGATAAACTAGGTGACATTTTCGATGACCCTGGTGACGAATGACAATTGACGAGCCCCATAGAACGTCGCATGTCTCCACCCGTGACAAACGAAGATCACTGCTTCGATAGGTTGATTCACCGCGTTTTCTTCACGTTGCCGTGAATGTCCGCGGCGTGATCAATACGTTGCCAGCCCAAGCCTGAGCATTGTTATCGCAGATGATTTTCGATTCTCTTTGACGAAGGCTCACACGTCCCTCCCACGCCGCTGACGGCGGTCACACGCCGCTGACGACCACACGGCGGTCACGGCGGTCACACGCCCACTCACACGCTGTCTGACGCCGCTGACTGCGGCCACACTCCACTGACGCCACCGCACACCAGAGGGCCAAGTCACTCGGTCCCCGAGTGCTCAGGCCCCACTCGCTCGCTTCGGAAGCATACCATCCACTTTCGCGATCTTCCGTTTGATTGCATTGAGCTCCTTAGCAATCTCTGGCCGCATCTCCGAATTGGCTTCGAGGTGAAGTTCCAACCAGCGATCCCATGCCCACAAAGTTCTCTCCAGTTCAGCTTCGAACGCCTCGCCGGTAATGACGGTCGGTTTGCGTCCACCTT
>JBDNIG010000056.1:0-4247 GCA_041688415.1 Rhodopirellula sp. | reverse complement strand
GCAATTTATGGGAAATCCAGTGTGATGTGGCATTGCCGTGCGCCACGCAGAATGAACTGACCGGCCGCGATGCCGACGCACTGATCCGAAACGGATGCCAGGTCGTCGCCGAAGGTGCGAACATGCCGACGACGCCTGAGGGAATCGCCAAGCTCGTCGCCGCCGGTGTCGCCTACGCACCCGGCAAAGCCGCCAACGCGGGCGGTGTCGCCACCAGCGCGCTCGAAATGCAGCAGAACGCGTCACGCGATGCCTGGTCGTTCGGGTTCACCGACCGTCGACTCGCGTCCATCATGAAGGATATTCACGATCGGTGCCTTGAAACAGCCGAGGAGTTCGGGGTCCCCGGTAACTACGCTCTGGGGGCCAACATCGAAGGCTTCATGAACGTCGCCGATGCGATGCAGTCGCTGGGATTGATTTAAGCGACAGCGAATGAATCAAGCGCGTAGCTACGTTCGCCAGAACGTGGATTCCACTTAATTTTCTGGACTGGTTGGAATTTTGGGTTGGCCGTTCCTTTTTTCTTGCAACGATCTCTGCTTGGACGCAATTGGACGAGTTGATCACGGTTTCCATGCTCCGGCCGATCAAGGACAAGCCGGCATCGCTCGATACTCGGCGTCGCCAATCACCGTGCGAAGGTCGGGAAATCGGTGTATCCCTTGGCTCCCGTGGGCGAATACAAGTCGGCCGTTTCCGCTGGTTCTTCAAGAGGCCAGTTGTTTTCAAAGCGTTGCACAAGATCAGGGTTGCTGATGAATGGTCGTCCGAATGCAATCAGGTCGGCGTATCCATCTGCGATCGCCTTCTCGGCCGTCTCTTGCGTGTAGCCGCAGTTTCCAAGGAGCGGCCCGTGGAACACGTTGCGGAACTCCGCGAGTGTCATTGGCTCACCGAGTTCGTGGAATCCGAAGGCCAGTCCATCCATGACGTGCAGGTATGCCAAGCCGAAGAGGTTAAGTTGGCTGGCGACGAACGTGAACTGCTCTCGATAGTCTGGCGAACCCATGTCATTGAAAACGCCGTTGGGGGAGAGTCGCACGCCGACTCGATTGGCGGGCCAGACGGAAGTGACTCCCTCAACGACTTCTTTTAGAAAGCGGTAGCGATTCTCGACGCTCCCGCCGTACTGATCCGTCCGGTGGTTTGTCTTCGACTGGAGGAACGTGTCGATTAGATAGCCGTTGGCACCGTGTATCTCAACGCCATCAAAACCCGCTGCCTTGGCTAGCTCGGCGGCCTTGCGATAGTCGTCCACCACTCTTGAAATCTCGTCGGTTTCAAGAGCCCTTGGAACTTCGTGCGACTGTTTGCCCGTCGGCGTGTGGATGAAAGGCTCGTTGATCTTGATCGCTGAGGGCGCAACAGCGGGCTTGCCATCGTGGAAACTGCTGTGGGAATAACGCCCGAGATGCCAAAGCTGAAGGAAGATCACGCTGCCCTTCTCATGCACCGCGTTGACGGTATGTTTCCAGCCATCGGCCATTTCGTCGGTGTAAATACCCGGTGACTCATTCCACCCATTCGCCTCCTCGGAGATCGTGGTCGCCTCGGTGATCAACAGGCCCGCGGCACTGCGCTGAGCGTAGTATTCCGCCATCAACTCGTTCGCGATACGTGCCGTCCCGGCGCGAGAGCGAGTCATCGGAGCCAAAACGATTCGGTTGGCTAGCTTGAGATCGTGTAGATTAAAAGGCTGAAACAGGGCGTCGTTCGACATGGAGAATTCAATCCTCGGTTTGTGTTCCGAAACGTTCGAGTGACGCTGATGATAAAATCCATCAGCGACTTAGGACAGTACTCGGTGCGAGTTCGTGAGAAAACGCGGGGTTGGCAAAAGATTCGCTTGCCAATTTCTGACGACTTCGTCAACATCGATCGGTTCGACTCGCAGCCGTGGCCCCGCTGGCGGACGGCGGTGCGACGGAAGGACTGCCGACCAATCGGCTTCACCAATGACAACACAATGATGCGAAAAATTGAAGTCACGAACGAAGGTGAAAACGCAGCTTTCGCGGAGCGAAATGCGGCGGTATTGTGCCTGTTCGTCGTCGTATTGATGATCTCGGTCGCGACCGCTGATGATCCCGCACCGATCCATTTCAACGAACAGATCCGCCCGATTCTGTCGGAAAAGTGTTTCGAATGTCATGGACCCGACGAAGAGAGCCGCGCCGCCGATTTGAGGCTGGATCATTTTGAAGAGGCTGTCGACTACGGTGCGATCGTGCCCGGTGAGCCGGACGAGAGTGTGCTGGTAGAACGTATTTTGGCCGACGATGTCGACATGGTCATGCCACCGCCACGCTCACACAAGACGCTCAGTGAATCGCAGCAGAAACTGCCCGTCGAATGGATACGCCAGGGGGCACACTATCAACGTCACTGGTCATTCGAACCGATTCCAGCCAATCGTGACGAGTCCAAGACCATCGACGATTTCATTGACGAGGTTTTGACGAGCAAGAACCTCGAGCCATCGCCGCCCGCCTCGCCTGAGCGATGGTTGCGGCGGGTCACGCTCGACCTGACGGGCCTGCCACCCACGCTCGCCGATGTCGATGCGTTCTTGACCGACGATTCACCGGAGGCGCGGTCCAAAGTCGTCGACCGTTTATTGGCGTCGCCCGCCTACGGCGAACGGATGGCGGCGGAGTGGCTCGACGTTGCCCGCTACAGTGACACGTACGGTTACCAAGTCGATCGGGATCGATTCGTGTGGCCCTGGCGTGATTGGGTGATCGACGCGTTCAACCGCAACATGCCCTACGACGAATTTATCGTGCAGCAGCTCGCGGGCGACTTATTGCCGAATGCAACCGACGATCAAATTCTCGCGACGACATTCAACCGCCTGCATCCGCAAAAAGTAGAAGGCGGTAGCGTCGAGGAAGAGTTCCGGGTGGAGTACGTGATCGATCGGGCGCAGACAGTCTCGACCGCCTTCATGGGCCTGACATTTGAATGTTCTCGATGCCACGATCATAAGTTTGATCCACTGACGCAAAAAGAGTTTTATCAACTCAATGCGTTCTTTGCCAATATCAATGAGGCGGGACTCTACTCTTTCCACACCAATAGCATCCCCACACCAACGCTGCGTTTACCCACGGACGAACAACGCGAACAGCTCACCACCGCACGCGAGTCAGTCGTTGCCGCCGAAACGAAATACGCAGCCGCGGTGAAGGCGATTGACGTCGATGCAGTCCTGCGTCCCGACGATCCGAGTAGCGAGATTTCAGTTGCCTCGATTGCCTCGCAGAGTTTTGACGACGACGCGGCAAAGAATCTCCCGGTTGAGATCGTTGATGGGATTCATGGCCATGCCGCCCGATTGTCCGGCGATGCCGGTGTCTCGGTCGGGCCAGCCGACTTTAACCGCTGGCAACCGTTCTCAGTTTCGCTGTGGTTGCAGACACCTGATGTGAAAGAACGTGCCGTTGTCTTTCATCATTCACTCGGTTGGACCGATGCGGCCAGTCGCGGGTATCAACTTTTGATCGAAGACGGCAAACTCTCCGCGGCGCTCGTTCATTACTGGCCCGGCAACGCGATCAACGTCCGCACGCTCGCCGAGGTTCCGGTTGGGCAGTGGCAACACGTCGTCGTCACGTATGACGGTTCGAGCCGAGCGGCGGGACTGCGGATTTTCGTCAATGGCGAGCCTGCGGAATGTGAGGTTGTCCAGGACGCACTCAGCAAAGAAATCAGCACCGGCAACACGCACCACATCACGATCGGTGAACGGACCCGCGACCGTGGGTTCACCGATGGACTCGTCGACGAATTCGAAGTCTTCGACCAGCAACTCACCTCCGCCGAAGTCACCGGGAGATTCCAGCACGAGTCGGTGGAGGAGATTGGGGAACCTGAATCCATCGCGACGCAGTCCGCTCCCAATCGCCGCGAGCTGATCGCGGCTTATCAAGACGAAGCGTGTCAGACGGCGCTTGCGGAATTAACCGCCGCGCGAGAAACACGGGATGGACTGCTCAATTCAATCGCCGAGATCATGGTGATGCGGGAATTACCCGAACCGCACGCCACCTACGTTCTCGGTCGCGGTGTTTACGATCAACGTAAGGAGCGAGTCACCGCCGCGACGCCCGCCGCCTTGCCGCCGATGGACGAAGATGAACCAAGAAATCGCTTGGGTTTAGCTCATTGGTTGACGAGTGATGACCACCCACTGACCGCGCGGGTCGCCGTCAATCGATATTGGCAGTTGCTCTTCGGGCGTG
>JBDNIG010000429.1:0-12002 GCA_041688415.1 Rhodopirellula sp. | reverse complement strand
GGGGGGTACCTCAGGCTGCTGTTGGGACTCTGCATTGAGGGTAGCGATCCAGTGCGCCAACGTTCGCGCCAGCTTGATTTCGTGCTCGGCGATGGGCGGTTTCGCGGAGCGACTGCCTCCGTGAGCGACGATTGCTTTTTGAATAAGCTGACTTTGTTTGGGATCGGCGGGATCGCAGAACGGTACGGTGGCGTCCAGGTTCGCGAGGCTACCACGTTGTGCCACCCGCATGGCTCCGCCGGGTGGCAAGACGAGGTTCCAATTCGTCGTCATGCCGGATTGCTGGTGATGGCACTGCGAACAGCGCGACAGCAAAATCGGTTGCACCTTGGCGGTGAATTCATGTAAGGTCGCCGGCACCGACGACGCATGGACGCGTGCATTGGAATCCAACGCGGTTGGAATTCGCGTTGCCTCTGGTTCCGCATGGCTGACGTTTTCAATGGTGCTTGCGTCGTCGGGATCGCCACGGAACTGAGCTGTCGCGATTGCGTCTGTCGTTGCCGGCGAGGGTGACGAGGATCGTTCGAGCAAGCGTCGCAAGCGGCCTTCGAGTTGGGCGGCGGCGCGATGGTTCGGCGCGACTGCGTAGACATTCATCAACGCTTCGGTTGCGTGCGCTGGAAGGCCGTTGTCGATGCACCATCGCACGTCATCGACTCGCTGAGCAAGGGTTGGCGACGAACGCCGACGTTGGGACTGGATTCTTGCCTGGTAAAGTTGAGGTAGATCGTCCGCGACCGCCACGACCCGGCTAGCTGGGAGTGTCAATTCTGCTTCATTGCCCCGCCGCACGATCACGGATGTGCCTTGGCGAAAAGCGGTTCCGGTGAGAACCTGATCGTTATCGAGCAGGACAAACTGGCCGTGGTGATTGCTCGCCGCTGGAGACGCTGGCTGTGCCGTCGCGTCCGTCCGCGCCAGAACACAGAGCCCGATGCTGAGAACGATGCCGAGGCAGCAACGATGTGATTGCATGGTGAACTTGGTTTGGGAGCGAAGAAGGGTAGAAGGACGTGCCCATGGTGACAACGGCTAACAAATCCACCGTGCTGGTTTCAATACCGATCGGTTTGATTTTGGGCTTTCCAGTAGGCAGCTTGTTTGCCGACACTGTGTCGCATGTCGCCACTCATGAGACCAAATCGTTTCGCATTTCGCATCTGCACCACGTTGCGTGTATTGAAGTGGCGTGAGCTTCCAGCTTGCGATTGGAGAAACGCAAGCTGGAAGCTCACGCCACTTTATGCTCCCGCGTTCCTAAGCATGGTGCTGTGCATGCTTGGCACGCGAGCGATTGCCCAGCCACCCACATTCGCGCGCGATCGCTCTGCCGTGCAGCGTGTGGCCTTTGTCAGCCAGGCGCCAGGCGATGGCAAGACGACATCGGGGGCGAAAGCGGCGGATGCGGCGTCAGTCGAGCATGCACCACTGACCAATGCCAAGACCGTCGCTGCTGAGATCGAGCGGGTGGCTGCGGACGAATCCATTGACCCGATGCGGCGAGACCTGTTGCTCACGGCGCTCCAGGAGCTCGCCAAAGTCTACGTCGACGAACGGGTCACCGCCGACACGCTAGCCGGTTTCGACAAGTCCTTAGAGAAGATGGAAGCCGACAAAGCGGCCGCGAAACGTCTCGCCAGTAAGCCGCTGGACGAACTCGAACCGATCAACGATCGTTTTCTCTCGATCGAGGAGCTCAAAAAGAACGAACTTCAGGCAACGACTGAACTGGCGGAGGCACGCGATCGTTTGCACAAGGCGGAGGCTGCGATCGCGGCACGGACAAAACGACTCGAAAAATTGCCAGCGGAAATCTCAGCACTACGGGGTGAGATCGAAACCATTGAGGCGTCATCAGTGGGTAAATTCAACGACGACCCCAACGGTGATCTGCAATTTGTGCATGAGTCAATGCGGACGACGCAACTTGCCGCGGCAAAGCAGCGTCTGAGCATGCTGCTGCGAGAGCAAGTGCTCGTCGAAGCGCAGGCCGAGCTGCTGCCGCTCCAACGGGCGGCCGAACTACGCAACGTGCGGCAAGCCGAGGTGATCTACGACCGTTGGTCGAGCCTGTTGAAGGATCGGCGCCAGAGTCAGATTAAGGAAACCCTCCGGCAGTACGAACAGAAAGTCACCGCCGCGGGCGGAGACCCTCAGCAATCGCTGGTCCTGCGTCTGGGCGATCTGTGGGTGAAAATCATCGGCGAGACCGATCAAACCGACCGGAGCTTGGCCAAGGAGAAACTGGACGCGGAAAAATGGTCGGCAAAACTCGCCGATACGCAATCTGAGATTGAGCTGGCCAAACACGGTGGCGAACGATTGTCCAGCAGCATGGGTCTGCAGCTCCAATTGATGAAAAATCGCTTGCCCTCGACCGCACAAATTAGCAGTCAAATTGAAGAGATTGATCGACTCATTGATAAACGCCGCGACCTGCAGCGACAACTCGAGTTGAGCCTGCAAGGGATGGACGATTCGGTGGCCGGTGAACTGCCCATGGAGGTTTTTTCCGATCGCGTGTTGTTGGGTAACCATCGCACGTCCAAACACCTGCCAACGGCCGAGGCTGGGCTGCTGGGGAAATTCATCATTGATCTGCAGTCGTACCTTACAAAAACGGTGGAACGCCGCAATGAACTGGAGATGCTACGTAAAACAGTGACGGCCTTGAGCGGGGAGATCAATGCCCACGTGATTTGGATTCGCAGTGATTCGGTTTTCCACTTGAGCGACATTCCCTTAGCCTGGAAAGCGTTTCGTTGGATGGTTCGCCCCAGGTACCTTCAATTGCTGGGGAGCCGCATGATCACGGGTTTTTGGGAGCGTCCCCAGCTCATCGTGATCGGTCTGCTGGCCCTCGTCACCATCGTATTCTTGGGGGCTCGACTGCGACGACGCATCATTGAGCTCGGCAAAAAAGCGTCGAGTCGTCAGAATATGTCGCTGCAACCTACGTTCGCGGCATCGTGTTGGTCGCTCGCGTTGATGCTGCCCCTCGTGGTGCTGTTGTGGGTCTGCAGCGGCGCATTTGATGCGTCCGGTGCCGACGAACCGATTGTCCGGGCGGTGTCACACGCCTTTTCGATCGCGGCGATCGCGGTGTTTCCCATCGAGTTGCTTCGCCAATGGCTGCGTCCAGCGGGACTGGCGATTGCGCACTTTCAAACCGACGAGGATTCGATTCGCGGATTGCGAAGGTGGCTACGAATCTTGATCGATATCGGCCTACCGCTGCTGCTCCTCTACGTCACGGCGGCGCAGCTAGGACGGTATCAACTCACCCAGGCGCTCAGCCGGGTAACGTTGATGGCGGGCATGGCGTTGCTAAGCGTGGTCCTGTGGCGAACGCTCGAACCGAACAAAGGCATCTTCTCACCGGCGATCCGTGACAATCCCAATGGCTGGTTGGCACGCCTGCGCAACATCTGGTTTCTGCCCATCGTGTGGACACCGATCGTCTTTTCGATCATTTCCGTCATGGGATATGGCAGTGCTTCGGAAGTAATGATCCAGCAATTCTACTATACGTTTTGCCTGTTCATCGTGACGTATTTCATTGGTGGGTCGATGCGACGATGGCTGTTGACTCAGCGACGCCGCCTCGCGTGGGCTGTCCATCGAGAGCGCCTTGAGCAATCCGAACGTTTAGGTCTCACCAGTGTGGAGGTTGAACCAACCGCAAGTCTAGAAGCATCGGAGATCAACGCTCAAACAAGCCGCTTGATCAGTACATTTTTGGCCATTGGAACCCTGATTGGCGTGGCCTGGATCTGGTCGCCCGTGCTCCCCGCGGTGGGATATTTGGAAGCGATTCACCTGTGGCCGAGCATCAATGAAAAAGGTGAAATCGGCTACATCACGCTGGCGGACTTTGTCAAAACGCTTCCCATTTTGGTGCTGACGTGGGCCTCGGTTCGAAACCTGCCCGGCTTGATCGAAGCAGTGCTGTTGGAGCGTTTGCCGTTGGAAAAACCGGTTCGCTACGCGATCACCACACTCGGAACCTACCTGCTAATGTTCATTGGTTTGGCCATGAGTGCCAAGACGCTCGGGCTGCGTTGGGACAATATCCAGTGGCTGGTGGCCGCCCTCGGCGTGGGGCTGGGATTTGGTCTGCAAGAGATCTTTGCGAACTTCGTTAGCGGCTTGATCCTGTTGTTTGAGCAACCGATCCGGGTTGGTGACGTGGTCACACTCGGGGATACCACCGGCGTGGTGGCGAGGATTCAGATGCGCGCAACCACCGTCACGAACTGGGACCGCCAAGAATTAGTGATCCCCAACAAAGACCTGATCACGGGTCGCTTGGTCAACTGGACTTTGACCGACAGCATCAACCGCATCGTGATCGAGATCGGTATCGCGTATGGCAGTGATACGGAAAAAGCCTGCGAATTGCTCCACAAGGTCTGTGGAGACAACGAATCAGTCTCGGACGATCCGGGACCGGTCATCACCTTTGAAGGGTTCGGCGAATCGACACTGCACCTGGTCCTGCGGTGCTATTTAGCCGACTTAGAAAATCGATTGGGTTCCATCCACGAGCTGCATACGCAGATCAATCAAGTGTTCCACGCCGAGGGAATTGAAATTGCGTTCCCTCAGCGAGATCTGCATTTGCGATCGCTGCCAGCGGAATTGACCGAGGCGCTTAAGCGACCGGCTTCTTCATGAATTCGGTTTCAGCCGCGATATCGCTGTCGTCGGGGGTGGCGTCATTGTCGACATCGAACCACTCCTCTTCGAATTTCATGTATCCGCTTTCGCCCCGGTCGGCGCGGGCAAACGCGACGTTCGTACCCAGCGCGATCACCGCGTCACCCATGGCGACGGCGGGATAGCACCGTGGGCGGTTTTCGGGATCGGGGTTACGGATGCAGTAGGCCCAGTGCTCGATTTCTTCCTGGTATCCGCGGCTGACCGGGCCGGACGTCGCGGCCTGGGCGACGGGGGCGGCAAAATCGCCGGATGCGGAAGTGTCCAGGGCGTACCCGCCGGACTTCTTCGCGACACCGGCTTTGCTGCTCGTGTCGCTATCGCGGTACAGGTACACGTCGGTTTCCTTGTCCATGACGAGCGTCCCCTTGGTGCCCATCACGACTTCGCCCCAGCCACCAAAACCGTTGCCGTTGATCGACGAATAGGTCACCACGATTTTCTTGTTGGGATCGGTGTTGTAGCCCGCGACCGGTTCGATTTGTTCGTATCCGGACTTCGTCTTTTTCGACCTGGGATAGTCTTCGACTCGGTCGTAGTAGCCCACATCGAAGGAGGCAGGATATTCCGGTCCAGCGAATTCGTACATGCAGTAAATGTGATCGCGGACTTCGCGATCCAACGGCATGATCTCACGGCCACCGACAGCGTGTACTGTTAACGGATGGGCTTTTTTGCCGTCATCACGCAGCGCACTGAGGAAGATGCTGACCGCGTCGAGTTGGTGCGACCCCAGCTCGGCCATCAGGCCTGCGCCGGTGCGTTGGAATAATCGCCAGCGATGGAGTTCCTCTTCCGAACTGAACAACTTGTCGCCGATCGAGAAGTCTTCGTAGCCGAAATCCTTCGCGTTCACATTTTTGTCCGCGTCCCAGGCTTTGAATAAGGCGACTTCGTGCTGCAGACGCTCGATATCGTCAGGATCCTTGGCCTCCTTGAGTGCCTTTTGACGGTACTTCAGGTCACTTGCGATGCGATCGAAGGTACCATGGCCGTGGGCCATTTTTTCGCCACCGGGGATCGGCATCGACCAACTGTCGGCGCCCGGTAGATTGCCACGGTGCCACTGGGCGCGGATGTGGTGGAGCTGCCCCAACAACCCCCAGCGAATCAGGTTGACGGCGTTCTCATACTTGATGTTGTAGTGGCGTTGGTGCCCGGTCGCCAAATGGATCGGATTGCCCTTCTTGTCTTTGAGTTCCCCGGCCATCCGGGCCATGACTTTGCACTGGGCAACGTTCCGAGCCATCAGCTTTTCGGTCAGCACGTGCAGACCTCGCTTCATGGCTTGGGCGGCGACGGGAGCGTGCAACCACAGCGGCAGCGCGATGATCACCGCTTCGATGTCGGGATCGTCGAGGCACTCCATGATGCCCCCGGTGGTCGTGCCATCGTAGACTTTGACGTTCTTTCGCGCTTCGGCTTCGTCCTTGTATCCCCCGATGTTGATCAATCCAGGACGGCGTTTGAGCGCCGACGAGGAGGACCAATCACCGTGGAACGCGCGATGTTGCCCGAACGGTCGAATGTCGCAAATCGCTTTGACGTCGATGTACTCCGGGTTGCAGCCACCGATCAGAACGTTGCCTTCGTCACCGGTTCCGATAACCGCGACGCGGACCGGGTCGGCGATTTTTTCGTAGCCGAAATAGGCGGCTCCGACACCCGCCCCGCCGACAGTACCCGCGGCCACCACGCCGCGCAAAAAGTCACGACGGTTGACGTCGTAATAACTGCCCACGGCGTTGTAATAGTTCGATTCGCCAACGTCACGTTGGTCTTTGGAAAGTTTATCAACCATCGCAGTAAAGGTTCCGTGAGGAGTGTTGTTTGAAGTGGTGAGAGGTGATTTAAACGGCCCGTGCCGTTTCGCCCGGACCGTAAACTTTTCGCACGATCAGGTGCAGGAAGAAATCGAGTCCCGCGAATCGTCCGGCCCCGGTAGCGGCCAGTACGAAGCACGCCAAACTCTCAATCAATTGGTAATTCGAGGACCCCCGTCCCGTCGTCGGTGGATACTGGCTCAGGAACACAGAAAACAGGAACAAGCCGACCGCCACTGACGCCACGGGAGTGAACAGACCGACGATCAACAGCCATCCCAGAATCACATCGAAATAAGGCATCACGCGATCGATCACGGTGGTATCCATCATGGCCAGACGCGGACGTACTAGTTGGTACGGGGGATACTGGGCGATCTGTTCATCGGTAGCGAGCTGATTCTGAGCTGTTTCGTAGTTTTCCCAGATCATGTCGATCTGTTTCAACGTTGCCGAAATCAAACCGTTCAGTTCTCTACGGACCATCTCACGCTGTCCACCGAGCGACGTGACGCCGTCACGAACGGGGTCCGCGTCGAGCTTCGCGATCCGGTCGAGACCGAGCCTGTATTGCTCGACCGCGTTGGCATCGAGATTGATCACGTACTCGTACTGATCCACGGCCTTGATGTAATTGTCTTGAGCGGCAGCCTGTTGCTTTTTATCGAATCCAAAATGATCTGCGATGTTATTGCGGTAGGTGGCCCAGATAATCATTGTTTGGTGGCTGTCCAGCCGCGTGGTGCCGTCGTAATCCCACACCATTTGACGAAATTCGCTAGCGAATGGCCCCTTCGCGTTGGCAAAAAATGGCTTGGCCGACCAATCTCCGTCGCGAAGCTTATCCGTCCCTTCGCTGAGGAAATGGAAACCGATCGTGATTCGCAGGATCACCAACATGGCGATCGCCAAATAACCGAGAATGCGTGGCGAGAGTCCGTAGCCGACGGCCAGGCGAAGTGGAAGAAGCAGGATTTTGGCCACCGAGTGGGGTCTCCAGACGAACTCAAAAAAGCGTGGATTCGCATGCACGTGGCTGCGAGGCGGGGTAACAGTATGGCAGCGCAGTGGCCAATCGCCAAGCATAGTTTCGGAAAAGCTGACAACGCGGCGGCGTGCACCTTGCGCCGCCGAGCCGACTCGTTAAATTGAAACACCGCTCCGTCAGCCACGAACGAACCGGTCGCCTACGCGTCTCGGCTCAATCAATCGATGTGCCCTCGCGCCGTCGGTTCATGGTTCGGAAAGATTCTGAGACGAGAAAACTGACATCCCGCCAATATTATCCCCCGCCAAACTGAGTGCCCGTGTCGATTTCCATCATGCGTCGCTTTACCTTCTGTGCTGGCCATCGTTTAGTTGGGCACGAAGGCAAATGTCAAAACTTGCACGGGCACAACTACGTGCTCGAGGTTTACGTGACCGGGCACGAGCAAGACGCGGTGGGCCGCATCCTTGATTTCAAACAATTGAAAACGCGGTGCAAGAACTGGATCGACGAGCACTGGGATCACACCTTCGTGCTCTGGGACCAGGATCACAATGGACTCACGGCGATCCGTAGCTCTCAGCCCCATCGCGTGTACGAACTCGACTGCAACCCGACGGCTGAGAATATGGCGAAGCATTTTCTAGAAGTGGTCTGTCCCAGCATTCTCGGTGATAGCGGGGCGAACGCCTTCAAGGTCCGCCTGTGGGAGAGCGAAGAAACCTACGCCGAGGTATCGCTGAGCTAAAATGAGCGACTCCCCCTCTGACCACGAACGCAGCCCAGTAGCGACGGACGCCGACTCAATCGGGACGAAAAAGCGCCCCTGGCAACGATTGGAGCAACTCGCCGATGCCGGCGATGCCGAAACGCTCTCGGAGTACCTCGACAGTCTCTCGGCCGGTGATCAAGCGCTCGCACTGAGCCGCACCGACGAGGTGCACCATCAACTCGTATTAACGACCCTGTCGGTTGAACACGCCGCCGAGTTGCTCCGGCACTTGAGCGAGAGCCAGGCCGCCGAGCTCGTTGAATCGTTGCCGGCCGAAGAAGCGGCGGCGATTGTCTATGAGATGCCCAGCAACGAGCAGGCCGACTTGCTGGGCGATTTGGATGACGAGCAAGCCGCTGCGATTCTCGAAGCCTGGCCGCGTGCCGACGCAACCGCTGCCCGCGAACTCGCGTCCTACAGTGACGATGTGGCCGGTGGTTTGCTCGTCCGCGAAATCTTGCGATTCAATCGCTCGACGACCGTCGCCGATGTGATCGAGACTCTATCGCAAAACGCCGAGAAATTTCGCGACTATGACGTGCAGTACGCGTACCTAACGGATGAAAACGAACGACTGGTCGGCGTGGTGCCGATGCGGAACTTGCTGTTCGCTCGTCGAAAAGATCCCGTCGCCGACATCATGATCGCCGATCCATTGTCGCTACTGGCCTCGACCCCGCTCGACGATTTGATTGAATTTTTCGATACGCATCACTTTCTCGGTGTACCGATCGTCGACGCCGACGGCAGATTGCTCGGCGTGGTCCATCGCAACGCCGTGGACTATGAAGCAACTCGCGCCGCGGCGAGCGATTTCCTCAAGAGCCAAGGGATTATCGGCGAAGAGCTGCGAACGATGCCGTTGTTGCAGCGTGCCCGCCGTCGCCTGAGTTGGTTGAGCATCAACATCCTGCTCAACATCGGAGCGGCATCCGTGATCGCAGTGTATCAGGACACCCTGGCCCAGGTGATCGCGTTAGCGGTGTTCTTGCCCATCATCAGCGACATGAGTGGCTGCAGTGGCAATCAAGCCGTCGCGGTTAGCATGCGGGAACTGTCCCTCGGTCTCGTCCGACCGACCGAGATGGTGCGGGTGTGGATGAAGGAAGCTTCCGTGGGCCTGCTCAACGGCGCGGCACTCGGACTACTCGTCGCCCTGGTCGCCATTATCTGGGATGGCAATCCCTACCTGGGACTGGTGGTGGGCGTGTCTTTGTTCTGTAACACCGTCATCGCGGTGTCCATTGGCGGCACCGTGCCACTGCTGCTCAAGCGGTTTGGGTTCGATCCCGCTGTCGCGAGCGGACCCTTGTTGACCACGGTCACCGACATGTGCGGTTTTCTTCTGGTCCTCGGACTGGCGACGCTCATGATCGAGCAATTGACTTAGAGATCGGGTTATTTACTGACATGCTGTTGCTCAGTTCCACTGCTGAGCGACGTCGTCGGCCAACAACGCCAGCAGATCGTCATCATCGGCATCGTCGCTCGCTGTTGATGTCGAATTGACCGGTGCTATCACGGCGGTTTCATCCGAAGCAGCTACTTGATCTTCGTCCCCGGGATGGTCACCGAGTTCGGTGATCACACGATCATTCACGGTATCCTTGTCGGTTGTCTCGCCCGCGGGTGCAGCGACCTGTGCTGCCTGGGGAACCGTCGCTTCACCAGACCCGCCGGTCGTCTTGTTGAGCTGATTGATCACTTGCAAGGCGTCGATCGCGGTTACATATCCGTCGCCATTGACGTCAAGGAAAAAATGCTTCCCATCGCTAGCAGCCTCTTCGCCTTCGGATTCCAGACGCGTCATGGAATTGATGACGATCAAGGCGTCAATCGCCGTGACGAGATTATCGCCGTTAACGTCCGCTGGCAGGGAGGTATTGTGCAGAGGCTCGGGCGATCCCGTGATCGTGATCGAGGCCGTATCGTACTGAATATTCTCGATCGGGACCGGAGAATCATTCTTGTCGATCAATGTGGCATCGAACGGGAAACGATCCGCTGGTGATCCCGTCACGGATGTTGTCCCCGCACGCTGGCCGCGGAAGTAGATCGTGGCCAAAGTGGTTCCTGAGCCGCCCAAGTCTGGTTGGTTCGCTCCGAACTCGTCGATCAGGCCCGGTCGATCGTTCACGCCGACCGCAGCATCGAGGATGAATTGAGGGTCAAACTCGACATCGAAGTCAAACATATCTGGGCTGTTGTCCACGGGAATCGTGGAGAGGAAGTCCTTGTTGTAGAGAACATCCAAGAAGCCGGCAAAGACCGCCTCGCTGGGTGGACGTCCCGAACCCAAATCAACGGCGTCGATGCGAAGTCCGAAACGCTGGCCGACGGGCACCGAGCTAATTGGATTGCCGGATTCGTCGACGAAGATGAAATCGTAATTGACCTGCGGATTTTGCACCGCACCGACCGTCATGGTGACTTCGGCAACACTGCTGACGGTCCCGAAGTCTGGACTCTCCACCGTCAGGATATACGTGAAACTATCAAGCCCGCTAGCACCAATCCCAGGCGTGTAGGCGAGATAGTCGTTGCCTAGATTGCCATCGTTGCCCACGTCCACGCGGACGACCGAGCCATTTCCGGGCGCCTGTTTGATGGTCAATCCGGTGACGGTATCACCGGGGCTGATCAAGTCGTTGGCCAACACATTGAGCCGGGCCGGAGTGCCGGGGGTAATCGTTTGGCCGAGAGAATCGACGCCGACCGGGAAGGAGTCGTCCAGGGCGACGGGGAAACCCTCACCGGGTGGCGAGATATTGATCTGTGCGAAACCATATTTTATCTGATCGTAATTGAGAACCTTTGGTCCCGCGGGCGTGATCAGAATTGTTTCGCTAACGGCGGGATCGTCGGGATCGTCGACGGGATTGACCGCATCGGCGGGATCCGTTTTGAATGTCGCCAGGCCCGCACCGGTCGCTTTCATGGTGACCGTGAACAGTTCGGTAAAGCCGGTGAACGATGCGCGGTCGTTCGAGCTACCGATCGTTATCAAATCACTGAGCGATTGAACGGCACCAACCTCGTCGATGATTCCCGGTGTGAGTACGTTACCGAGTTGGAAGGTCGGGGTTTCGAACTGCGGTCCGAATGTGATCTCAAATGGGAACGATCCATTCGGGTTGGCGACCGGCGAGACGAGTTCCGAGGTATAGAGCAGATCCGTGAAGGCGGACTGCAGTCCTTGAATCGCGACCGAGTCCGACACTGAGATATCGTCGACCGAGACGCGAAGATGGAATTTCTGACCGGCCTGCAGGCTCGGCAGCGGCGAATCGTTGATGGCATCGAGCAGCTCGATCTTGAATTCGGCTTTGTCGTTGTCGAACGACTGGGGCGTGAGCACGACCGTGACAACCGCCATCTCCGACGACTGCCCTGATGCATCGCTGATCGTATAAGAGAACTGTTCGGTACCGGTGAATCCATCGGCAGGTGTGTAAAGCACGTTTCGGTTTGTCGGGGCGATTCGAACTTGCCCGCCGCTTGTGCCCTGGGAGACTTGCGTGATCGTCAAGCCGCCGCCGACCGATGCGACATCATTGTCGAGTACGTTCAGGGGAACGTTCTTCTCATTGCTGGCGAATTCGAAGATGTCGTCGACCGCAATCGGCTTCTCCGTTGCGAACTGAACCGTGATGCTTACCGTCGCGCCGCCGGTGTTGCCAAAGCTATCGGTGACCTC
>JBDNIG010000428.1:0-3824 GCA_041688415.1 Rhodopirellula sp. | reverse complement strand
CGAACGAAGAACCCGCAGCCGAGGACAAGCCCGCCGATAGCGAAACCCCCGCAACGGAAGAAGTCGAAGTCGACGGCAGTGGGGAGGCAACAGGTGAAGGGCAAGGGCAAGCCGCAGAGGACGACGCCGCGTCTGAGCCTGCGGAAGCACCCGAAGCGACGGAAGCACCCGAAGCAACTGCCGAAACGCCAGAGTCAGCCGCTGCTGCGAAGACTGAATCGGATTCGGGTGAACTTGCATTTTCAGACCTGACCCAGGAAGAGAAAGTCGAACGGCTCGAGGCCGAGCAAGAGAAGATTCTCAAAGCGAACACGCGTCTGCTCGATGCTCGCAAGGATCGGCTCAATGCCGCCAAACGCCGGGTCAGCGATCTCAACGCACGCTTTGCCGATTGGTACTACGTGATTCCGGAAGCGACCTACCGGGAACTGCGGATCAATCGCGATGAGCTGTTGACGACGCCGGGATCCGACGCAGCAGCGGCCCCATCCGCTGGTCAGGGCGGGCCGAGCATGCCGTTCCAAATCCCCGGTCTCAACGGACCTCGCTGAGCGGGTGCGTGACGTCGCCAGACGATGGAGGAAACCGCCTTTTGCTCCAGGCACCGTTTTATCTACCGAGGCATTTGGAAGCTTGTCTTTTACGTCCTGTATTTGGACGGCTTGGCAATCTTTGGAGTTGCTGTGCGTTTGATTGAGCCTGCTTTTTGGCTCTCAGTACTGGCACTACCTTGGCCAAACGTGAACCGTACAGGCATTAATCGCTCATCACGCCTATGCCACTTTTTTCTATCCCTTGCTCAATTGCTCGGTCATGCTTTGGCGTGCTTGCTCGATGGCTTGGGGGAGCTTTCCCGGATCCTTGCCGCCGGCTTGGGCCATGTCGTCGCGTCCGCCTCCGCCTCCGCCAACGACTTTCGCAGTGTCGCCGACCCAACGTCCGGCCTGGAGCCCACGGTCGACGAGATCGCGACTGAGGCCGCCCACCAAGACGACCTTGTCACCTTGCGCGGCGCCCAACAAGACCGCCGTCGGTCCTTTGCTCTTCTTGCGGATCTGGTCGATCCAGCCACGCATCACGTTCGGGTTGGCTCCGGGCGTTTCGGCAACGACGAGTAGCGTGTCACCCACGGTTACACCGGATTCGATCAGTTCCTCGGCGGACAATTTGCCGCCATCGGTAACTTCCTTCAACTGCGTTACCAAACGTTTTCGATCGGCTAACAACGCATCGAGCCGTTCAGGCACGTCGTCGATCGCGACGTTCAGACGCCGCGTCAAAGCGCGCACCGCGGCCCTCACGGCGTTGTAGTCCGATGTGTCCGTCGTGGTCGCTTTGGCGGTGCGTGGATCGAACGAGAACTCGGCGGGATGATCAGCGGCTTTGCCCGCCGCCAGTTCTTTCTTCAAGCTCCGCACGTCTTCCATCAAGGCTTCCGTCGCCGCGGCGGCATAGTTGGCCTGACAGTTGAGTCGATCGGCCACTTGATCGAGCAAACGCTGAGTTTGTTCGCGGTGCTCTCTCGCACGCTGGCCCGTGAGCGCCTCAATCCGCCGCGTGCCGGTGGATACACTTTCTTCGATGACGAGCTCGAACGCGCCGATGTCTCCGGTATTCGCCAAGTGGGTGCCGCCGCATAATTCGCGACTGAACTCACCCATCGAAACCATCCGGCAGGGATCCGGATACTTCTCGCCGAACAACATCATCGCGCCGGCTTTTCTCGCCGCATCGAGCGAGACCGTGTCCCAGCGGATGGGCTCACGCTCGGCGACATACTTCAGCACATCTTGTTCGATCTCGACGAGCGTTTCGTCGGGGATGGCTTTGGGGTTCGTGAAGTCGAATCGCAATCGATCCGGTTCGACTTTGCTGCCCTGCTGTTCCGCGTGTCGTCCCACATGGTTGTGCAACACGTGGTGAAGCACATGGGTCGCCGAGTGAGCACGGGCCAACGCCGTACGGTTCTCCACGTCTACTTTTGCGAGGCAGGTTTCGCCTTCGCTCAGCTTGCCACTCGTCAGTTTACCCAGATGTACGATCAAGGAAGCGTGACGTTGGGTATCGATCACTTCGAACGTAAAGTGTTCGTTCTCAATCACGCCCGTATCGCCGACTTGGCCGCCCGACTCTCCGTAGAATGGCGAGTGATCGAGGACGACGCGGTGGATGGCATCGCCGGGACGATCGAGGTGCGAGAGGAGTTGCCCGCCGTCGCCTTTGGACTTGCCATCACCCGTGATGATGCCCTTGACGATGGCACTGGACTCGGTCGATTCGTAACCGACGAACGGTGTTTCTCGCAGTGCCTCTTTGAGGGTTTCGAGCGGACCGGTTTGGAACAACACCCGCTGACCCCCATCGCTGACGCCAGCATGTTTTTCCATCGCCTGCTCAAAACCGGACCAATCGAAGGTAAAGTTCTGTTCAGCGGCGAGCGTTTGCACGAGTTCGGGAGGTACGCCGTAGGTTGTTAGCAAATCGGCCGCTTCGGCGCCCGGCACCATCACGGAGGATTCTGATCGCAGGTCGTCGAAGAGACTTCCGATGCGTTTCATGCCACCGTCGATCGTGGCAAAGAACCCACGCTCCTCGGACTCAATCGCTTCGCTGACACGCTGTGCCGTTTGAGCCAGTTCGGGGTAGCCGGCTTTGGACGCATCGGCGACGGCGCCGGTGAGTTGGTAGAGGAATGGCTCGCGCAGGTTCATTTGATATCCATCGAGCACGGCCCGGCGGATCAAGCGGCGGATCACCGAGCGTGCGTCTTTCGGACCGGGGTAAACGTTTTCATGAATCGCAAAGACGGCCGCGCGAGCGTGGTCGGTGATGCGGCGGAGGCGGCGGCCGTGGTCGCTCTCGTATTCGTACTTCACCCCGCAAACTTCGGCGGCTGCCTCGACGATCGGAAATAGGCTATCGATGTGGAAGTTCGTTGGCACGCCTTGCAGGACACTGGCGGTTCGCTCCAGCCCCATGCCGGTATCGATGTTCTTGCTCGGCAGTGGGTGAAGATTGTTCGGCGGCGTTCCAACCCGGTTGAACTGCGTGAACACCAGGTTCCAAATTTCCACATCGCTGCCATCATCGAGCTTGTAGTAAATCTCGCTGCATGGACCGCAGACGCCATCGGGGCCTTCGCTCGGCGCCGAAGCGGGCCAGAAGTTCTCGTCCTCTTCCATTCTCGCGATTCGCGATCCCGGCAGGCCGATCGATTCATTCCAAATCTGGAAGGCTTCGTCATCGTCTTTGTAAATCGTCACCGTCAAACGCTCCGGCGCGATGCCGAGCCACTTTTTGTCGGTGAGAAATTCCCACGCCCAAGCAATCGCTTCGGATTTGAAATAATCGCCGAAGCTGAAGTTGCCGAGCATTTCAAAGAACGTGTGGTGAAACGCCGTTCGTCCGACGTTGTCGATGTCACCGGTGCGAAGACATTTCTGACAGGTGGTCGCGCGGGTGTAGTCGAGTTTGACTTTGCCGAGGAAGTGATCTTTGAATTGGTTCATGCCGGCGGGCGTGAACAGGACCGATGGATCCCAAGCCGGCACGAGCACGTCGCTGGGTTGCCGCACGCAGCCTTTGGTTTCGTAGAACTCCAGGTATTTTTCGCGTAGTTCGTCAGTCTTCATGGGTGTTGTTTTAAAATTGGGATGCGGTTGGACTGGTTAGGCGTTCGGGTCGAGGACTTCTTGTCCGACCCATCGCTGGAGGACTTTGGGCACGGCGATCGAGCCGTCGGCGCGTTGATGGTTTTCTAAAATCGCGATCATCGCGCGGCCCGTTGCTACGGCAGTCCCGTTGAGGGTGTGAACGTACTGGGT
>JBDNIG010000427.1:0-12922 GCA_041688415.1 Rhodopirellula sp. | reverse complement strand
CAATAAGGCACAGTTGAACAAGCTGGTGCAAATGCAGGCGGTGAAGATTCAGCAACTCGAAGACGAAAACCGAGAGTTGAAGGCGAAGCTTGCCGGAAAGAATCCCACCGAGCGTCTCGAAGAATCTTACTCGGAAAAGGCTGAAAACTCACGTCAGGAAAAAGCCGGAGCTAAGCCGCCCGCTCGGAAAAAAGCCAAGATAACACGCAGACGCGGTCGAATCACGACTGCGGAAAAAGCCAAGTTTGCTCACCGAACCGAGCAACTCTTTCCCGAATCAATCGACAGTGATCTGTGCAGCTTCTCGCATACCCGAGTTGCTTGGCGACTCGAAGACGGCAAGGCGGTCTTGATCGCGCAGCCAGATCTACCGTTACCGAAATCAGTTTGGCAAGATCCCAGGGGTTCTGGGGCGAAGTGAGTTCGGCATCGAGATCGTCATTGCCCTGGCCTACCAGGTTTACTGCCTCGGCTTGTCGATGGACAAAGCGTGTGCGGTCCTGTGCTTCTTCCAGCAGCTCAAACTTTCGAAATCGCAGGCCGATCGACTGCTCCACCAACTCGCTCGCAGTTGGGAAGGCGAATTCGAATCGCTATGCACCCTGTTGGCAAATTCAGCGGTCGTCCACTGCGACGAAACGTCGTGGAGCATCAACAGCGTATGGGCGTTCCTGACCGAGCAAATCACGGTCGTCTTCTATGGGGTGCATAAAGACGGCGGAACACTCCAGGCGATTATCGATAAAACCGTCTTTGGTGGCGTCTTAGTCAGCGACGACGCCGCTGTTTATCAAGGCTTTACGAATTCGCAGAAGTGCTGGGCTCACTTGATTCGCAAAGCGATTAAGTTAACTCTCACGTCTCCGGAGAACACCGTCTATCGCGAATTCGCTGATCGCTTGGTGAGCATCTATCGTGAAGGTAAGCGTTTGGCTGCTGACAAGCGTTTTAGTGCCGAGGGAAGACGCCGCCGTGTGCCGGAACTGGACGATGCGGTTCTGGAGCTTTGCGGTGCTCGTTGGATAGACGACAACACTGATGTCGAGGGTGATGCCGACGACTACCGCCTGCTGTGCAATGAACTGATGCGTCTGATGCTCGACTGCGAGTTGTTCGTGTTCGTGTACAGCGAAGGCGTCGATGGCAACAACAATGCTTCGGAGCGAGAGTTGCGAGATGATGCGATGGCTCGTAAGACCGGTCGAACGAGCAAGACGCCTGTCGGTGCCAAGCGTCGCAGCATCATCACAAGCGTTCTGCGAAGCGTCGGCAAACAGCTTGAGACGTTTACGCTCGAAGGGGTGATCGGGGAAGTCAACGAGTGGATCATCCGAGGTCGAAGTTGTTTTCAGCAACAAACAGCCAAGCTGGACCGAACGAACGCACAAGGCATCCTGGATCGCCTCGTGATCAACGCCGATCCTTCGGACTAACGAAGCTCTCTCCATGGTTTCTCCGATCGCGTGAACGTCCACTGCGTAACCGAATTCGGAAACGAATCGCGGTTGCATGCTGCGCATTGGTTGCTATCTGCCAGTGTGGTGGAGGCTCATCCGACGGAAGCGTACATCGCTCGTAGAACGTAAGTGAATCGAAGAGATACGATCGTTCAGTGCATGTCTCAGAGTGTTGGATTTTGAAGGTATGGCGGTGGCATCCAAATGATTGCATCATGCTGGGACAACCGGTGTACTTGGTATGCCGGGAGAAACAGAAGTAGGCTCTTCTGGGAAGCAACCTACCAAGGGAGGATCGCAGTCAGGGTACGCCAAAGGTGTTTCTCGGCTGACGGCAGGCCTCGCCTGCCGTCAGCAATAATTTGAATCGCCAGTGGTAACATTTTGGATGCCACCGCGATGCCTCGGAAAATCCACCATTCACCTGATCCAGTGGGACGCAATTGAGTTTCCATGCGGCAAAAGTGCGCTTCAGTCGGATACGCCATTTTTGAGGCATGACCTCCTGCGTCCAATGGGCAAAAAAGGGAATCCGCAAGGGCAAATACGCGCTGCGAATGATCTGGTTTTGGAACGCTGTTGATGGCGATTTCGTTTCTTGGGGCCTCGTCCGGAATTGTGCAAAGCAAAATCATTGGACGCAGGAGTCGATGCCTAAGAAAAATCCAACATGCGGTAGGAGCACAAAGAAAGGCTGCGTGGTATGGTTGCGACGTGCGCTAGACGATTGACACGATGGCGGAACGCTCCGTTGCCATGTCAGAGAATAGACGCCTACGACAGTTTTGCAGCAAAACAAAATGCTTGTTAGTGTTGGATTGAAGCACAAATAATGCCCGCTTGGCAAGCCTTGCCCTCGCCATGATCTCTTGATAAGCGCACGGGACATACACAGAATCGAAGGAAGCAAGCGTGTCAGTGAGCGGTTGTTTGTATTCATTGCATTGGATCGTTACCGAGTTCTTTGAAAACAGTGAATTGCACTCGATGTGTTGATTGCGTCCATCCGGGTCAGGTCGATTCCTCCGTAGTTCGACACGTTGTGCAGACTTCTATTGTTGAGCGGGCTCGTCACTGTGCTGATCGTCCGTACGTTTAAGCGACCACTTGAGCAAAATCGGCGTTACTAGAGTCGTGACAATTACCATCGCGACAATCGCTGAAAATGTTGCCCCACTGACGACACCCAGCCCCTTGCCGATACTGGCGAAAATCAACCCCACTTCGCCTCTTGGAATCATTCCGATTCCGACCGCCCAACGATTGGTTCCACGTCCGGCCACCACTCCGCAGATCAATTTTCCGGCGATCGCGATCACACTGAGAATAAGTGCCAACCATAGTGTTGACGGTGATGTCAACGATCGGAGATTGACCTGCATCCCCATCAGCACGAAAAAGACTGGTGCGAATAGTTTCTCCAGTGGCGAAATCAAGCCTTCCATCGTGTGACGGGAGTCGGCATGGAAATGATCTTCTCGGAGGATCAAACCTGCAGCGAATGCGCCGACGATCGGAGCCAGTTCGATCACGCTCGCTATCCACGACATGAAGAACGCCAGTGCCAGCGGAAAGAGCAGTTTGATCTGATGCTGGCCCATTGCCGTGAAGCGTGGAATCAACCATCCGACGAGCTTTCCACCGAATAGAACGGTGGCTGCGAGAAATAGAAATGACAGAAAGCTGATCTGGCTGACCTGCCAAGGGTTGAACTTTCCCGTCGAAGCAACCCCGACAACGACTGTCAAAATGATCAACCCGAGAATGTCGTCGATGACCGCAGCCCCGAGGATGATCTTCGCTTCACGCGACTGTAGCTTCCCGGAATCACGAAAGACGCGCGCCGTGATGCCAACGCTGGTGGCACAAAGTGTCGCCGCCAGAAACAAATGAACCGACATCTCGGCGGTAGGCAATAACCATTGACTTGCGACGAAGCCAAGCACAAACGGCGTCACGACGCCGACGATGGCGACTGACAGGGCGCGGCCACCGACTTCCAACAATTCGCTGACTTGTGATTCCAAACCCACCAAAAATAAAAGCAACAGAACGCCCAATTCTGAAAACAACCAAATCGCAAACCCCATCGCGACGTAACGCGGCCCCTGAGGCCCCGTCATGATATCTAGTAACCGACTCGTGCCGCCGCGCTGATTCGATGACTCCTCGGCAAACAGGTGTTCCGCAGCCGCTTGAACCGACTCCCCACTCAGCCAAACCTTGTTGAATAATGTGATTGCATCTCCAAGATACATCACCAGAATAAAGAACGGAACGCCCAGCCAGACACCGACGTTCCCCAAAATGATTCCTACTGATAACTCTCCCAGTACCGGCGACTGGCCGACTCGTTCAACCACCCAACGTCCGGTCGCGGCAACGACGATTACGATTCCCAACTCGAGAATGATCGGGGAAAAGGGTAGTTTGTGCTCCTCAGGTGCGTGGCCGTGGGCATCCATTTTTTCGTTCGCAATGTTCGACTCGACCTCCGAAGTTTGCTTGGCGGTCGGTGTGTGCTGGGCACTGGCTGCGTTGCAGACGCCGAGCACACATAGGCATGCAAGGAAACATGCCATCGCCGCACAAACGATTCGATATCGTTTGCAGTGGATCATTGAACCTCGGCATTGCATGTCAAGACGGGGCAAGTCGCATGGCGGACCACATGTTCCGCCACGCTGCCCAGCAGGAATCGTTCGAAGCCGCTGCGACCATGGGTTGACATCACAATCAGGTTAATGGCTGTGTCTCTTGCGAAAGCCACAATTTCCTCACCAGCGACACCGCTCAGCAGTGCGTGTTCGTAAGCGACGATCGGGTTATCCGGGATGATGGCATTGAGTTGCTCCGACAGTTCTTCTCGCATTGCAACAACGGGTGGTAAGACTGTCGCTGCGCCGGCGGGTGGAAGGACCGTGACCGGCACAGTTGTCTCGGCGACATGAACGATAAACAACTTCGCGTGATGCTTCGCCGCGAGTGACGTGGCCAAAGCGAAGGCACGCTTTGACTCATCTGAAAAATCAGTCGTGTACAGTAGTTTCTTAAACATGGTAGTTTCCTTTGGAATCGCGTCGGTCATTTGGTTAGTGTGATGTCGCTGCGAATTTCTTGGACGCCCGGCGTGGTGCGGGCAATCGCAATCACCAACGCACGGTCGTTGATCTCATTGACGCTACCGGACAATGTGACATGACCTGGCTTGCCGTTGGCGACGCGGATGCCATGAAAACCAAAACGATGGACGATGCGCTGCACCTTTTTGTGAAGGGGTTCATTCATGCTTGGTTGTCCAGATTTGGTGGTTGGTTTGTGTTGATGAGGCGGCATTCGGCGATCAGGAATGTCACGTCGTCCTCAATCGGCGCGGCGCCTCGATGCGACGCGATTTCTCTTTCCAGGTGAGCTGCAAATTCTTCGATCCCGTTGGAATGACTGTTGCTAAACGTCTCGGCCAGCCTCGTTCGGCCGAACTCGCGGTCATCGGGATCGTGTGTCTCCGCGACACCGTCGGTTGCCAACAAGATTCTCTCGCCGGGTTTCAGCTTGTGTTGCGTCGTGGTCCAGCAAAACGTCGGGTCGATGCCCAGGGGTAAACCGGTCGCGTCCAACGTGACCAGTCGATGCTGCGTCATTAGCAGGACCGGCTCATGCCCCGCGCTGGCAAACGACAACTCGGCCTTTTCCGGTCTCCAACGAAGGATTGCCGCCGTCGCAAACTCACTCTCGGCGAGGTATTGCGGGAGTATTTGATTGACACGATTCATGATATTGCCAGGGTCCGCTGTGTCGCCAGCAGCAGAGTCGATCACCATTTTCAAAACCGCAGCACTGATCGCCGCTGGGACGCCGTGTCCGACCAAGTCTGCAATGTAGATCAACCACGATTTGTCCCGCAGTTGCATCACACCATAGATGTCTCCCGCGACATCTTCGGCCGGTTGGAAACGCGTTGCAAACACGAGTCCGGGAATGTCGATGCTTTGCGGGAGCAGGTGATGTTGAATGTCGCGCGCACGTCGCATCGCACTGCTTCGACTGGCTTCTACGTCTCGCAATGATTCCGCCATCTGGGCAATCCCCAAACTCAAGTTGTTCAATTCGCGACTCCGAAACGACTGCGGTTCCATCTCAAATTGGTTCGACTGCAGTTGCCCGACGGCTTCGATGAGTTGCCTAGTTGGCTTGGCGATCACGCGGACCAGAACAATGTCAACAATGATGGCGGCAAGGGATGCCAGAGCCAGGATGCCGCTGAGATGCATCAGGGTTTCGCCCCTAGCGCTACGTCGAATTTCGGCGGCCCGTTCGGTGACTTCCACTTGCAAGTCGCCGGCTGCAAATCGACCCACAATGGCGCCATCTACGTGGCTCTGGTTCCGTTCGCCGTTGGGTCCAGTATGGCTATGCACGCGCTTGCCGTCCCACCGCACGTCAATCCAGTGCCCCGGTGTCCCCGGTCCAGCGGTTTCGGCGCAACTGCTGGTCAGAAAATTGTCGATTCTCTCAAGATCCTTGGGATCGCCAAGTTTTAGGAGTGCATGACCGATCAACGCCGCTTCATCGCTCAGTTGGATGCGACGTTGGTCGGTCGTCCTTCGCATCTCACGGCGATAGTCGGTCAGTAGTAGCAAACCCACCATTGCAACGAGCGGTAAGTTGACCGCCAGCAACAGGAGTGTGGCGGTGCTATAGGACCGGGGCTGATTTCCGACGTTCGCCATGGCCATCAAACCATTGCTTCAAAAGTGCTGCTGTCGCTCGGGCAGATCGCACGGAAATACGTGCTCCCTGCCATCACATAGATCAACATGCAGGTGCTCCATGCGTGATCGCTTTGGCTCAGCGAGATTGCTCGAAGTTGATCGATCATACCAACGTGGCCTCCGGCAGCGCGGATACCTGGCCGCCTAAGTGACACCAAAACGATGACATGCTTGAATCGTTTTGACTACACTCATGAAGCCCGGAATTCAACAAGTGTCGGGAAACACTGTGTTTTAATCTAGTTCCAGGATTTGGCACGGCGGATGCTTTAAAAGTTCCCTGCTCCCTTCCATCTACTCCAACTGGATCTTGAAAATGAAACGATTCTTGATAATTGCGGCTGCGGTTGCTGCCTTGGCTGTGCTGACGACAAGCGAAAACGCTCAAGCGAGCGACTATTTCTCCGGTGGAAATGGATACGGCGGAGGACACGGATACGGCGGCGGGTACCACGGGTCCGTGTATCGCGGTGGTCATTCCAACTACGGCTATGGCGGATACGGCCACGGCGGCTTCCGATCGGTCGTGCCGAACCGGCATTCTGGATACGGCGGTTACACACCGAGCTACCGTGCCGGCCATTACGCGCCAAAACACCAGTCGTATCGTCCGTCTTACAGGCATGGTGGTGTTCATGTCGACCTCGGTCGGCTCCATTTTGGCGTGGGCGGCCATCATTAGATTGCTGATTGCTGATTGCAGATTGCAGATTGCCGACGGGAGAGTGGGAAGTGTGTGTTGCTCGTCACGCCCCCATTCTCTTTGGCTTAGAATCTGATTCATGTTGTTGTCACACGCAGACATCGAGTAGTCGGTCGGCATTACTCTTTCTCTCTCCCGATCTCCCCTTCTCCCAGTTCCCGTTCTTCCGCTTTCGGCTCGAACCATTTGTAGATGGAAGGGAGCACGATCAAGGTCAGGATGCTCGACGTGATCACGCCACCAATGACGACAGTCGCCAGTGGGCGTTGAACCTCGGCTCCGCTACTGCTTGAAAACGCCATCGGCAAGAATCCGAGTGCGTCGGTGGTTGCGGTCATCAGCACCGGACGTAATCGATCGACCGCACCATCGAATACGGCTTCCTTGAGTCCTTCGCCAGACTGACGTAGCGCACGAATGTGCTCGATCAACACCACCCCATTCATCACCGCGATGCCAAACAACGCGATGAATCCGATTCCGGCAGATATTGAAAAAGGCATGTCGCGCACCCACAGGGCAAGTATTCCGCCGACGGTGGCAATCGGAACGTTCAAGAAGATCAACAACGCGAGCTTGAGCGAGTTGAACGTCATGAACAACAATGCGCCGATCAGGAACAATGCCAGCGGCACGGCTACAAAGAGTCTCCCGGTTGCCTCCTGCAGATTCTTGAATTGCCCGCCCCAAGCGATGCGATACCCGGCGGGTAGTTCGATTTGTTCTTGCACGGCAGCTTGCGCTGCGCCCACAAATCCAGCCAAATCACGGCCACGAACGTTGACCTGAACAAGGAATCGGCGGCGGATTTCATCACGGCTGATTTGCGTCACGCCCGGTTCGACACGGATGTCGGTCAACTGTTCGAGCGGAATCTGACGACCGTTCGAGTCCGCAATGCGAAGTCGTTTGAGCGACTCAACGTCTTGACGATAAGCAGGGTCGAGCCGGACAACTAAGGGAAACCGCTTTTGCCCCTCGAGTACCTGCCCGACCTCGACCCCGCCGATCGTCGAAACCGCATTGAGGACATCGCTGGCGTTGATCCCATAACGGGCGAGCTGGTCCCGGCGAATGCGGATTTGAATGTACGGCAATCCACCGGTCTGTTCGGGCTGCACGTCGGCGGCACCGGGAACGGCGGCAACCACGGTGGCAATCTCGTTGCCGATGGTTTTCAGCTTGTCCAGATCGTCGCCATACAAACTGATGCCGATGTCGCTGCGAACCCCGGAAAGCAGTTCCTGTACGCGAAGCTCGATCGGCTGCGTGAAGCTGAGGTTGTTCCCAGGAATTTTCGTTTCCAATTCCTTCTTCATCGCCTCGATCAAGTCCACCTTGCTGACGTAAGTCCACTCGTCAGGCGGCTTCATCGTCACGAAGATATCACTCATCTCCACACCCATCGGATCGGTCGCAATCTCGGGACGGCCCGTTTTCGAGATCACTGATTTGATCTCATTGGGGAATTTATCCAGTAAAGTACGTTCGATGTCGGTCGTCATTTCGATGGACCGCTCCAAGGAAACGCTGGGCAGCCGAATCGCCTGAACCGCCATATCGCCCTCGTCGAGTTTCGGAACGAACTCCGCGCCAAACCGGCTGGCAATGAAGATCCCGATCACCAACGAAAGAACAGCTCCAACAATGATCAATGCCGGATGATTGATGGCACCACGCAACATCGGTTCGTACCCGCGTTTGGCCCAACGAATCAGGAACGGATCCTTTTGGCTGAAGTTTCTCGCCAGAAACAACGAGCACAGCATGGGCATCACGGTTAATGAAACGATCAAGGCTCCCACCAATGCCGACATGAAGCTGAACGCCATCGGTCGAAACATTTTACCTTCAACGCCTTGCAGCGACAGGATCGGGACGAACACGATGATCACGATCGCCCCGGCGAACAGAATCGGTCGACCGACTTCGTGACCTGCTTTGCTGAACACGCTCAGTGGCGCTCGTTTCATATCGGGGTTGTTAAGTTTCGCAATCGCCACGCGGCGAACCACGTTTTCGACCATCACCACCGCTCCATCGACAATAATGCCAAAGTCCAGTGCTCCGAGACTGAGTAAGTTTGCCGAGACGCCGAAGTAGTTCATGGAAATCAGCGTGATCATTGCCGACAACGGGATCGCCGATGCCACAATCAAACCGGCTCGCCAATCGCCGACCAGCAGGAACAACATGATGATAACCAGGATCGCGCCGCCGCTGACGTTTTCCACTACGGTCGAGATCGCGCGGTCGATTAAGTCCGTACGATCGTAAAATGCATCAATATAAACGCCTTCGGGCAATGTTTTTTCGATCTCAGCCACTTCCGCTTTGACGCGATCGACAACGACGCGGGAGTTCTCGCCAATCAGCATCATTACAATGCCGACGACCGCTTCTCCGCGCCCATCGCGGGTCACATAACCTTGACGCAGAAGTGGCGCGAATTGAACCTTGCCGATATCGCGAACATGAATCGGTGTTCCGTCCTCGCGGCTATCCAGGACGATGTCGGCGATATCATCGAGCGACTGCACCAAGCCTTCGGCGCGGATCAATCGCTGCTCTTCGTAATGTTCGATGTAGCCGCCGCCCGCGTTCGCATTGTTTTTCTTGAGCGCCGCAAAGACCCGATCCAGCGAGATGCCATAGTTCATCATCGCGGTCGGATCGATTTGTACTTGGTACGTCTTCACCTCGCCGCCAAACGTATTGACCTCGATCACGCCCGGAACACCGCGAAGTTGAAATGCGACGTTCCAATCTAGTATCGTTCGCAGTTCCTGCAGGTCATAGTTGTAGCCCTCTTTGTTGCGAACCTCGAACTGATAGATCTCGCCCATTCCCGTGGCGATCGGCCCCATGGTCGGGACCCCAATTTCCGGCGGGATTTCGCCGCGAGCTTCCGTCAGCCTTTCGCTAACGAGTTGTCTCGCCCAATAGATATCCGTCCCTTCTTCGAACACGACAGTGACATTGGACAGACCGAATCGCGTCACGCTGCGGATTTCCGTGACCTTCGGGATGCCGCTCATCGCTGTCTCGACCGGGAACGTGACAAACTGCTCCATCTCGGTCGGTCCCAGCGCGGGCGACGTCGTCAGCACCTGGACCTGAACGTTCGTCAGATCGGGTACCGCGTCGACGGGGATGCGCAGCATCGAATAGATCCCGCCAGCGACGATCAGCACGACGGCCAATAAAACCACAAAACGGTTGTGGAGCGAAAAGTCAATGATGCGATTAATCATGATACCCTACCTGGTTTTTCAATCTAAAATCTGAAATCTCCAATCACTAACTTTTTAGTGCCCGTGGGTGATTTCACCCTTCATCAATTCGGACTTCAAAGCGAAAGCCCCCTGGACGACGACCTTGTCTCCTTCCTTCAACCCTTCACGGATTTGCACTTTGCCTCCCGAAGACTCACCCACTTTGACCGACTGCAAACGAAACTGTGTTTCACTCACTTGCACGAAGACCACCGTATGATCTTTGACCTCTTGGATCGCCTGATCGGCAACGGCCAGTGTTTCAATGGTCTTTTCCGTAGGGATTTCGATTTCAACAAACATACCGGGTTTGATATGCCCGTCTTGATTTTCAGTGACAGCGCGTAACAACAAGGTCCGAGTGTTTGGATCAATCACGTCGCCGCGATAAAAGATCTTCGCTTCGTGAGTGTGCATGGAGCCGTCACTACCGGTCGGGGCGCGAAATCGTAGCGTGTTGCCAAATTTCTCGATCGCGCCGAGATCCTTCTGATAGATGTCTGCCTGCACCCAGAGCGACGACAGGTCCGCAATACTGAACATCTTTGTATCCGTGCCAACGCGTTCTCCGAGCACGACGTTCTTCTCAATAATTCGACCCGCGAATGGTGAGACCAATTCGTAGTGCGACAACTCCTCGTTCATTTCCTGAGGGGAAAGTTCAGCGAGCTTCTTCTCAGAGTAGCCGAGGATGTTGAGCTTAGCCTTGGCAACATCAATGCTCTGTTCCGCTTCGCGAAGTTTCTGCTGAGATTGCAACGCATCTTGTGGGACGGCAAATCGCAGTTGCTCTAAGATGGCATCAAATGCGGATTGGGCCGCATTGTATTTCGCTTTGGTGTCGATGAGCCGACTACCTGGGACCGCGCCACTATCGGCAATCGGTTGCAAGCGATCGTAGTCAGCCTTGGCTCGAATCAATTCGGTATAGGCACCGAGCAGTTGGTCGCGATACTTTCCGATCGGCTTGTTTTTGAGTTCGGAATTGATCTCGTCGAGCGATTCGCCAGCGTCGAGCTGTTCAATTAATTGAATTGCGTTCCTCTCCACCTTCTTTGCGAAGTCGTACTCTCGTTTCGCGAACTCCTGTTTCAATTTGGCTTGCAACAGGTCCAACTTTGCCGTTCCAACCTCGCGACTGTCGATCACGGCCAGCAGTTGACCATCGTCCACCGAATCTCCTAGTTCGACCAAGACTTTGTGAACACGTCCCTCGGTAATGGAATAGATATTGGCCGTCCGGCTCTGGTTGAGCATGATTTTCCCTGTCGCCCATGTATGTGCCGTGATGGCTTGTCGAGCGACAGGTTCAATCTTCAGTCGCGCCGATTTCCACATTGGTTTGGGAAGTTCGATAGTCTCGGAACCGCTGTCATCGTGATCATCATGCCCACCCTGTTCGTGGTCATCGGCCTGCCTTTCACTCTGTTGTGCGGTGTCGCGGAGGCCCCGACCACCCGGCCAATAGGAGATCGCGAAGTAGACCACGATTCCGGCCATCAGCGCCGATAGGAGGCAGGCAGCGACAAGCACGGCGCTATTTGAACGTTTTTCTATCATGGTGATACCCGTGTCTCGTGTACGAAGTTCTGTGTCGAGCGACTTCCTTATCGCAATGGATGTTTGGCGGTAAAAATACGGTCCCCGGCCTTACGAGGCTAGTCGTAACAAAGGCCGGGAACCTAGCCGACGTGGCGACACGCCAGCGTCAGCTTTGAAACTCAATGATTCTCGATGGTAAGCGACGGCGAATAAACAAAACGCGCTGAATGGTAGTGGACGAGGCAACGAGTCCAGCCGTGAGGGACTCGTTGCCTCGTCCACTACGCAACTTATTCTTTCGCTGTCGCTAAACACATCTGATTAGGTCTTTCCGTTTAACCGCGTGGGCATCGCCCCGCTTGAGTTCGCGAAACGCGGCCCGCTGGGCACGTGGTTAAACGAGTTTCTACGCTTGGCTCGACATTTTTCAATGAGCGTGGTCGTGCCCTTCATGGTCATCGCTTTCGTGGTCGTGGCCTTCGTGGTCGTGGTCATGAGAAATGTTTCCCGTGAATGACTTGCTATCGATATTCACGACGATAACTCCCTCCGCGCCGGTTTCGAGCCACTTCGCGAGCTCTTTATCGACGGATGCAAAACGCGACGACTTGCCCGATTCGTCGTCGGCCTGAGCGTCAGCAGGCAGCTTGAAGGACCTGACTTCACCATCCTTCTTCAAACTGACAGTAAGCTCGTCGGCTGCGATGGCGACTGCGTTTTTTGCCGCTCCATCGAGCACGTAAAATGCAGCGGCATCTTTGACGTGAATCATTTCGATATGGAAGGCTTCATTGCCGAGTTCCACGAGTTCCCCTCCATGGGGGCCGTGCTCAGGATGTCCGCTGGCCTCGAACATCGGCGGCAGTTCGTCCATCACAATCGGTGCGGACGAATCCTCGGGTGCGGTCACTTGGATGTCTTTTTCGGAACAGCCTACGAGTGCGAAGCCAGCAAGCGTGATGGTCGTGAGTAAAACTTGAATCTTCATGGTTTGAATGGGGGAGTTGGGAGTTGGGAGTCTTCTGCAAAACAAACATCATCGCTTCGGCAACGCACCAAAACGGCAAACCAATTCGCTCGCTGCAAGAACGAGCACGAGGAACCATTCCCCGGATCAGTGATTCATTTATCATGTCGAGACCGTCTCGGGCGAATGAAGGCTACGGTGCTTCT
>JBDNIG010000426.1:0-4831 GCA_041688415.1 Rhodopirellula sp. | reverse complement strand
GATGGCTCCGGCCAAGAAACTGCACTCACCTGGCACCCGCTGCGAGCAAATGCCAGAATAGACGTGGGGCAATCGCCGTGCCGAACACAATTGGCTTCCAGCTTGCGATTGAGAAAACGCAAGCTGGAAGCTTACGCCACTTGTTGACCGATGGTCGGCTGAGTCATCGCGGCGGAAAAACTTTTAGCAGCGGCGTGAAAACTGATACAATGTCCATCGAATAGCGGCCTCCTTGATCGAGTTTGTTAACACAGGCGAAAGCCTGCCACTCGGGGGCCGTTTTCTTTGTAAATGTTTTCTGGCAAAGCACTTAAGAAGTGCGAAAGTCGAACCCAGACTTGGGACGTAATATTCATCCGCCATCGCCGTGAGCCCGTCCCGGCCGTCGATGTACGCGGAGGGGTGCGGGTTGCTTCCACCCTTTGCATTGACGAGCGAAAATGTGAATCAGTAATTGTAATTGTGCCCCGTTAGTTGAAAAAAAGCACCATGAGCAAGTTGTTTGGATCCAAACGTTTATTGTCGTTGCGATCGCGTTCTTTCCGCCGCCGTCGTCGTACCTTGCTACGGTCGACGATGGCGTCACTCTTCCTGGAACGTCTCGAAGATCGCCGTATGCTGGCGACCCTCGACCTGAGCGGCGGAGCGATCAACTACGACGGCAGCGCCGCAGCGAGCACTCTGGCCGTCGAACTCGTCGGCACAAACTACCGCTTTACCGATACGGAGAACATCACGGTCAGCGGCTCGCAAGCGACAGACTGTTCGGGGTCGGGCACGATGGTTGTTGATTGTGCGGCCAACGTCGTGACGTCCATCGACATCGATCTGCTCGGCGGCACCGACTCGGCAACGATTGCGGACCTGACACTTAGCGGAGACCTGTCCGTGACGGCGGACAATGTGACGCTCAGCGGCCCAGTCACGAGCGGCGGCACGGTCACGATTAACGCCGATGGCGGCGCCATCACGGACGACAACACCAGTGATCCAGACATCGTGGCGACCAACATTGTCCTCACCGCCGCCACGGGCATTGGAATGTTGACTGATGCGAATCCCACCCTGGAAGTCGACGGCACGAACGTCGACGCCTCGACGTCAATGGGGCAATCAATGTGACTGCCGGCCCAGCGGACAGTTACTTGCAAGTGCTCGACGCCACGGCCATCGATCTGATCCAGACCACCGGCAGCGTTACTCTGATCTCGACCGGGGCCATCAGCGACGGGGACGCGGGAGCCGGGGCGGATGTGCTGGCTACGGGACTGGAAATTGTCGCTGAGGGTGGCATCGGAGCAACAGCGGATCCGATCGAGACACGCGTGGCCACGCTCAACGCAACCAACACGACAAGCGGAAACATCGTGATTGCCAACATCGCCGGTGACCCGGCGGCGCTCGACATCACGGGCATCTCGAACTCCGGTGGCGGCGATGTCTTGATTTCCAATCAGGGCAGCACGGTGGCCGGTGAGGGCATCACCGTCAGTGGCCCGATCAGCGCGAGCGATGCTGTGGCCGCAGTGACGATCGACTCAGGAAGCCCGCTGACAATTGACTCGGACATTTCTGCGGCGGGCGACATCGTGCTGACCGCGTCGGACACGCCAAACGCCGGCGATGACTTGAGCGTGAACTCCGGCGCAACCATCGAGTCGACTAGCTCGTCCGTTACGCTCCGCGCCGGTGATAATATCACGATTTCGTCCGGATCGACGATCCAGGCAAGCACCGGGATTAACATCACGGCCGACTTCGACGACGACGCGGTCGACACAACCGGCGCCAACGTGATTGTCGCCGGTACGCTCATCGCGCCGATGGCCTCCATCGGCGTCGACGCCGATGCCGACGCCGATGACACGTTCACAATCACGCCCTCGGCCACAACGCCGATCATCGTGGATGCTGAAGATGGCAGCGACACGCTGAACTTCATCGCCGATGGTCTCGCCGTGACAGTTGAGGGTAACCAGATCACGGCCGCGGGCCAACAACCGGTGACGTTCCACAACTTCGAGTTCGTGAATGTCATCAACGCACGTGGTGGCGGCAGCGTCACGCTCTTGGCAGAGGCCGGCCACACCGACGCGCTGAACCTGACGGGCACCGGCCAGAAAGCGGGCACGTTCACGCTCAACGGCGGCGTGCCGATCTCTTTCAGCGGTGTGGACAGCTTTCACTTCAACGCCAGCGATCTGGACGACGTGATCACCGTGACGCCGTTCGCCACCTCGGTGCTGCCGTGGAATGTCGCCGTCGCGATCGATGGCGGCACTGGCACCGACCGAATCATCTACAACAACGTGGCCGGGCTGATCGACAGTACCCGTGTGACGGCAACCGCTCCCCAGGCGGGACACATCGATTCGCCCGCTGTGACGTCGGCGCTGAACAGCCAACTGGTCTCGTTCACGAACGTGGAGGACATCACGGCGAACGCCAACCCTGGCGAGGACGAGACGCTGACGGTGAACCAGCGTGACACCTCGGCACCCGACACGACAACCCTACTCGACGATAACGTTCAACTCGTCGGGCTCTTTAGCGTCGATACGGAAAACTACGTCGGCCTGACGCTCAACGGCAACGGTGGAGACGACACATTCAACATCACGCCCGGCACGATCCCAGTGTTCGTAGACGGTGGCAATCCGATCGGTGCCACTGCCGGCGACTTGATCCACTTCTTGCCGACGACCACCTACACACTCGAACCAGGACCGGAGAATGACTCGGGTGGATTCGTCGCCGATGACCCGGGCATCCAACGCGTCAGTTGGGACCACGTCGAGGAGGTTTCCGTCACCGGCGGCGGTGCAGGTGTTTTCCAGGGTACCAACGGTGACGACGACATCACCATCATCGCCCGCGATAGTTCCACCCATGCGGACGCCGATGGCGTGCAGGACTTCACCGTCAGCCTCAACGGCGGGCCGAGCATCCTGTTCCTCGACACACCGGTGTTCACGGTGGACGCCCTGGCTGGCGACGACGACATCGTCCTGCGGACCTTGGATCCAATCAGCGCGGTCTGGAACGTGGACTTGACTGTCATCGGCGGAGCACCCGCCACAACGACGGGCGTGGGGCAACAGGGAGACATTTTCTCGCTGGAAACTCAGGGGGCCCAGACGGTTACCTACTCACCATCGGGCATCGACGTCTCGGAACTTTCGTCGGTGATCAACATCGGCGGCGTGGAACAGATCGTCTACGACGGTCAGGGCAGCGATACGTTGATCATCAACGGCACCAGTGTGGACGACAACTTTGTCGTGAATCTCAGCAACGGCGGCAGCGGCAGCCATCGTTCCAACGGGGCGCCCACGTTCGACTACAGCGGTGCTAGCGAGGTGACTGCCAATGGCGGGACGGGAGGGTTCGATGTCCTGAGCGTACTCGGTGGTGCGGGCACCGACACCGTGACCTCGACCGACACGGTCGTCACGAACGCCAGCCAAGGCACCGTCACTCTCGGCAGCACCCTGGATCGCTTCGAGCTGCACACCTTTGGCAGCGATGACAACATCGACCTCGACCTCAACGTGCCCGGCCTGCTGATGAACCTGGGCGTGACTGGATCGAAAGACTCGGTCACCATCAATGGTCGTAACGTCGCGGACAACCTACTGGTGTCAAGTGCGGGTGGCGTCGTGAATGTCGCCGGGTTGGAATACGACGTCGAGATTCTGAATGCTGCCGTGTCCGATCTGGACCGGCTAACGCTGCTCGGCAACGACGGCAATGACATCCTCCAGGCGGCGGCGGGAGTCGAGGACACGATCTTGATGACGCTCGACGGCGGCTCGGGCGATGACGTCCTGTCGGCCGACGCCACCCTGATCGGCGGCCCCGGAGACGATTTTCTCGAAGGCGGCGCGGGCGACAATCAATTGTTCGGCAACGAGGGCGAGGATACGCTGATCGGCGGCGCAGGTAACGACACGTTCGACGGCGGGAGCGGCTTCGACACGATCTTGATCAAGGGAACGTCGGGCAGCGACGGCATCGTCGTCGATCAGACTTCCGCGACAGCCCTTGAGGTACGACTCAATGGCGTCGATGACACCGACACGCTGGTCGCGGGCACCGTCGAGCAAGTCCAGGTGGACGCCGGGCAGGGCGACGACACAATTGCGGTTCAAGCCCCGCAGGGGCTCAATGCGACTCCGGCCAGCAGCCTTCGCGTGACAGTTCATGGCGGCGAACCGAATGCGAGTGATCGGCTCGTGGTCCTCGATGATGGGATCGGGAACACCGTGCAACACCATCAAGGAGCAGACGAACGAAGCGGAACGGTGATCGTCGGTTCTTTGTCACCCGTGTCGTATAGCGGGATCGAATACGTTGACATCGCGCCGCTCGATACCGACGCATCGAGTGATACGTTCGGCGGGACGGGTAGCGACGGACTCGGCCGCATCGTCGTCTTCCACACGGATACCTTCTCGTACAACAGCAGCTTGCATAATCCCACGGAATTGTCCGACCTGGCCCAATACACAGCCAAACCGTCCATTACCCCTGGCGCCCAGACTGATCCCTTTGGGCTCGGATTTGATCTTCACGGTGACGAAGACTGGTATCGCTTTACGGCCGCAAAAACAGGCACCTTCCAATTCAAAGTGCTCTTTGATGCGGTCCCCACGCTCGCCAATGGCCAGCCCGGACTACCAGGTGACGGACGATTGCGAGTTGACATGTTCCATGCCGACGGAACACCGATCCTACGACTGCCTTCGAAGACGGACGATGCAATCCAGACGATCGGTACGAAAGAAGGGGGAAGCTACTTAGTGCGCATTCAGGGTGCGACTCCGAATTC
>JBDNIG010000425.1:0-6730 GCA_041688415.1 Rhodopirellula sp. | reverse complement strand
AGAGCGTTTTTGTCACTGCTTATGCCTTCGTTTGGTCCCGAGCACTCCAGTTCCACATCAGAATCGCCGTGCGAATCGGCGCCGTTGGCAACCAACGCAGTTAATGTGGAAAAACAGGTCTAGGGGTAACGCAATCGGGCCCACCGCCGCAAGGCAAATTTCACCGCTCGACGGTGATCGTCTCGGCAACATTTTGAGCGTGGTCGCGGACGCGAATGTAGGCGTTGAGCGCGGCCATGAACGCGACGCTCAAAGCCGGCGGCATCGACTCATTGGATAATTCGTCCAAGTGCTTTCGGCGCAGTGACTTCACGTGGGTGCGAATCCGCTTCCACGCCGCTTCCGAGGCGACTTCGATATTGCGGTCTCCCGTGATCAATGCCTCGTGAATCGCCTTGACATACTCGGCCACCTGGCGGTTCAGTCGCCCCAAATCCTCACGTTGATCGGCCGAAAAACGCAGCCCGTCACGGCGCAGCTTGCGATCAAATTTATCAAGGTCGACGACGTAATCACTGATGCTCTCGTATTCGTCAGCAACTCGCAACTGTTGACCACCTTCCTCGGCCGTGGAATGCGACACATTCGCCGCCATCAGCCTCGTCACAAACTCGGCCACCTCGTCCTGGACAGAATCGAGCACACGTTCGCGTTGCTTCAGCCGATCGCCGAGAGCTTTGTCTGGTTCCTCTTGGTTCATCAGTTCGAGACACCAATCGAGCATCTTCAAACAGCCATCGCCCATCTTGAGAATCTCTTTGCGAGATTGCTCCAAGGCCAACAAAGGTGTTTCCAGAATACGAACGTCGAGGTCGGTAAGTCGTGGCTTTTCCTTGAAGGGCCGATCCGGAACCAGCCATTCGAGCAGTTTGACGATGGGGCCCACCAAGGGCATGAACAGCAGCGTATTGGCAATGTTGAACACGCTATGCGTCGCGACGATCGCGACGAACGCGCGAGGGTACGTCGGCACGCCCTTCACCATCACCTCTTTGTTCACATCACCCCCAATAATCGTCTGAATCAGGTCAATGTACGGCTCAAAAATAAGCGTGATCCAAAACACGCCGGCCAAGTTAAAGATGACGTGAAAGTACGCCGCCCGCCGAGCATTCGTGGTCGCTCCCAACGATGCCAACAACGCGGTGATCGTGGTGCCGACGTTTTCACCGAGAATCAGGGCTGCCGCGGTGGGATAGGTAATGACACCCTGCGATGCCAAAGAAATCGTGATTGCCAGCGTCGCTGACGAGGATTGCACGAGCGTCGTCATGATGCATCCCACCATGGCGCATTTCAGCACGCCGACGTACGAGTCGGCTTGGAACCTCGCAAACCAAGCTTCGAAATCCGGAATTTCCTTGATGATCGCACACGCGTCCTGCATGATCTCCAAGCCGAAGAAAACCATGCCGATGCCCATCACGAACATGGCCCAGTAACGCCACCGATCACTTTTGGCGAACAGATACGTGAACGCCGCACCGCCGAGCAGCGGCAATCCGTACTTGCCCACCTTCAGCAGGAGGATCCAGCCCGTGATGGTGGTGCCGATGTTGGCCCCCATAATCACGCCCACGCCCTGGGATAACGCCATCACCCCGCTGTTAACGAACCCCACCACCATGACGCTCGTGATCGAACTGGACTGCACGATGCAGGTGACGAGCACACCGACCATCGTCGCAAACAGTCGGTTCTGCGTGATCGAACCAATTAAACGCCGCAGGCTGTTGCCCGCCACCGCCTGCATCCCGTCGGACATGTTTTTCATGCCCAGCAGGAAGATGCCCAGCCCACCGATCAATTCAAAGATCAAGTTGAGAAGTATAGGAAATTCCAAAGCATCGTCGTTTCATTGAGGGGAGCGGTGGCGACGTCTGGATCCAGACGCAGCGAATTTTAAGCGAACCGAGCACCATTGCAACTCGTTGCTAGCAAAAAACTGGCTGGAAACGACGTCGCCCAAACACCGACGCCATGGATTTGTTCAACGGCAAAAATCTGGACGGATGGCATGGCCAACCCCACTTCGATCCGTACAAGCTCGAGGAAATGTCGGCGGACGAACGAACCGCGAAAATTGAGCAGTGGACCACCGAGGCCCGCGAACACTGGAGCGTTGATGGCGACGAACTCGTCAACGATGGCCATGGCCCCTATCTGACGACCGATGACGAATTCGAGGATTACGAACTCAAACTTGAATACAAGACCGTCCCCAAAGCGGACAGTGGCATCTATCTCAAAGGCACTCCCCAGGTGCAAATATGGGATTCCACGCAAGAGTCGAAATTCTCGTTAGGTGCGAACCTCGGCAGCGGCGGGTTGTGGAACAACTCGAAGGGGAAGCCCGGGAAGGACCCGCTCGTGCTCGCCGATCGACCGTTTGGCGAGTGGAACACGGTTCGTATTATCCAAGTCGGCACCCGCACGAGCGTCTGGCTGAATGGAAAAATGGTCGTCGACAAAGCCATTATGGAAAACTACTGGCGTCGCGACGAACCGCTGCGGCCCCGTGGTCCCATTCAGTTGCAAACCCACGGTGGTGAAATTCGCTGGCGAAATATCACCCTGCGACCGTTCGACACCCAACAGGCCAACGAGTTTTTGTCGACGCGCAACACCGACGACTTCCAGTCGCTGAGCGATGGCAAAACACTCGACGGTTGGATCGGCGCGGTCGACGACTACGAAGTCACGCCGGAGGGCACGATTCGCTGCCGAACTGGCCGCGGCGGGAACCTACTAACGAAGGACGAGTACGGTGATTTCGTCGCGCGACTGTTCTTCCGCTTGCCTCCCGGCGGCAACAATGGGTTGGCCATCCGGTGCCCTCAAAACGGCAGCGCCGCCTACGACGCGATGACTGAATTGCAAGTGCTCGACAACACCGCTCCGAAGTATGCCAAGCTCGACCCGCGCCAGTCCCATGGTTCGGCATACGGCATGGCGGCGGCCAAGCGAGGCTACCTGCGGCCCGTCGGCGAGTGGAACTTTCAGCAGGTGCGGGTCGTCGGGTCGACCATCGAGGTCGAACTGAATGGCAACATTATCCTGAAGACCGATCTCTCGAAAGTCACTGACTTCATGGCCGATCGCGACCATCCCGGCAAGGACCGCAAGAGCGGCCACTTCGGGTTCGCCGGACACAACGATCCCGTCGAATTCCGCGACGTGACGATCCGAACGGTGAAGTAAGCGATTTCGCGGCAAACAGCGGTACCATTGTTCACCGTTGGTCTTTTCGTTGCGATACAACCGCATCAAAACGGGGATGGCATGCATGCGAGTCGAGTCTTTCCGCGAGGGCACCCGCTCCGCGGATTTTGAGACCGCATTTGTGAATCAACGTATCGTCGCCGACGATGTCGTGGATCGCTTGGGCAGCACCCAGTCGGGCCGGAGGAAGTGGCAGGTGTAACCGTTGGGAACACGTTCCAAGTAATCCTGGTGTTCGGGTTCGGCTTCCCAGAAATCGCCCACCGGCTCGACCTGAGTGACGACCTTGCCAGGCCAGACCCCCGCCGCATTGACGTCGGCAATCGTGTCGGTTGCGACCTGACGCTGCGACTCATCGACGAAATAGATCGCCGAGCGGTAGGAGGTGCCGCGATCGTTGCCTTGCTGGTTCAGCGTGGTGGGGTCATGGATCTGGAAAAAGAACTCCAGTAGTTCGCGATAGCTAATTTCGTTGGCATCAAACAGAATTTCGATCGCCTCGGCGTGCGTGCCATGGTGCCGGTAGGTCGCATTGGGAACGTCGCCACCGGTGTAGCCAATACGGGTTTTCCGCACACCCGGCAACTTCCGAATCAGATCCTGCATGCCCCAAAAACATCCGCCGGCGAATACTGCGCGCTGAGTCATCGTCTGGTCCTCTCATTCAGATGGGTTCGTTTGACAAGCGTTTATCGTCACCCAGTCGACTGCCGCCGGCAATCCCCACCGATCAATTGATCCAACACGCTCAAGTAAATTGCCTGCAAACGGCTGCGTAATCGATTAGAATGAGTGTCAATCTCGTTTTCTTCGGTGCGACAGCACTGGGTTGGCACTGCTCGACTTCCTTCCCCACCTCAACCTGCCATTGATGACCATGTTCCCTCGCTGCCGTTTTGATCGTGAGCCTCGTGTTGGACGCCACCTCGTGCGGGCGGCATGTGTGATGTTCGTCGTCGCTCTGCTCGCGGCGCCAACTCCGGCGACGGCGCAGCGTCCCGGCAAGTCCGATGGGGAGGAGGAGAAGGATCCGGCATTGGAACCGCGTCCCGAAATTCTGACCACCAAAGATGGCGTTAAAATCACGGCGTATTACTTTCCCTCGGAGAAGGGAAAAGAAGCCATCCCCGTCATGATCGTGCATGAATGGAAAGGCCAAGCGGCACCCTACATGAAATTGTGCAAAGCTCTGCGGGAGGCGGGGTTTGCCGCGATCGTGGTCGAGTATCGTGGCCACGGCAATAGCAAAACGTATCGTGATCGCACCGGTGCCGAACACCGTTTCAATATCTCGACCATGGGACGGCGCGATACCGAGGCGATCGTACGCTATGACCTCGAGGAGGCAAAACAGTTCCTGAAAGAAGAAAACAACGCCGGTCGCTTGAACCTCAACGCTCTGTGCATGCTCGGCGTGAAAGAGGGTGCGATCCTAGCGGGATACTGGGCCGCCCGAGATTGGAAAATCCCTAGCGTCGGACGAATAAAACAGGGCCAAGACGTAAAATCGCTGGTTTACGTTTCACCGGAGAAGAATCTCTACGGACTCTCCATGAGCACTCCCATCACCGAACCGAATCTGTTGGGTCTGCCGACCATGATCGTGGCGGGCCAAAACAGTTCGCAGGGCAGCGAGGCTGAACGCATTGGCAACCGACTTGAAACCGTGAAAAAGCGATTCAACCGTCGTGGCACGGCAACCGGGCTTGAATTGCTCCTGCCAAAAACCAACTTGAGTGGTCCAGCGCTGATCAACGACGACGCCTCCGTGATCCCGAAGATCATCAAATTCCTGAAAGCGAACGTCCACGTGAGCCAGTCTGAAAACCCGTGGATTGATCGGCCCTAACAACTTTGACCGTCTGAAAACGACGTCCACCGAGTCCCGTTGCGGACTCGGTGGCCGGCGATTTATACGGATTCAAATCAAATGCAAAATCTTGGCGCATTTTGGGACGAGGATGTCAACTTACGAGTCGTTCCGGTAGACGATGCGCACATCGTCACCGAACCGATCAATTTGCCGGATTTTGAACGATGGTGATTGCGTGAGCTGGGAGAATCCGGGATCTCCGACTGGACCTGGGGCCGTTTGGCCGCCAATCAGCTTGCTGCCGATGTAGGCGTGGCACTCGTCAATTTGATTGGCGGCCGCAAAACTTCCCAACAGCTTCCCGCCGCCTTCTATCATCAGGTTCGTCAGTGGCTGGCCGCTTGGGTTGTCACGGCTACCGAGTCGCTGCAACGCCTCGCCGATCATGGCTATAGGATCGGCTGCTTCGCAGCGAATAATGTTCACGCCCTGATCGATCAGCGCGTGCAGATCCTCAGCCGGAACTCGCGGGCCAGCGATCAGCCATACTGGAGTTTGCGTTGCCGTTTGTATGAGTTGGCGATCGCGCCGAAGGGTTCGCGTTTGTGCAAAGACGATGCGATGAAGCGTGCGCGGGCCACTGGGACGCGCCGTTAGCAGCGGATCGTCCGCGATGACGGTCCCCATGCCGACGGCGATCCCGTCGACGCGACCGCGTAGGGCATGCACTTCGCGGCGGGCAGCTTCGCCAGTAATCCACTGGCTCTGCCCGGTGACCGTCGCGATCCGTCCGTCGATGCTCATCGCCCACTTCGCGATCACCCAGGGGCGACCGGTTCGCACCCGTTTTAAATACGCCGCGAGCTGCTCGGTCGCGGGTTCCTTCGCCACATCCGTAACGACTTCGATACCAGCATCACGCAGTCGCTCGATACCGCGACCGGCAACGTGATCGAATGGATCGACAACCGCGACCACGACGCGCGTAATCCCGGCAGCGATCAGGGCGTCGGCACAGGGCGGGGTTTTGCCGTGATGGCAGCACGGTTCAAGGGTGACGTAGGCGGTTGCGAGGGAGGCATTGTGGCCGGACCGCACGCAGTCCGCCAACGCGTTGACTTCGGCATGTGCCTCACCGAATTTTTCGTGACAGCCGCGACCAATGACTTGGCCATCGCGGACGATCACACAGCCAACCATTGGATTGGGCTCGACCCGGCCGAGACCGCCCCATGCCAATTCGATGGTCTCGGCCATGTAGGTTTCGTCGGGAGATTGAGTGGTCATGAAAGGCAAATCATGGGTGGGGCGAATGAAAATTGGGTTCATCTCTGACACTCACAATCAACTGATCATGATGTAACCTTGCCGGGAAATTGAGGAACAATGGATTTGTCATCGAGGTTTGAAACGGTAGCCACATGAGCCAGCAGGTGAAATACGCGATTGAACCTGACCTGCACTCCCGCGGAGTTCATCAATGTACTGCTTCGTTCGACTTTGTCCGAGCGGCGACCTTTCGATGTGGCGTAAGCTTCCAGCTTGCGTTTTCTTAATCGCAAGCTGGAAGCCAATTGTGTTCGGCACGATATTTGCGCTGGCAAGATAGGTAAGTTTACTTTCCTGCCTTTCTGACAGCTACCCGATGGCGACAGCCAAACGTTCCGAAAAAGCCAAGACGCCGGTGACCAAAGT
>JBDNIG010000424.1:0-2335 GCA_041688415.1 Rhodopirellula sp. | reverse complement strand
GAGATTGAGAACGAAGCAGAGTGCAAGCGATCCCCGACGCCGTCGCTCAGCAACAAGTGGAAACCGAGCTCCCGCGATAAGCGGCGAATTGCTCAATGACGAATTTAGCAGCTATCCAGCCGAAAACACGCTGTCGCTAGCGCCTCCGGTGCTGCACTATTGGGGGTTGCTCGGCTCGCCGTTCGCGCGGCCGCAAGGAGTTGCTCAGCCACCCCAGAACAAGGACTTCTACTTCCGCAGCGAGGCGCACGTGGCCACTTGGGCCTGGCTGGAAAATCTAGCCCGCCGTCCAGCCTGTCTCGGGATGCTGACAACATCGACCGGAGCGGGCACAACCACACTGTTGAGGCATCTCGCAACCACATCCGGGCTAGGCGGTACCGCAGTCGAAATCGCAACGAGGCAGTGGGGCACTCAGTCCGTGACACAGCTGACCGATGAACTCAGCCAATCTGCCGGCGCGGTTGACTCGACCGACAGAGTGCGTGCATTGTGGTTGATTGAGGCGATTCCCCGTAATCAGATAGGCGCTGGTCTTCAGCGTGCCAAAGCGTTAACGAATTGGTACCAAGCCCACTCACACGTCCTGACCAATCTGACCGTCGTGATGGTGATTCGTAAATCGACCGATCATCTGCGTGTGATATCGAACGTGCCCCGATCCATTTCGTCACATCACCTGTCTCGATTCACCGATCATGAACTGAGTCGCTGCGTTGGCACGGCGATGCACCATGTGGGCAGCACCTGCCCCGCCTTCACGGTAGCAGCGACCGAACGCCTGGCCGAGGTTTCGACAGGCTCGATCAGCAGACTTGGCCGACTCGTCCACACGGCTCTTTTGCATGGGTACACGACGGGCATTCGACGGGTCTCACGGACGGACATCGGGAGTCGACTCAATGGCGAATCGACCCCCGCTCACAGTCGGGCCGCATAGATTCATCAAACGATGATCGATCCGAAAAAGGAACGCTCGATGCCGCCGACCTCACATTCTACGAAGCCGAATACGAACGGCTCACGAAAGAACTCGAATCGGCCCGCGCCGCACTCAACGACCTCCTCGTCCGCCTGCGGCTAACCTGGCCAACTACTCGAGTTCGATCGCCAATACTTCCCCGTCGGTCGCGGAGATCGTTCTGCGACAATAAAGTGTCCCGTTCGCAAGCGCGGGAAGCGATCGATAGATACCCGATGGCAGTTTACCTTCGGCAAGACTGCGGAACTCGTGCGGATCGGCCGCGAGCCATACCAGGCGACCGCTGACACACTGAGCCAACACTCGTTTCCCGACACCGATCAAATGGGCGGTCCCAAAGCCGGGCTCTCTCCACGTGACTTCGCCATCGGACCATCGCACGCACATCAGCTCGCCCGTCCCGTAGTCTTCTCGGCCGGTGATCGCATAGAGAAATTCATTGATGTGCACCGGAGTTACGTAATGGCTGCCAATCACATCACGTGAACTCCATAAGTCCTGCGGTGGACGGACGGACATGTCGAGCATCCGGCAGCCCACGCCATAGGCGGCCGTCACAAACAGTTTCTCTTGATCAACGAGCGGGGTGGCCGCGTTGACGCTGGGCCCACGTTTTCCGAACGCAAATTCAGACAATACCTTTCCAGTCGCCGGATCGAGCATCACGGTTTTTAATCGCAGCACCGCGACCACGCGAGTTTGGCCATCGATTTCAATCGTGACGGGAGAGGCGTAAGCGGCCTCCTGATCCACGCCGGTCCACTGCGTTTTGCCATCGCGAATATCGACCGCGACGAGTCCCGCGTGCTCCTCGCCGCCGACGGGAACGATTAACAATTTACCGACCAAGAGCGGCGACCCGCCCGCGCCGAAATAGCCGTCGTCGGCGTCGTAGTCAGTGCGCAATTGACGCGACCACTGGGTTTCCCCGTCGCTCACCGACACGGCGTGCAGGTCACCAGCGGCACCATAAACAAAGACTTGGTCCTCGGTAACCAGCGGCACCGAGCGTGGGCCACGATCCGCGTTGACGCCGCCACGGTAGATCGCCGGAAACTCGGCTCGCCACAGCCGTTTGCCGTCCGCGGTGGAAAGACAATCGAGCAGCTCGGAATCGCTTTCTCGGTGCCACAAGAACACCCGATCGTTTGCAACCGCGACGCCGGAGTAACCCGCTCCACATTTCGCGCGCCAGCGAATTGTGGGTGGTTCCTTCCAGGGCGCCACCGTTTCATCGACCGCCCGCCCATCACGATTTGGGCCGAGAACCTGCGGCCAATCACCAGCATCCGAAACTCCCGCCGTCCCAATCGCCAATACAAATGCGATCAGCACGTGGGGGCACGGGAGCGG
>JBDNIG010000423.1:0-6356 GCA_041688415.1 Rhodopirellula sp. | reverse complement strand
GTGGGGTAAGCTTCTAGCTTGCCATCGAGGATGAAATGGATGTGAACCGCAAGCTGGAAGCTCGTGGGGTAAGCTTCTAGCTTGACATCGAGGATGAAATGGATGTGGACCGCAAGCTGGAAGCTTACGCCACGTGGTTATCGCTGCAAATTGACTTCGAGGTTGGCGGGCCAATCAACCTCTTCATCCGTTCGCACATAGGCCATGCCGGGTAATCCAGTCTTCACGCTGCGGATGTATTCCGTTAACAACTCCGGATCAATTCGGGCCTTGACGCGAAACATTAGCTTTTGGCGTTCTTCTGCTGTCTCAACAGTCTTCGGTGTGAACTGGGCTACATCGGCAACGAATGTGGCCTTGGCCGGAATCACCAACTCAGGAGCCGCGTCCAGGACGATCCGCACGTCGGTACCCAAACGGACCTTGCCAGCTTGCTCGGTGGGCAAAAAGAATGTCATGTAAACGTCGGCGAGGTCGACCATGTTGAGAACTTTGCCGCCCCCCGCGAGGACTTCGCCAGCCTCAGCGATGCGGTACTGCACACGCCCGTCGCGGGGTGCTTTTAGGGTGCTGTCGGCAATGTCCACTTCGAAACGCTCAATGGTCGCTTCGGATGCAACGACACTTGACCTCGCTTCAATGACTTGCGACCTCGCGGTGGCGATCGCGGCCTCACTCGCGGCCACTTCGGCTTTCGCAGCGCTGAGTGCTGCTTGAGCTTTGAATAGCTCAGCGCGTTTCGTTTCGGCTTCCTCCTGCGAGACGGCGTTGCTCTTTTCCAGCCGTTTTGCTCGATCTGCGTTGTTGATCGCCAACTTCAGTTCGGCGTCTCGCTGCAAGACGACCGCTTCGGATGACTCCTTGTTGCTCTCGCGCTGACGCACACTGCTCAGGGAGGATTCGACATTCGTTTTGGCACGCTCCAGCTCAGCTTTCGCTTGCTTCCACTGAGCCTCCAAAGTGGCGGTATCCATGCGAGCGACTTCCTGCCCAGCAGTGACAAAGTCACCTTCGTTGACCATGACTTCTTCCAACCGTCCACCAATTTTGGCGGCCAGATCGATTTCCACCGCTTCGATTCGACCATTGCTACTAGCAATGCCTTCCGGCAATGACGCTGGCTGGCTCTCGAGCCAGTAGTAATATCCCGCGCCGGCAGCAGCAACCAACAAAATGGGCAACAGCAATTTCCGTAAATTCATTGGTTTCCAAATCGTCGGGAAAGGGACAGCGAAGAAATAACGAGGGGTGATGGATCCCGCGGAAGATCCCGAAGTGGGACGTGCCGCCACGCCCACGATCGAAAAACACTCAATAACTCAATCGGCACCCAGTAAGATTCGCTACCACTTCACGCGCTTTGTTCTTTTGTTACTCATCAACACGAGAGCACGTATCAACACGCAAGCACGCTTCGTGCCAAAGTATAACGTGAGCTTCCAGATCGCGAATGAGCCTGCGAATGGCAAGTGGTCGTAAACGCAGTTTGGCTAGCGTCGCACATTCGCTGCGCGTCCGTGGGCGGTTTGCCGCGAGCAATGCGAGACGGCAAGCTGGAAGCTTACCCCACGTTGAGTTGCTGCAGTACCTTGAGCGCCTCCGATCGGGCGTCGTTCACGCTTCCGCCGGTGTTGATGACCCTCATGGCAGATTGGCTCGTCGAGCTAAATGGCTCCCAGGATTCGGACGCTCGTAGATAGACCGACCAATCGGCGTCGGACGCATCGTCTCTGCGTTTGGATAAACGCGTTCGAACGACTGCTGCATCGGCTTCGCACAGCAGGAGACCGTAACGCACGCCCCAACGTTTCGCCGCGTCAAGAAACCGCAGGCGATCGGCGTCAGCTCGAAAATTGGCGTCAATGATGACACGTTGTCCCTGAAAGAGCATCCGCTCGGCTTGACGCAAACATTCATCGTAGGTACGTCGATTCCACTCTGCCGAATAAATGCCTTCACCGAACCCCTGTGGCGTAAGCTTCCAGCTTGCGTTTTGAATTTTGCGGCAAGCTGGAAGCTTACTCCACAGTTCTTTCCGAACAACGTCAGACCGGATCAGCTCAAAGTCGCCATGCTCGACCAACTCCCTCGCGAGCGTTGACTTGCCCGTCCCCGGCAGACCCGTGACCAACAGCAAACAAGGACGACGGGGCGGCGTTTCCAATTCGTCGAGGGCCAGCAACCATGAACTTTGCGACTTCGACTTCGCCGTCGCTCGGCCAGCTTCGGTAATCTCTGGTCGCGAGAGTTTCATCCCTTCCACCTTGCCACGAACGACCGCGCGGTAGGCGGTGTAGAATGACGTTAGCCTCCGGCCCTCCTCGTCACCCGACGTCTGGATGTATGCGTCCATGAACTCGTTCGCCAAATCGCGACGTCCTTGCCGATTCAGCTCCATCACCAAAAACGCTACGTCCGCAATCGGGTCGGCGAAACGGAAACGCTCGGCAAACTCAATGCAGTCGATAACAATCAAATTGCCCGGCGGCTTGGAATCAGGGAATAGGTAAACGTGCTCCAGACGCAAATCACCGTGCGTGTCGCGAGTGACGCCTCGATCGGCCCGTGACTGGATCAGCGAGCGATGGCGGGTGAGAGCGTCTTCGGTCAAGGACTTGATCCTTGTGAATACCGCCTCACTGACCGTCAAGTCAACCTGATCGGTTGACTGCTCGTAGTTTTCTCGCGCGTTGCCAGCCACCACGTCAAAATGCCCCTGCGCGTCGACCTCTGCGCCGTATCGAGCATTTGCGTGAAAGTCCGCGATCTTGCTACCGAGGTCTCGCATGGTATCGAAGGAAACATCTTCATGTATCAGCCGATTTTGCAACGTGGCTTCATCGGGTAGTCGCCGCATCTTCACGGCCCATTCAATCGGCGGGCCATCGCCTTCAAAACGCAGATGACCGCTGCAGCGGGTGATCGGCACGACACCCAGGTAAACATCCGGGGCGAGACGACGGTTCAGTCGCACCTCTTCATCGCAATAGTGCCGCCGTTTTTCGAGAGTTCCAAAATCGAGAAAACCGTAGTCGACGGACTTCTTAACCTTGTAAACAAAATCACCTGCCAGAAAGACGACCGAGATGTGCGTCTGTCGAACTTCGACAGTGTCCACGCAAAAAGGGTAGGCAACCGGATCGGATAGCCCGGCGATCAAATCAGCTAGGTCGTTCATGTTTGCAATTCCAACGTGGCGTAAGCTTCCAGCTTGCGTTTTGAATTTTGCGGTAAGCTTCCAGATTGTGATCCACACCGTTTCAGTTATTGACGGCAAGCTGGAAGCTTACCCCACGTTACGAGATTCCGTATTTTTCCATCATCCGGTACAGTTTGCGGCGTTCGATACCGAGAACGCGGGCTGCTTTGGACTTGTTGCCATTCTCTCTCTGCAAGACTTCGGCGATGTGATCGCGTTGCAAGGCCAGCAGCGAACCGATCGGCACTTTCCCTGAGTCATCGTGGTTTGCGGCGGAACGTTGGAATTCATTCGGCAACTCATCCAACGTGATGACATTGTCATCCGACAAAATCTTGGCGCGTTCGACCACGTTAATCAATTGACGAATATTGCCGGGCCAAGCGTACGCAATCATCGCCGTTCGAGCTTGATCATCGAGCTCGTGTTCGTCGCCGACGAAGTGGTCAAGCAGTGTTACGATGTCCGCGCCGCGATTCCGCAATGGTGGCAACTCAAGCGACATGACATTAATGCGGTAGTACAAATCCTCGCGGAACCGCCCCTCGGCAACCTCTTTGGCCATATCACAATTCGTCGCAGCGACGATCCGCACGTCCACGCGACGCTCTTTCGCCGAGCCGATCCGTCTTAGCGATCCGTCTTCGAGAACTCGCAGCAGTTTCGGCTGCAATGTCGGTGGCATTTCGCCAATTTCGTCGATGAACAATGTGCTGCCATCGGCGACTTCAAACAACCCCGGCTTCATCGCGGTCGCACCGGTGAACGATCCCTTCTCGTGTCCGAACAGTTCGCTTTCGACAAGCTGTTCGGGCAGGGCCGCACAGTTGACGGTCACCGAGGGTTTGTCAGCTCGGGGACTACCAGCGTGAATCGCGGCGGCGACCAGTTCCTTGCCCGTGCCGCTTTCGCCTTGGATCAAGACAGCCTTGTCGGTCGGAGCGACGCGGTCAATCAACGAAAACAGCCTTCGCATCGGTGCCGAGTTTCCAATCGTTTCAATCGCGGGTTTCTTCGTTCGCGTGATGACTTCACGAAGCTGCGTGTTTTCCTTTTTCAACTTGCGTCGCTCAACAGCCGCGAGGCACCGTCGTTCCAGGTCACTCATGGGGAACGGTTTGGTTTGAAAATCGAATACGCCCAACCGCATCGACTCGACGGCGTTATTGATCGTGCCCTCTCCGGTCAGCACGATGACTTCCGTGTCAGGGTTGGACTGCCGCATCCGCTGGACGAGTTCCAGTCCGCACAAGCCGGGCAGGTTCCAATCGAGGATGGCAACGTCAAAGTCATGGTGTGCGCACAGGTCGATACCGTCTTGCCCAGCGATCGACTGGGCGACGCGATAGCCCTTCTTTTCGAACCAACGGGCGCAGCCCTCCCCGAAGTCTTCGTCGTCATCAACAAATAGGATACTCAGCGGGTTTTTCATGTTAGTTTCACAGTGGCGTAAGCTTCCAGCTTGCGGTTCTTCAGTAAAACGCAAGCTAGAAGCTTGCGGTTCTTCGTAATACGCAAGCTGGAAGCTTACGCCACGCGGAGGTGGCCGGGTATGCACATTCATTGTGCGATAATGCACATGTAGCGGGAGTCGCCAAGACCTTCGACGGCCAGCGAAGCCCGAAACTCTCGCCGAGTTCCGCTACGTTTTCGTCTCGATCGCAAGCTGGAAGCTTACGCCACGGGGCGTAAATTGCAAACTGCGAGCCGAGTCGATTGCAGACACCCCGAGAATGGCGATAATGGCGTGGAACCTTCTCATAACGGAGCCACCTGCCATGCTGACCACTTCCCGACGCCACGACGCCGCGCCCCGCGTCGACACGGCCGAACTTAAGTTGAGCCGACTGAAACTCGAGCGGCAAAACCGAATTCTCGAACAACTCGTTCGCGGCGCTTCGCTCGAACAGGTCCTCACGATGCTGGTCGAACTGGTTGAAGAAACCTGCGACGCCATGTTGGGTTCGATCCTGCTGCTGGACCGCCCCACCAGTCGTTTGCATCACGGAGCAAGCGTTTCTTTGCCGACGGAATTTCGCGACGCGATCGACGGAATCCGCATCGGTTCAGCGGTCAGCTCGTGCGGCACCGCAGCGTTCTTGAAAGAACGGGTTATCGTGACGGACATTCATGAGCACGCTGATTGGGTCGATTTCGTTGGTGTGGCCAAAGCCGCAGGACTGCGTGCGTGCTTGTCCGAACCCATCCTGTCGTCGACCGGCGAGGTACTGGGAACGTTTGCGGTGTATTACCGTGAACCACGGCAACCTGAGTCCGACGACCTTCGTTTTGTATCCGAGTGTGCGAACCTGGCGGCACTCGCCATCGAGCGATTCCGCGCCGACGAGGAAATTCGCGAATCCCGACGCTCTCACGATACCTTGCTTCGTAACGTGCCCGGCGCAGCGTATCGTTGTCGAAACGATCACGATTGGACGATCGAATTCATCAGCGATGGCGTCCAATCGCTCACTGGCTACGCGGCGTTGGAGTTCCAGCAGCAAGCGGTTCTTTGGAATACGCTGATCGTCGCCGGTGACCGCGAACGTGTGCGGCGTCAGGTTCAGCGAAGTTTGCAGCAGCATCAACCGTTTCAACTAGAATATCGCATCGCCCATCACGACGGATTGCTCCGCTCGATCTGGGAGCAAGGACGAGGCATCTTCGACGACGATGGATCACTGCTGGCGATCGAGGGTTTCCTAGCGGATGTCACCAAGAAGAACCAGTCGCAAGCCGATGCGTCTTTCCTGGCGGCAATCGTCGAATCGTCCAGTGACACGATTTTCGGGACCGATTTGGAAGGTCGAATTATTAGCGCCAATCCCGCTGCCGAACGACTGACGGGGTACAGCGTGGATGAACTGATCGGCAGCCCGGTTTCAGGGGCGTGCGTGCCAGAGGGCTGGAAAGCAGCGCACGCGTTGATCGAGCGTGCTCGCAAAGCGGGCGCAACGGTCGACCGGGCCGAGGAATCGGTGCATACCAAGGACGGTGTGATGCGTGATCTATCCATCTCGTACTCGCCCGTCCGCGGCGCCAATGGTGAGCCGATCGGATCGGCAGTCACCCTGCGCGATCAGACCGAGCTGAATGCGACACGCGAAAAGCTCGTCCAATCCGAGCGACTCGCCGCGACGGGAAAAATGGTGTCGGC
>JBDNIG010000004.1:0-6669 GCA_041688415.1 Rhodopirellula sp. | reverse complement strand
TTCAACAACGATCTGTTCGCTCACGCATGCGAAATCTGTGAAATAGGGTCCGACCGGATGCTCTCGACGAAATTTCAATCCACATAATTGTTTCGCACGGAGGATGCTCCAAAGCAGACCTTCGGATTTGGTTTTGTTCTTTCGTCGCTCACGGACGATGGCTACGTGCTCATTGGATTTGTGGTCATCGCTCATGATTGTCCTCAATGAGTGTTTGGTGGCTCGGTAAGTCCATAATGAACACTTTACCCTCCAACGGCAGGCCTGCGGGAGGGTGAAGTCAGTCTGCGTACCCAACCGGTAATTCACTGGGTAGTCAATGCTCAGCCCCTCCCCGAACCTTGCTTCGCTCGGTTCGACCCTCCCCAAACAAGTTTGGGGAGGGTGAAGTGCTGCGCAAATCCACAATGGTTAGTCAAAATCACTGGTGAACGAGCGACGCAGGGTGAACGGCACCGACTTGTATTCCTTGTACTGGGACGTGTCCGAGATCGGTTTTTCCATTTTCAGCGTAACCTGTTGCTGGTTGTAGTTGTCGGCTTGCTTGGACAACAATAACCGCACCTTCAATTCACGCTCGCGAGCGTTCTCGCTGGTCAAGTCGAACGCCAAATCATGACTGTCCGAAATCAGTTCACCGTCGGCCGCGTACAAGCCAACGCGTAATCGCCGAGCCTGCACTTTTTCCGTCACCGGGTCCGACTGGTAGAAAACCACCGCCAACTGGCCCGTGGAAATCACACTCGATGGCGGCGGGATCATGTCCACGCCGACCGCGGTGACATCGGATCCGCGACTCTTCTTGATCTGGATCACCGGAATCACGATTTCTTGCAACGTGCTGCCCCCGTGCATGAACCGCGTGCTGCTGCCGCTCTTGCGGAAACGATTGATGGACTTCGAAATCGCGACCTGCAAATCGCCACCCAGCCCTAAGACTTGCGATGAATACAGATTGGCGCCACCGGTTACCTGCAAGTTGCGTCCTACGAAAAAACGACGGTCCGACGCCGTGATATCGCCCTTCACTTCAGCAACTGAGAAATCACTCTCGTCCACTTCGTCCTGGTACAAAAACCCATGGTCAGCCGTGACCACCACGTTGGTCGCGTTTGCACTGGTTAGTTTCCGCACCAGACGAACCACATCGTCTATTGCCATCTCGGCAGCCGCGAACGCTTTGCGTTCGGTTTTTTGTGTGTGGCCGGTTTGATCAATCGTGTTGTGATAGATGTAGATCACGTCGTGATCCCGGACTAACGCCCGAACCTCTTCCTTGGTCTTGTCCAGAATGTCGTCCGCCTTCACTGCCAGCGCGGAGGCATCCGGTGCAATGCCCTTGGCTGCGGCCTTGAGAATCTTGTCTCGGTTCACCGTGCCCGACGTGGAGACATCATCCGCCGTAACCGTGGGCATCTTGTCGTCTTGAATCTGCAGCGTCTTGTGCGGCAGCAGTGCCGCCATTCCCAATTGCGTGTAGCTGGGCAGCGTGGTGATCATGTGATCCAAATCGGCCTCGAACTTGTCTTCCTGACGAACCCGTCGACACAGCTCCTCGCCGACCTCAAAACGCATCGCGTCCGAGATGATCACATAGACCTTCTTGTTCTTCTCCAACACGCGGCGAACGTATTTGTCAAAGAACCCAGTTTGTGACTGGCTGCCGGGGATCGCCCATACCAACCCGACGCGTAAGCGAGGATCAGCATCATCGTCAGAACCTCGCTCACGCGTCGGGTTAGTAAGTCCGTCCACCAATTCCTGCCAACGGTCACCCAACGGCATCAGGAAGGCGTTCGTGTAACGTTTGCAGATCTTGTCGGTCAACGCACCGAGCAGGGTCGCACCACCCGACTTGACGTTGTGGAAGATGAATTTGCGGTAGACCTGATCGAGTTTGTAGAACGTCTGGACGTACGTCGCCACACCCTGCTGGGGTGATTCCAACCTAATCGAAAGCGTATCGAGCAGATGCAGTAACTCGGCCGCGTAATCGACCGCTTCATAGTAGTGCTCGTACTTAGCATACCAGTGCCCACGGCGGCGGCCGCGAATCAATTGCGTGCATTCCCCCGACGAGATCGTCTTGTTCGCGACCGCTGATGCCAACTCGCTGAGAATTCGCTGGTCGATCAGCTCAAAGTAATCCAGTTCAGCCAACGCTTTCAAATCTCGATTGTCAAGATCGCTGGCGATGTTCAACAACTCGGAGCACTGACGCGATAGCGTTTCAAACGCGTCTTCGTGTGTCCGGGAGTCTTTCCAGCGCTTCAGAAACACAAGGGCTTCATTGCCCAGCCGAACCTCGCCGCCGACGTCCATGTTGTAACAGGACTTGAACAGTTCGATTGAAAAGTCTTTCACGGTCGGTGAATCCGACGAATACCCGTAAACGGCCTTGGTCTGTTCCCCCCGGAAACCATCTAGTCCACATTTGGCGATCAGTGCGTATCGCTATTTCGGCTCATCCGACTAAAGCGTACATCGTTCGCCGAAACCAAGACAATCGCAGACATACAGTCTTTTCGAGCATGCCCCAGAGTGGTGGATTTTCAAGGCATGTCGGTGGCATCCATGTGTTTGTATCTCGCTGGGGTAACCGGTATTTTTGATGTGCCGGGAGAAACGAGAGTAGGCGCTGCTGGGAAGCAAGAGTGACTTCGGGCATGCGCGGATAATCGAGCGTGTTGGGGGTATCGGTAGCTGGGTGGTAGTTCGGATTACGAAGAAAACTGGTGTCGGTCAGCATCAGGGCTGTATAGCCTTGGTCCCAGAATGAGCTGTTGTCGCTGAGCCGGATTTCGTTGATCTTTTCAGGTAGGCAGATCGAGAACAGTGGCATCCGCCGGGTGCCGCGTTTGAAGCCACGACGGAACTGTCAACACAATTTCCATGATGGCAGAAGATTGCAAATTGCAAAATGATCATTGCAAATTGGTGATTTAATTTATTTGGGCGAGGGTTTTGTGAGTTTGGCTTTGGCTTGATCTTCGTTTCGGCGTGCGGTGACCAATGATTGGCCAAGGATCTTGCACGGTTCATCGGTTTCGTTCGCGATTTCCGACATTTTTGCTTCGGGAAGCAGATCCGATCGCATGATGAGTTTGACCCAACATCGCGTCTCGCGAAGTTCCTTCAGTGCTATCCGAACTTTATGGATGAAGTCACGACGACTCTCCGCCGCACACGCCTCTTCGTAGTTTGGCGCCGGAGAGGTTCCGCTGCGAACCAATTGTCCCGCGATATGTTTGCCAAGTCGCGTATCAGGCAACGCATCGACAACCCTACCGACTCGCACAGCAAGCTCCAGTAAACGATCGGACAACTCATCCGGTTTCATTTCTCAATCTCCATTTGATGAGACCTCTTCGTTCCACTCTACCAATTTACCTTTTGCAATGTTCATTTTGCAATTTGCAATCCTCGCGTTCGTCCATGACCTTGGGCACAGTGAATCAGGACCGGCTTCGGCATTTGGCTAATTTCGGTCGCCAGCTCACGAATCTCGTCTGGCGTCGCTGCGGAACCATCCAGCATACAAGTACGCCGCTGCAACGACACCGAACGAAAACGCAGGATAAAAAGGCAGCCACACCCACGGACCACCGCGAGCAGCAGTGGCAGACAACGGGCTGCTAAGAGAGGATCTCTGCATTGGGCAGTCCCGCGCGCAGCGTTTTTACGCCCTGCGGTGTGAGCTGCGTGTCGGCGACGTCGATGTAGTTCAGAGTCATGCAAACGAGCATGGAAACCGATGCGTCTGTAACTTGCGTCCCGCACAGGTTGAGTCGAGTGAGTTGAGGGAGCTGCGCAATCAGCTCGATCGCGCGATCGGAAACGCCGGTCTTCCAGAAGCTGATCCCGTCGAGATTCGTAAGCGACAGCATCGCTTCGACATCAGCGTCGGTTGTCTCCACTTTATTGAAGTTGATATCCACGATGTCTTCGTTCGGGATCTCCTGCCGACTTCGAAAAGGTTCACCGAGGAACGCGAAGCGAGCCCCTCGGTCCGTCAAGGCGATCAAAGCGGCATCCATCGAACATCTCTCCGTCCTGAACCGTCGGGATGTGTAGCCCATCGAGAAGCTATCGCCCCGTCTGTGGGCATTTTACGGCTTGCATACCGCAACTCCCATGCCATTTCTCGCGGACGAATCTCTCCCGTTTGCGGCCGGCTTTCCCTAGCGATGTTTGTTTCAGAGGTTTTCAAATTGAACGATGACTGAGACGGATTGTTCCGCTACAGGGATTTCAATATCGCCGCACCGCCAAGGCGAACTGGAATGGCGTGGACTTAAGCAATCCAAGTGAGCCGTAGGCGCTAGCTTCGGGCGTTGCATTGCGTTAACGGCGTCGAAACCCGCGGCTAGCGCCGTCGGCTCACTAAGTCCACGCCATTCAAGGCGAACTGTGGTGGGGAAGGCGAGGGAAAAACCTTGAACGCCAGGTAGCATTATACTACCATGTTGATTGAGAGTAAATCCGCTCAGGAGCAAAACCATGGGGCAACCCGTCAAACTATCCGACGAACTGGTTTGCGACGCACGCGCGACCGCAGAGCTTTCACAACGCAGTATTGCGGGTCAGATCGAGTTTTGGGCTGCGATCGGCAAGTCGCTCGAACCATTACTGCGAGGCGATCGAGCCATGGCGCTTCGGCAAGCCGGCGCGGTGCGATCGTTATCTGAAGCGATCGCCGAAGTGGATTCGCCAGCGGGACGGCAACGCGTGAGCGACTACCTTCAAATGCGACCGTTTCCGCACTACGAGGCGGTAGCGGATCGGCCCGGTTTGCTTTGCAGGACCGACGAGGATGGCACTGAGACGATCGGCCGATTCGTCAATCGAGTTTTTGAGTCAACCGACAGTTGATGCCAGACTTCGATTTCCTCGAAACGCGTCCAATCGTGATTGCACTTGCCGGTTCCAATGGAGCCGGCAAGTCAACGTTCTTCGCAGTTCATCTGGCCGACTGTGGATTGCGGTTTGTAAACGCAGACGAGATTGCGGCCGAGTTGACTATCGGGCCTTACGAAGCCGCAGAGGCGGCATCCGCTATTCGTGCGGCGCTCGTCCAGCGAGGCGAAAGCTTTGTGTTCGAAACGGTCTTGTCGGATCCTGTCGGTGAGAAAGTCGACTTGCTAGCTCAGCATGCGGCGGATGGCTATGAAGTCGTGATGATCTTCATTCGTATTTGTGATGTCGCGACGTCGATCCAGCGAGTGTCGATGCGGGCAAGCCAAGGCGGACACGATATTCCCGACGAGAAACTGGAGGCAAGATTCGCACGCACGCAAGCGAACCTCGCCGTGGCGATCGAAAGATTGCCGCATGTGCTCATCTTCGACAACTCGGACCTGAGTCACCCGTACCGGCTCGTCGAGCGATATCAAAATGGCGAATTCCTTGATGGCCCTTGGCCTGACTGAGAAAGGAGTCGCAGGTCGTGCAGCCATTTCAGAGACTCCAGGAAGGTTGACCACTTTCTTCGGATAGCACTGTGATCCGTTTTGGGGTCACATCATGACCTGGAGGTCTGCATCGTACAGAGACACGCGAGACCTTTGTCCGAGATCGCCTCGGAGACCGTTTCGGCGTCAGCCCCATAGAATTTTTCCAGAGACTCTCGGAGAGACCACTGGCGACGGAGCGATGACGTAAGTCCTTTCCCACACAGCGGTAAAGCACAAAAAAAGCCGACGCCAGTCATAGTGACCAACGTCGGCTTGTTCGATAACCCGGCGGTCGGATTAAACCGACATGCCAGATTGAAGTTGCGGGAGCCGGATTCGAACCGACGACCTCGAGGTTATGAGCCTCGCGAGCTACCGGGCTGCTCCATCCCGCGGTATTAGGTTGACATTCCGATGGGATCCTGGGTTCATGCGAAATTGATCTTTCGGGGAGAAAGTTTCGTAGTGTTCCGCAGGCGGTTTGTCAGCGTCGAAGGATGGCGGATTGTACGCTCGCTGTCAACTGCGGGTGGTGCTTGTTAGGAAAGTTTTTCTTTTCTCAGCCGTCCCCGTCGGCTTTGCTGGGCTAAACTTGACGAAGTGGTCTCGTCTGAGTTCTGTTGTGTACGGACGCGTCTCTGTGAGGCGATCGCTCACTTTTTATTGCTTCTCGAACTCGAAACGGCGCGATCCCCTCTCAGGGAGGGTTCGCAGGCTTCCTTCATGTCCCATTCGGATCCATCCTCGGCAGCAAATTCAGGCAACTTGCCGCCGCGACCGCCGAAATCCAACTCGGCTGGGAATCCGCAGATGCCGCCCCCGCCGGTCCCGCCGCCTGGATCACCTCCCGCACCGCAGCCTGCGGCGTCTCAGCAGCCGGGAACACCTCGGCAGCAGCCACCGCCGCCACCGCCGCGGGCGACTTTGCCGCCGGTGAATGCGCCCCGAAGGCCGGTATCGGGTAGAGAAGTGGGTGGGGAGGCTGTGCAGGCTGGCTCGCGACGGGCGGAGCCGTCGGTCGACAATGCTGGCTCACGACGGGCGGAGCCGTCGGTCGACAATGCTGACTCACGACGGACGGAGCCGTCGGTCGACAGTGCTGGCTCACGACGGGCGGAGCCGTCGGTCGACAGTGCTGGCTCGCGACGGACGGAGCCGTCGGTCGACAGTGCTGGCTCACGACGGGCGGAGCCGTCGGTCGACAGTGCTGGCGCGC
>JBDNIG010000055.1:0-7344 GCA_041688415.1 Rhodopirellula sp. | reverse complement strand
ATGAGCTTGGATGCTTCATTTTGAAGCCAAAATCCAGTCGTCAACCAATCTCGCATCGACCGCCTCTTCTCAAAACGCAAGAAGTCGGCGAGCTCGAAGCAAAAATGCCTCAAAACCAGCCTTCACCGGGAACTGCTGCGGTTGTTGTCAACACCGACTCACATCAACAGTTCTTCCCGCAGCCCGGTCAGGTAGGAGAGCATGGGGCGGGGGGCACCGTTGCTATCGATCACGCCGGTGTGCGGCATCACGTGCGGGAGTTGGTCGGAGGCGCCGTCCCAAACCACGGCGTGAACAATTTGTTTGGCGAGCAAGATTTCGATCAACGGACGGGCATAGTCGTATTGCTGGCGCCCCCACGCTGCGGTTTTACCGTTCATTTCCGGAGCCAGCGAAACGGGCGAAGTCTTGATTCGCGCAGCCGGGTCGATGCCCGGCGCGGCCGGGATCGACAACTGCACGAGCAGGGGGGCGTTGAGTGTTCCCCAGCGATCGATGAGCTGCGCGAACTCGAGTGCCGTGCGCGGTTGCGTGTCGCCTTGGTCATACCCGAATCGGAAATTCAATCCGATACCGGCCAACCCCAAACCGCTGCGCAGTAGCGCGTCGGCGAAATGCAGCGGTGAAATCCCATCGGCGTGTCGCGCCAGGTACTCGCCGCAGGGCTCGTCTATCGACATCACGACGGGGGTGTGTGGATCGCAGCGACGAATCGTTTGCAAGACTCCAATCGAGAATCGCATGACCTGCTCATCATCGAGGCCCAGGGGACCGCAGACGTTCAGTCCTGAGGCCGCGTTCCACAAATGCACGCGGCCGCGAAACTCGGTGACCGTGGCTTCGACAAACTTCGTCATCGCTGACATGAGCTGGTCAAAATGGTTGTCCATCAGCGTCAGCCAATCCGGTAGCATGCCGGCTCGATGATCGATGACGGGGCCACCGATCACGCGCATCCCGATGCTGGCGCACTCATCGAGGACGCGGTTGGCGGACGCAAAATCGGGCGTTCCCGACGCGTTCTCTATTTCGCCCCAACTGATGCGGACGGCGACCGCGTTGAAGGCCTGAGCGATCTCGTTAAAAATCGTTTCGGGCGCGTCGTCGAGGCCGACGAGTGCCGTGTCGATCGTTTCGGTCGAGTTTGATTTCGCCGCGGCCGGTGCGGTCCGCTGCCCCGGCGTCGACCGTGTTGCTTTGCCCGCTTGTGAGATCGCATTGTCACTCGGCAGCACGCCGGCGGCCATCATCGTACTCAGGCGTGGCTCGCGGGTACGCCGAAACGCCATCGACTGAGCCGCGAATAATTGACTCAACTCCGCCGCGGATTGTTCGAGCAGCGAGATCGCTTGGATTGCGGCGCGGGTTGACTGAATCTCCGCTTCACAAATGGCCAGTGCCCGGCCTTTCGATTTCTCGCCGCCGGGACGTTTGGCTCGAGGCTGCACGGCATCGAGGAAGCGCTCCGTGCCGGTCGCGAGAAATTCTTCAAATCGATCACTCAGCGACAAGCCACCACGCTGCCAGATGTCCGCTTGCGTTCGCACCCGGTGACAACTGCCCCGCGCCAACTCGACGACCAATGAGTGCGGGGTGTCGACGCAGCGGAGTGAGCAGGTCGTCAGGACGCGAAAACCGATTTTTTCGATCGGACAGGTAATCAGCAGTTTCGCCGACGTGTCGACGCCTCGGGTCAGCGTCAACCGGCCACCGGCCTGTGCGGACGAGCGAAAGCTAGATGGCAAGTCACGTGCGGAGTCGACCGCCGCCACGCCTGCCGACTCGTGTGGATGAAAGACATTACGCGTCTGCCACGGAACACCTTCCATCCCGCACAGATAGGCGTCTTCCCAGCGGCTCGCGTGAAAAAAACCGGCGGCCGCATCTGGGACATGGAAGTGCATCTGACCCATGGCTGTCAAATTTCTCGGTGCCGTGTGCATGAATGAAAAAATCGAAAATGCCGCCGCCGTCTCGGTCGACATCACACTATGGTAGTCGGTTCGGCGTGGCATCGCGAGATGGGCCGATTTTTCCACATTGCGAACCTATCTATTCAAATCCGGTCGGCTATGCGAAATTTTAGGAATGAACACGCCATCCCAAGAAGTCTATCGGTTCGATTCCGCCGGATCGCTGCTCCAGACGAGCCTGCCGTTCCCGCGCCGTCAGGGCAAGGTCCGCGATGTCTACGATCTCGGCGATTGTCTGCTCATTGTCAGCACCGATCGCATCAGCGCATTCGACTATATCCTCCCATCGGGCATTCCCGGCAAAGGCGGACTGTTGACCGCGATGAGTCGGTTCTGGTTCGAAGCCATCGACGCCGGCGAGATCGGCGCCCGATTGGCTGATGCGGGCACGCCGCTACGACATCATCTGATCAGCACCGAGGTTCCCAAACGCATCGCCGATCGCGTCGACCCGGCTCCGCTCAATGGACGCATCATGGTCGTGCGGAAAGCCAAGGTAGTTCCATTTGAATGTGTCGTGCGAGGCTATCTCGAAGGTAGCGGTTGGCGTGCGTATCAAGAAACCGGTGAAATTTGTGGCGTGAGCCTACCGCAGGGCCTGCGTCAGTGCGAGAAACTCGCCGGGCCAATTTTCACCCCCGCGACCAAAGCGGAAGAAGGCCACGACGAAAACGTGCCGATCGACGTCATGATTGAGCAACTCGGCGCCGAAACCGCCGAACAACTCCGCACGATGAGTCTCGTCATCTACGAGGATGCCGCCCAGATCGCCGGCGAGAAAGGTGTCTTGATCGCTGATACCAAATTTGAATTCGGCGTCTGCGCGGGAACCCTGATGTTGATCGATGAAGTCCTGACGCCGGACAGTTCCCGGTTCTGGGCCGCGGACGAGTATGAACCTGGCCGGGCACAGCGTTCGTTTGACAAACAATTCGTCCGCGAGTGGTTGCAAGCCTCGGACTGGGATCGCAACAGTCCCCCACCACCGCTGCCAGATGATATCGTCCAAAAAACCGCCGCGCGTTACCGCGAAGGTGCCGAGCGATTGCGATCCTAGCGGGCTGTCGATTTAATCGTATTTACGAAATGAGCGTGCAAATCATAACCCGACGCGTGAGCGAGGGATGCAACCCGGTCCCTCGCTGACGCGTCGGGTTACGAAATTGGCAGCCCGCTAGGATCGCCATCGCTTTGCCGCGACTTCCCCAACTCATTGCGGTTTTGGGTTACACTGGCCGGCACGCGATCAATCGCTCCCTCCACCTCCTCCCTCCTTTGCAAGTGGCACTTCTCTCGTGCCGCGACGATTATGCAGAACACCCCCAAGTCTTTCCTCGTCTTTGTTTGGCCCCTTCTTTCGCTGGCCTTGTTCGCTTGCGCTGCTCCCGCACAGGGGGCTGAGTTTGTCAAAGGGCGTCCGTACCGGTTGATGGCCGACCAGGGCGAGTTGTACGCCAAAACTGCCGAGGTCGTTGCCGACGAGCGGCTGGCCGGTAACGAGGGCATTACGCTCAAACCGACCGCGAAGGCGAGCGTCGAAACCGACCGTGATCAGCCCGATGTCACCTTTGATTTGAAAGCTCCCGAAGCGGGAACGTACGTGGTCAGCACCTTTGCGGTGGTGGACGACGAAGGAGCCGCGTTAATGAAGAAAGCGAAAGGGAAGTACGATTCGCTGTTCATGAAACTCCAACTCGATGACAACCGACCGACCAAACGCGTCGTGTACGTTCCTTGGAACCGACCGCGTCAGGTAACGGGGAAGTTTCAACTCAGCGGCGAGGAACAACAACTGAAGCTCTGGTTGCCGCGTGGCGTGCGGTTGGGGTACGTCGAACTGAAAACCTATGCGCCGCCAGCGGTCCCCGAACAAGCCAAGGATTACCAGCCGAAGGTGGTTCCCCCGGCGACGCATCCGCGATTGTGGGTCAATCAAGAGTCGTTGCCGAGTCTGAAGCAACGGCTGACCGAGGGCGAAAATGCGGAGGTTTGGGAGCGGGTTGCCGCGTCCGCGAAGCAGCCATTCGCGTTCGAGTTTTCGCCCGCCGAGGAAATGCCGCTCAATGCCGGCCTGGAAAAGGCCGCCGAGACCAAAGCGTTCTACTACTTGATGACCGGTGACAAATCGGTGGGCCGCGAAGCGGTTCAGTTGACCGCCGATTATTTGTCGCACGTCGAGTTCGGAAATATCTTGGATATCACTCGCGAAATGGGTCGAGCGATCTACACCGGGTCACTCGTGTACGACTGGTGCTACGACCTGTTGAGTCAAGAAGAGAAGTCGATGCTACGCGAAAATTTGATGCGTCTGGCCGTCGACATGGAGTGCGGTTGGCCCCCGTTTCGACAGAGTATTATCAATGGGCACGGCGCCGAAGCCCAAATCAACCGTGATCTGCTGGCGATGAGTATCGCGTTGTACGGCGACGAATCCAAACCGTACCAATACACTTCGTACATCATTTTGGAACAGTTGGTACCGATGCGGGATTTCGAGCACCAGTCGCCGCGTCACAACCAGGGCGTCAACTACGGTGCTTATCGTTTTGGATGGGAGATGCACGCGGCATGGCTCTTTGACCGGATGACCGGCCAACGCGTTTTTGACGAGAATCTCAAAGAGATGCGCAAGTTTTGGCAATACATGCGACTTCCCGACGGACAGATGCTTCGCGATGGTGACGGCTTTAGTGCTGGCCGGCCGGGTACGTTTTCCTATTGGAAGCACCCTCAGACGATGTTGTTGATGTACGCTTACGCAGACGACCCGGTCTTGAAGGCGGACTTCGAGCGGCAGGGTGGATTGTCGGGCAACCCGATATTGTTCCTACTTTTGAATGATCCGAGTTTAAAGCCCGTCGAAAGCCGCGACTCACTTCCGTTGACGATGGAATTTGGTCCGATTCTCGGTTCGATGATCGCCCGCACGGGCTGGGATATCGGTATGGACAGCAATGATGTGGTTGCGGAAATCAAAGGCGGCGGATTCCACTTTGGCAACCACCAGCACGCCGATGCCAGCGCGCTGCAAATCTACTACCGTGGTCTGCAGGTCGCCGACCTGGGCGTCTACAAGTTTTACGGAACCCCTTATGATCAAAATTTCAATAAGCGGTCGATTGCGCACAGCATGATGTTGGCGCGCGACCCGGACGAGAAATTCCTCAGCACCGAGTCCAATGATGGCGGGACTCGCTACAACCAAACTGCCCCACGCACGCCGGCGCAGACGAAGCGGGATCCCCGTTTTCGCAATGGTCGCGTCGTCTCGACCGACTTTGGTCCGTCGAAGCAAGAACCAGCCTACAGCTATTTCAAGGCCGATCTGACGAGCGCGTATTCGGAAAAGATGGAACAATACAGCCGCGGGTTCTGTTTCCTCAATCTGCGGCGCGACGATATCCCGGCGGCGATCATTTTGACCGACGACATGACCACTGCGAAGCCGAACTTCACCAAATACTGGCAGATCAACACCCTGGAACCGCCTCAGCAAACCGCCGACGGGGTCATCCTCCGGAACCAAAGAGGCGATTTGGTGGGCGAGACCCATGTGCAGATGTTGGTTCCCTCCGCAGCGCACCGCCAGATGGAAATCCTCAGTGGGGAGAAGGCGAACAGTTCGTTTGAGTTCCAGTACGAGGCACCGCCGACATACCATGCCGAGGCGAGCGGGCATCGGATCATGATCTCGCCCAAGACCGCCAGTAAGCGAGATCGGTTTTTGACCGTATTCCAGATGACCGCCGGTGATACCGAACCGCTGGACGTGAAGTTCACCCAGAGCGAGGAGAGCTTTGTGGTCAGTCTCGCCGATCGAGTTGTCTCGATGAACAAGAACTCCGAATTGATCGCGAACCGCTTCACGATCCAGGTTCCCGGCAAGGGAAAGCGGCAGGTGTTGTTGGCAGGATTGAAGCCGGGCAACTGGACCGTGCGAAGCCGCGACGGCGAGTCGCATTTCGAAGCCAAGGTTTCCGCGGGCGCGAATACGATGTTCTTCGAAACGGTCGGCGGGGAGTTCGTCGTGACGCCGGAGTAAGCGCCGTTGGGGGGAAGCGTTTCGGATGATGGACTGATGCGGAATTAACGACTCGAACCTGGTTATTAACTCCACACAGCAATACCAAAATCCAATCCAGTGAGCGGCAAGGCGCTAGCGGGCTGTCGATTGAATCGTTTTTACGAAATTAGCGTGTAAATCATAACCCGACGCGTCAGCGAGGGATGCAACCTGGTCCCTCGCTGACGCGTCGGGTTACTAAATCGACAGCCCGCTAGCCGCCGGTATAATCGCAACGAACCGACGGCTAGCGGCTTGTCGCTCACAAAAAGATCGCTGTCCAAGCATTGTCCCTGTCCGCCGGGGAGAAACCTTCAAGCAAACACTTTCCGTACGATCTAACTGGGAGAATTAACGTGGTGAAAATTCGGGAATTCATGACCGCCGTATTGTGTGGGACACTCGTCATGACAGCGGCCGTTGACACGACGGTGTCCGCCAGCGATGCCGCGACGCCCTGCGTGACGGTGGTCCAGCGAGAAATCTCAGCAGCGGCCTCACCTTACTACGGCGCGATCTACGCCGATCGGACAGACAACCGACTCATCAGTAGCAGTCGCCAATCCGACGACAATGGCGAATCATGGAAACCGCTACGCTCGCAGCGGTCGCTCGCCCAGGGACTGCCCCACGGCTATCGCAGGAATCCGGTCACGGCGTTGTTGGATCCACGCAACAACCGAGTCCTCTGGATTGTGAACGCCCTCGACACACCGGACCTCGACCCCCGGACGGCGGAGCCTCCGATCGCTCAGAAAACGTACTATCTCCGGTACCGGGTCTCCCAAGATGGTGGTCAGAGCTGGCTCCTGGACGAACCGATTGTCGGCGCGGGCGACTATGATGCGGCGCATCCGTTTGACGATTTGTGGATCGGTAAGAACGCGATCTACCTCGGCGACAAGGGTTGCCGCCCGATCACGACGCGCGATGGTCGAATCTTAGTCCCCGCCCAGATGACGATCCTCGACGCCGCCGGGGAACTCTACCAACCTCCCAAGGCGCATACCTACACCGCCGCCGTTGTCTTGATCGGCGAGTGGACGCCCGATGGTTCAATCACCTGGCGGAGTTCACCGCGTGTCGCGGGGGATGAGACGTTGAGTTGCCGTGGGATGATCGAGCCCACGATCGCCGAGGCCAGCGATGGCCGCATCGTGATGATCATGCGGGGCAGCAACTCGCACGACCCGGACGTACCCGCGCGAAAATGGATCTCCGTCTCCGATGACCAAGGCGAAACATGGTCGGCAGCGAAAGCGTGGGGGTACAGCGAAGGGGGATCGTTTTATTCCCCCAGCAGCATGT
>JBDNIG010000422.1:0-5377 GCA_041688415.1 Rhodopirellula sp. | reverse complement strand
GGCAAACTACGAGGTGCGTAGATTCGGCGTGCACAGTGCCATGGCGACGTCCACAGCCTTGCGGCTGTGTCCCGATGTCGTTGTCGTGCCCGTTCGCATGAGTTATTACGCCGAAGTCTCTCGCCAGATCCGGGACATCTTCTTTCGTTACACACCGCTGGTGGAACCGCTCTCACTTGACGAAGCCTTTCTCGACGTCAGCGGATGTGAATCATTGTTTGGCAAGCCAGAACAAATCGCTCGCCGTATCAAAGACGAGATCATGGAGGAAACATTGCTCGTCGCATCTGTCGGTGTCGCTCCGAACAAGTTTCTCGCGAAGATCGCCAGCGACGTACAGAAGCCTGATGGACTCGTGGTTGTACCGCCCGATCAGACCCAAGCGTTCCTAGATCCATTGCCGGTGGGACGTCTTTGGGGCGTCGGAAAGGTAACCGGTGGCGTGTTCGATCGACTTGGCATTCACACGATCGAACAGCTTCGCCGACGCTCAGTTGAAACGCTGAGACAAAACTTCGGGACTCAGGGCGAGCATTTCTGGAAGCTTGCTCGCGGGATCGACGATCGTGCGGTTGTGCCAGACCGCGAAGCGAAGTCGATCTCTCACGAAACGACGTTTGCGACGGACATCGCTGACAGAGAGCTGTCACGTGCGTGGTTACTGGACCTGACCGAACAGATCATGCGACGATTGCGGCGGAAGAACGAGCAAGCGAGAACGATCCATTTGAAGATCCGTTTTGCCGAATTTCGGACCATTACTCGTTCTCGAACGCTCTCAAGTCCTACCGACGTGACCGCCGAGGTCTGGCGGGTTGCAAAAGAGTTGCATGATGACGCACTTTCAGGGAATCATTTGAGCATCCGTTTGATCGGTGTCGGAGTCAGCAATTTCAGCGGCGATCAGTTGGTCCAGAAGAGCCTGTTCGACGCGGACCCGGAGAGCCAGGAACACGCGAAGCAGCGAAAGCTGGATGCGGTTACCGATGCGGTGCGTGATAAGTTCGGTAGTTCATCGCTGAGTAAAGGAAACACGCGGTTGCGATCGCAGGCGGAGAGTCGGTGAAATTGGTGCCGTGTTTTTTCAATCGCGATTGAGCTCGTACGAATATCGCAGCGTCGGAGAGGCGGGAGCACACACCCACCGTACCGAAGGTTAAACCGGCGAGAACGCTGGTTTTTTCGATTCTCACCGCACCGACCGCTCAAAAACAAGTTATTCGCCTGACCTACACCAACGGCCATCCGCGTTGAAAATGATCTTTCGATCTCGCGTCTTTGCGTTTGCGGCCTTTGTTCCATTCGCAACCATGTTGACGGTCCACCGTATCCTCGGCTTGTCTGATGCAATGATGGTCGCTCCGGCACCGGGCCAACCCCACTCGCTCCTCTACAATATGCTAATGGTCCTCGCGTTTTACGGCGGCGTTGGCGGCTACATTCTCCACGTCGCTCTAATCGCCGATCGAACGACGCCATGGATTTCGGCCAAACTTCTGCTGCTTGCTGTCGCCTGGGCTGGATTTATCTGGGCGATTTCATAATTCCCCCGTGGTTGCATTGTGCGATACACTCTACTTGTACTGAAGCTCCCAATGCTCGAACCAAACCGGCGGATGACCAAGCCGTGCAACGGAGTACGGTGTCAGGCGATTGGAGGTTGAAAATTAATCGGCCGTACCCGCTGACGGCGGTCGTTACGCCAGGACGAACAATGAATCTGATCTCGCGACTTCGGTTACTCGCCATACCTTGCCTGCTTGCTTCCTTGCTCGCCGTTTCCGGCTGCGGGTCGCCACGACACCAGGGCATCACACTCGTCGTCGCCTTTCCATCCACTGCGGACGTTAGCTCCGGATCGCCCGTGGAATACGATGGAACGCGAGTCGGAATTGTCGGCGAAGTTGAATTGACGGATGATGGTGAATTGCGAGCCGAACTGCTTTTGGATCGCGACGCCGTAATTACACACGAGATGGTTCCGGTCGCATATCCGAAACGCCCGAACGTTGTAATGTCGCCCATCGTCTTTACGCCGATTACAGATTCCGACTTGTTTTCGATTTACGGTGATGACACGTCTACGATAGACTCCGTTTATCAAGACGGCGAATATATCGCGTTTGGTAACGTCCTGACTCCTCCTGGTTGACCACCATGCTCGCCCCAGGGCGGCGGATAACAATTGCGATGGCGGAGTCGACGACGCGATGCGAAAAACGCTCAAGGGCTTGCCCCTTTGCTGTTCCGAAACGCAGGGCGGCGTGTAACTATCGCGTGGATCAGAGAACGTGAACCGAGCGACATGGCCGTTAGAAATCTTTTCTTGCATTCCCGGTGACGTGTGACCTTCCCCGACTGATCGCCGTCATCCGGTCTCTTCGACGACGACGAAGCCGTATCGATATTCGGACTTTCCGTGCTCGAACCGTCTCTCCCACGAGGAATGCTTTCGCCCGCTCTTGTTGACGGGGCATTGGGTACCAGCGAGAATACAAACTATGTGATCCCCCGAGTCGGTGAGAACGCTGGTTTCATCTCTTCTCACCGGACCGACCGCTGAAAAGCAAGTTATTCGATTGAGATGACAGAACGTACAAATCGAGCCGAAAGCCCCGTGAGAACTCGCCGGTTCATTAAACGCATCGTGCTATCGGTGGCGGTTATCGTTGGAATGGTCCTCTTCGCTTACTGGTACCTCACACCTCGCTTCGACTCAACAGCTTGGAAGGCGTCGACTGGAAGAGACAAAGTAAGGGTTCAAATGGTGGACGACCTACTTAGTCGCTTCGAACTGATTGAGATGACTCGAGAGCAGATACACGATCTACTCGGCCCGCCGCGAGACACACCCTATTTTCGCGAGTTCGACTGCGTTTATCTTCTTGGACCGGAACGCTCTTTCATTGGGATCGATAGCGAATGGTTATGCTTGAATTTTGCAGACAACGTCGTTACTGAAGCAAAGGTAATGAGTGACTAATTTTAGGACTCGCAACGGATTGAATTTAGACACACTGAGCGAAAGCTGGCGAGAACGCTGTTTTTTTCTATTCTCACTGGACCGACCGCGGAGAAACAAGTTCGCCGGATGAAGACGCCTGTGCATGAATCTTTACAAACGGCCATGGTTGATCGTCGGACTGTTCGTCCTCTCTCTTTGTGCCTGGTTCGCTGGCCGGGTCGTCTACGTGTGGTGGCACATACCTGAGGCGTATGCTGCGTGGGATGCTGGGGACATGCTCCTCTGGTACATGCGTTCCCACAACAACGAGTGGCCTGACGGCTGGGATGACTTCCAATCTTCCGTCGAAAGTGAGCCCGCACTATTCTTGCGGGGGCGTCACCCTGAGGAACCCGATTACATGGGCAGGATGAGACGTACGATCAAGATCGACTGGTCATTTGACCCCGCAAATCCCCAGAACCCAACGCCTGTAACGAGGCCAGATGGTTCGCCTTTGCATGCATACTGGAGCGACCCAAATGGTATGATCTACAAGTACTTGGATCGCCTGAAAGCCAACGAACCAAGCGACAAACACGGAACTGCCGACAACGCGTTTCCAAAAGATTGACCGGTCGCGGCGGCCCGGTCATCGCTGGCCGTCACCCGATTTAAGTCATTTGATCCTTTGAATCCTTACGAACCACACGTCGGCCGGGCCAAAACCGTCGCGCGATTTGAACCTCTGGGCTGCGGAGCATTTTTCTACATCGTGTGCATCGCTCCCATTTTCCTGCTGATGCTCGTTCTTGGCCTCGTTTCCATCGCAAACCACGTCTTGTCAACACCATGGGCACTGGCTGAACCGGATCTCGGTTCCAGGGGCCTCGGATTGGTCGGTGTTGCTCTGCTTCCCTGTATGTTGGCTGGACACATTCTGCGTTGGGGCCGTCGCCCATGGTTGATTGCGAAGTTCGTAACGATTGATCGGACGCGTTGATTGTTGGCTGTCAACGTATCGCTTGCCGTCTTCAATTCGATCCGGCAGCAGCATTCTGATCTCGGTGCGTCCCGCTTGATGGGAACTCCTGACGATCCAATACTTTCCCGTCCAGGCCCTTGATTTCGACCGTCATCTTTCCCGCCTCCCGGTCGAAGCTCGGCAGGACATAGTTGTCTTCGCCCGCCAGAAACTGCGAGTGCGGGTCTGGATACTTATTCCCCGTGCCGCTCAGCGACGTGTTGTAGTAAGGGAAGCCATCGACCTCTGCCCGCTCGGCAAAGTACCCGAAGCCGGTAATGCAAAGCGTTCCCTTGCGAAAGATGTCGTGCCATTTCCCTTTCGCCTGATTACGGATGCTGGCGTTCCGCTCGTTGTAAAGCGTCACGACGAAGGTCCGTCAGGCCAAAGCGAACGATCGAATCGCCCGCCCCGTCGCTCATCCAGTTCACAACGATCTTGCTGGGATCGTTCGTCGTGTGCGTCAGCCAGATGCGGGTGATTGGCTGCGGCTTTATCGGTTCCTCGGCGGCAACCATCGATGTGGCGGCGAGCAGGAACAACGGGAGGAGCAGAAGTCGTATCATGAGCATCCTGTGCGATCTATCTTGCGACTGATTCCTTTGTCCACGGACAAGGGCCCGGCACCCACGATCAGCAGAAACAGCGACCCCAACAGCATCGACCAGTCCGTCCGAGCATCGTGAGCCATCTGCCAGAACCCTTCGGAAGCGAGAATCGGGATCTTTGTAGCGAAGATCGCTACGAGCATGATGGTGATCGTTGGGATCACGGCCAACCGGGTCAACAGTCCGAGGACGATCAAGATTCCGCAGGTGATCTCGAAGACTGCAACGAAGTAAGCCAAGAACTCCGGTTCGGGCAAGCCGATTTTGATGAACCTCCCGACGCCTCGGCCAGCGGGAAATACGAACTTCTGAATCCCTTCGGAAAGGAAGACGAGGCCCACCATGAGCCGAATCAAGATCACAGCGGCAGGGGCTTGTGTGGTCAGCAGCTTTCGGAAAATCATGGCGTTACCTCCGTCAGAATGGTTGTTCGTTGGTGGTCCTTGCCCGCTATCATACCAGCAGTCGGCACTCCCTGGCTGCGTTCTCCCGCAGTTTTCGTTACCCTTTTGGGGGGACACGAAACACGACGGGCTCCCTTCATTTCACTGGGGACGATATGGCTGGAAAAACGACTGAGAAGCTGAACGACTACCTGATGACGGCTGAGGCGGCGAAATTCCTGGGCATTTCGCAGAACACTCTACGGGCCTGGGCAAAGCAGGGGAAGATCGAAGTACGGGTCAATCCGGTGAACAACTACCGGCTGTTCCGGCGGAAAGACTTGCAGGCGTTCCTCGATACGGTGGCTTGGCCGGTGCCGCAGTCGCTTAAGTGACGGCAATTGAAGACAACAACCTG
>JBDNIG010000421.1:0-5849 GCA_041688415.1 Rhodopirellula sp. | reverse complement strand
GGAAGTTGCCAAAGCAGGAAAAGGGTGAAAACCGACTTGACGTCGCGGCTCGCGAAATCGTACAGCCAGATTACTCGGAAGGTTTCCGTATCGACTCGAAAGGATTTTGAGGCGATTCGAGAGCTTTCCGAATTATGTCCATGCCTCACGCGAAGAAGGAGTGTCGCGTTGATTCGCTCACATCAGCCATCCAGGCAGAAGAGTTCCCCCCGTATCGCTGCTCACCAAGTCACCAGGCGCAATGCCGCGACGGTGGCGCAATCGGTTCTCGATCATCCTAACGTGGATCGCCTCGGCGGTGCCGATGAGGTCGCTGTGCAGCGCGTTGCCGCCACTTCGCGAAAACTCGTGGCGCGGCGGGCCTTGCTGCCCGGATGCCTGCTCGGATGCATGCTGTTGCACGCATCGCCAACGAGCGCCCAATTCACGCTGCCCAATTCGGCCGCGCCGAAGTCAGCTCCATCGGCTTCCGACATCGGCCCGTACCTGCAAAAGATCGACGCCGCCCTGGCAGCGAAGGACTACACCGGTGCCGTGCAAGCCTACCGGGCCGCTCGCCAGGCAGCACCTGACAACGCGGAACTGCGCCAGCGGCACGCTCGCTTGATCGCACGCGGCATCGACGCCAACCTTTTGAACATCGCCCCGACGTCCAAGTCGCCTTCGGCACTGCAGGCGATCGACGCGGACACCGCCGCTCAGTCGCTCAGCGCTGCGGCAACTCCCGGTGCGGCCAGCGAAAACCCGGCTACTTGGTCGCTCGAACGTCGTCAACAGGAAACCCGGCGGTGGACCGCGATGGGCCGCACGGCACTCGATCGTGGTGATATTCGCAAAGCCTACCAACACGCGTCGGCGGCACAAAACCTCGGTGTGGCCCAAAGTGAATTCCGACCCGGTGATGCCCGCCCATGGCAGTTGCTGCTCGACGTCCAGTCCGCCGCTCGACGTCAGGGAATTGACCTCACCCAGGTCGCTTCCGCCTCACCGAACACGATAGCGCCAGCCAGCGGCGTGATGCCGATCGGTCAAGCACGCCCGCAATCGCGGGATTCCATGGTCGCACAGGCCGGTGGCACCTTCACCCCCGGTGGTACCTCGGGCATTCAACAAGTGCAAGCCACCACACCGGAGAACGGCAAGCCCTCCCAAGGCGAAAAACTGTATGCCTCCGGGATGCAGTTGCTCACCGCCGGCAAGCAGAGCGAGGCACGTGCTCAGTTCGTCGAAGCATGGGAATACGAAGCCGAGTTGCCGACCGAAACGCGTCGTGCCTTGCAAGATAAACTGACACTGCTGCAGCCCTCGCGGATGCCCACCGCGGGCAAGCCCGCCGAACCGCTGACGCCGATCCAGAAAGCGGATCTCGAAGCGGCTCAACAGGTCAGACGGTTATACCGCGAGGTTACCACCGAACTCGCCAAGGCGAACGAAAAACGAGAATCCACGCCACTCCAAGCCATCGCTGATCTCGAACGTCTCGCCCGCAAGGTCGACGGCGCCAATATTGACGAAGCCTCCAAAGCCTCGCTCGCCGCGATGGTGGGACGCGCCGTCAGCGAGCAGAACTCTTACGTCGAAGCCAACCGCGCAAAGATCGATCTCGATCTTACCAACGAACGTATCCGCACCGAGATGGCGACCGAAGAGGTTCGTGAATCGCGTGTCGACCAAGAGATCTCACTGCTCGTCGATAGTTTCAATGATCTGATGGAACAAAAACGCTTTGACGAAGCCATGGTGGTCGCTAAACAGGTCGGTGAGCTGAAACCGGACTCGACGATTGCGATGTCGATGCTCCATAACAGCCGGCAACAGGTACGGCTGCAAATGAACAATGACATTCGCGCTGAGAGCGAAGAGGGTTTCAATAGCAATATGCTCGCCCTCGATCGAGCGATGATTGCCCCGGACCCTGATCGTCCGTTCTCATTCCAAGATCCGAAGGATTGGGAGGCGTTGTCACGTCGCCGGTTGGCCGGCCGCGATCAACAGACTCAATTGAGCGCTCGCGAGCAGGAAATTAAACGCAAGCTTGAAACCAGCGTGGAGATGAAGTATCGCAACAGCCCACTCGGTGAAGTCCTCGACGAGTTGTCCGCCGTGACGGGTGTGCCGATCGTGATCGATCAGCGTGCTTTATCCGCCATCCGCATCACTCGCGATACGCCGGTTTCGAAATCCGTCAACAGCCGCCTGCCGCTCAAGAGCGTCCTGAACATTCTGCTCGAAGATCTTGATCTGACCTACGTGCTCAAGAATGACGTGCTCAACGTGACCAGCCGCGAGGCACGACGCACCATGACCTATTCGCGGACCTATCGTGTCGCCGACCTTGTAACCCCCATCCCGAACTTCATCTCGGGATACGATGATGGTTTGGCCGGGGCACTGAAGAACGCCTATCAAATGACTCGCCCCACCAACGACGTTCAAGTCGTCCCGATGTCGATGTCCAATCGCGGCGGCGGATTGACCAATAGCACTGGCGGCGAACTCGGGTCGAACATGCTCGGTCAGTACAGTCCGATGGGCGGCAACTCCGCGTTCGCCGGTGGCCTTGGTGCCGCTGGCGCGATGCCGACGGGTCGGGGAGGTGGTTCCATCGCTAACTTCAGCCAGCTCATGAATTTGGTCCAAACGACGATCGAGCCCGATTCTTGGGAAGCCCTGGGTGGTGTCGGTACGATGGCCCCCTATCCGCAAAACCTCTCACTCGTCATCAGCACGACGAGCGATGTGCACGACCAAATCGCCGACTTGCTCGAATCGCTGCGTCGACTGCAGAACATGCAAATCACGATCGAAGTTCGCTTCATCACGCTCTCGGATAGTTTCTATGAGCAAATTGGGATGGATTTTGACGTGCAATTCGATGACAACGCCAAGACGATTCCAGCGGATGATTCCGGTCCCGCCGTCACGATTGGTATCGAAAACGGTGGTCTCCCGACCAAAGACTTCGATGTTCGTTTTGACCAAGACACCATCGGTACTTCAGCACCTCCTTTCGCTTCCGGTTCAATCACCCCAGCGACAATCGGTTTTGCCATCCTCAGCGACATTGAGGCATTCTTCTTCTTGCAGGCCGCGCAGGGGGATAACAGGAGCAACGTCATGCAGGCACCGAAGGTGACCTTGTTCGATGGCCAGTTCGCCACGATCAATGATATCACGCAGAAACCATTTGTGACCAGTATCATTCCGGTCGTCGGTGACTTTGCCGTCGCCCAACAACCCGTCATCGTCGTCCTCGACGAAGGCACGCGGTTGAACGTTCAGGGTGTGGTGAGTGAAGACAAACGTTTCGTGCGTCTGACGCTCGTGCCGACGTTCAGCCAAATCGGCGAGGTCAATACGTTCACCTACGAAGGTAGCCGCTCCTCGAAAACGTCGAGTTCCAAGAACGTCGACACCAATGGCGACGGTGTGATCGACGCAAAAGACGAAGACACCGAGGAAACGGTGACTCAGGGCACCACGGTACAGCAACCAAGTTTCGCAACGACTTCGGTCAGCACCACGGTCAGCGTTCCCGATGGCGGCACGATTCTGCTCGGCGGGATCAAACGTCAAAGCGAGGGCCGCAACGAGGCGGGTGTCCCGTTCTTGAGCAAGATCCCCTACGTCAGCCGGCTGTTCCGAAACACCGGTGTCGGGCGGACCTCACAGAGCCTGATGCTCATGGTGACGCCACGGATCATCATCCAGGAGGAAGAGGAAGTCGCTCAAACCGGCTTCTCCACCGCCGGCAACTGATCGATCCGGACAATTGGCCACGTCGCATGATTGCATGAGCCGACTCGGCGAGCGGAGTTTTCATCAGGAACAAAGATGAAAACTTCGCCGCGGCCGAGCCGGCTCAAATCAATATCCGACCCGCACCGCCATTCCTGCTCGCGCGTCCAATCGTAGGTCGTGCCAACGGATTGAAATCGAAAACGCTGATCGGCGGGAAGTTCTTTTCGCAGATCACGATCGCCATAGAGCACGGGTTGCATCCCGATCTGAGTTGCCGCAGTGCGTGCGATCGCGATCCCAAAAGGCTCATAATCCCAACGATGCAGATGGCTGCGGTAGGTGCGTTGGGACAGCAGCGTGGGCAGCTCTACCGCTGAAAAGCAGACCACCGCCAACGCTCGATCTGACGTGATCGCGCTGGCGATCAATCGCTCACAACGCACAATTTGGCATAACGCGTCAATCGCATCGCGGGCGGCCGATGATGGGTTGGCCAACAACAAATCGTCGCGGTATTGCGCCCAAGTTTGCCCCGGCCAGGGACCGGCCACCGCGCGCGTGCAGTGAACGAAGTACTCCGACCAGTCGATCGTGGCATGGGCGTCTCGCCCGTGATCTATCGTTACGCAGGGTTTTGCCGGAGCAGAGGGTTTTGCCGGAACAGAGGGATTTGCCGGAACACAGGCGGGACGCCCATGCCACGGTTCAGCAATCTCCTCGGCGGGCAAATAACGCCCCACCGCACCGGCATCGAGTAGCTCCCACACCGCCCGGCGATCTCGCATCTCGCGATCAGTTGCCGAGCCGTCTATCGCGACGCGAACAACGCCCGATTGCAACCGCGCCCGCGTCCGCAGCAGCCCCGCAACCTTCCCGCCGCTGCGGATGAAGGCGGCATCCACACGATCGGCGATCGCAATCACCTCGCGATCCCGCTGCTCCGGCGTATCCAATCGGAACACTGGCACTTGGAATCGTTCGGCGCCGTGCGTCACCCACGGATCAATCGCGGTCCCGTCCGCAATCAACAATGTCGCCTCTTCGCGGCGTGCCTGTTGGAGTGACGCAGCGATCTGCCGCGATAGGCTGCGGTGGCGATGCGGATCGTGCCCGACGCGGCTGCAAACAATTGCCACGAGCGGTTCTTCGTACGCCATGGCTGCCTGAAAGGACTCGCCCACCCTGTCCAGATCGATTCCCATCGCTTCGCAACGATGTCGCCTCGCGGCCAGGATCGAGTTTGCAGAGCACATGTTTTGGATCGTCGTTAGAGTCACCCCACGGCCGAAAAATGACCTTGAATCTTTTCGGCATCCGGTTTCTCGATCACACCTTGCTCGGTGATGATCGCGGAGACCAGCTCGGCGGGTGTGACATCGAACGCGGGATTGATCACGGCGGCTTCCCGCGGCACCGTCATCGCGCCGCTGGCGTGACCGTTGGCATGGCGCACTTCATCTTCGCCGCGCTGCTCGATTGGAATCAGGTCGCCCGACGCAAGTTTCAGATCAAACGTGTTCGTCGGAGCCACGACATAAAAAGGTATGCCGTGGTACCGCGTGAGCACTGCCAGGGGGTACGTGCCGATCTTGTTGGCAACATCCCCGCAGGCCGCGATCCGGTCGGCACCCACGATCACCGCATCAATCATCCCGCGACGCATCAAGCCGCCCGCCATCGAGTCGGTACAGACGGTTACGTTGACGCCCGCCTGCGACAATTCCCAGGCCGTTAATCGCGCTCCCTGCAATAGCGGTCGCGTCTCGTCAGCGAAAACGTTGAGCGTGTGACCTTGCTCGTGCAGGTAATAGATCGGAGCCAGGGCGGTGCCGTACGCGGACGCGGCCAGCGATCCGGCGTTGCAATGCGTCAATATCGCCTCGCAATCACTGAGCAAACCCGCACCGTGCCGCCCCATTTCGCGGCACATCGCCCGATCCTCCTGATGAATCTGCACCGCCTCGGCAGCCAACCGCGTCGGCAGTGTGGAAATTGATGCGGCGGTCGCTGAGTCGACGACGCTGCGCATCCGGTCGAGTGCCCAGAACAAATTCACCGCCGTGGGGCGGCTCGTGGCGAGATAGTCAATCGCGTCGCGATAGGTTTGC
>JBDNIG010000420.1:0-16355 GCA_041688415.1 Rhodopirellula sp. | reverse complement strand
TCCACTCCGCCGTCTGCATCCACTCCGCCGTCTGCGTCGTCCGATCGCTGCTATGGTTGAGTGTCGCACTCGTATCATGTCCGATCTGGGCGGACTCGCCTCCGCGGTCACGAGAACTGAATCTACCGAAGGAACCTTACGAGTACGTACGGGAAGACTGGCCACCGCATTTCGTCGCGGTCACGGATCGCTTCGACAACACTCCCGAAGGTAATTCGCTGACCAATGCTGGAGCCACGTTGGGACGGGTTCTCTTTTATGATTCTAGTTTGTCAGCCAATGGCTCAATCTCGTGTGCCTCCTGCCACAAACAGTCGCTCGCCTTTAGCGATGACGCCCAACTGAGCCGCGGTCTGCACGGTGAGACCCTGCGCCGAAACTCGATGAGTTTGGTCAACGCGAGATTTTACCAACGCGGTCGTTATTTCTGGGATGAGCGGGCCAGTAGCCTCGAAGAACAAGTCCTGATGCCGATCGAAGATCCGATCGAGATGGGCCATGATCTCCAGCAACTCGTCCCGCAATTACAGGCCGATCCAATCTACCCGCCCCTCTTTCAACGGGCGTTTGGAACTGAAACTGTTGCCCCCGATTTAATCGCCAAAGCACTCGCTCAATTCGTGCGCAGTCTCGTTTCTTATCGCTCTCGCTACGACGCAGGATTGGCGCAAGCCGGTTCCCCCCGACAGCCATTTCCGAACTTCACCGAACAGGAAAATTTAGGCAAAGAACAATTCTTCGGTCGCGGAAATTGTGCGAGTTGCCATCTCAGTGACGACTTGTCGCTCAACCCGGAGCGGCCCGCTGAAACCTCCGATTCGCAAAAACGAAGCCTTCGGCAAGCCACGTTCTTCACGATGGGCGCCCCCGCAGTCAATGGGATCGATAGCGGGGACGGTCCCGACGTCGACCAAGGAGTCGGGGGTGTCAACGGCGCGGACTTGGACATCGGGCGATTCAAATCGCCGTCACTGCGGAACGTGGCCGTGACCGGCCCGTATATGCATGACGGACGTTTTCTCACGCTCGACCAAGTCATCGAACATTACAATTGGAGCGTTCGCCCCCACCCCAATCTCGACATTCGTCTCGCTGGCTTCGCGGCTAACGGGATGGCCATGCCCGAAGTCGAAAAAGTCGCTCTGGCCGCGTTTCTGGAAACACTCACCGACCACCATCTGCTAAACGACCCGAAGTACTCCAACCCGTTCCAGCCACCCGCACCCCCAGAAGCCGTGTATCCCGATAGCGACTACTGAAAACTTGCAGCGGACCATGGTACAACGAGTCCGCGTACCTTCTTTCTTTCCCGTACCTTCTTTCTTTTCTGCACTTTTTTTCTTTTCTGTACGTTCACTTTGCGGGTGCCTATCGCCTGCACAACCAAACACTTCAAGGAGACGCAAACATGTACCGATTCACATTCCTTGCCCTGGCGGCAAGTTTACTGCCGATCGTCTCGGCAGCCGCTGAAACGCCTGACCAAAAACCGCTGCTCGCCGGCGCGGCCACCGCCAACATTACCCCTTGGCTAGGCGGAGGCTTGGTCGGCAACTTCGGCACGCCGCCGCCGGCCAAGTACGTCCACGACGAACTGCACGCACGCTGCTTCGTGCTCGACGACAGCGACACGCGGATCGCGCTGGTCGTCATCGACAACATTTATATCAGCCGCGAAGTCTTGGACGATGCCAAACGGCAGGTGACCGAGGCGACCGGATTGCCGGCCGATCGGATGCTCATGTCCTGCACGCATACGCACTCGTCGGTGGCTGCTCGGTGGAGGAATCCACTCAAACCGGAAAAGGAATTCACTGAGTACCAGCGGTTCGTGGCCCATCGGATTGCCGACGGAGTGCAAAACGCGATTCACAACCTCCAGCCTGCCCGGGTGGCTTGGGGCACCGTTGATTTGCCCGGCCAGGTGTTCAGCCGGCGGTGGCTGATGAAACCAGGCAGTGCGGTGTACAGCCCCTTCGGAGAACTGGAGCGGGTCAAGATGAATCCCGGCAACCGCAACGATCTGCTCGAACCCGCCAGTCCCATCGATCCCCAGATCGCGTTTCTCGCGATCGAGACTCTCGATGGCCAGCCGCTGGGCCTGTTGGCCAACTACTCGCTGCACTACGTCGGTGGGACTGGCCGCAATGACATCTCCGCCGATTACTTTGGCATGTTTTGCGATCGAGTCCAGGAATTGTTGGCCCCCGATCGGCAGAATCCACCCTTTGTAGCCGCCCTGAGCAACGGTACCAGCGGCAACATCAACAATAATGACTACTCCAAGCCCCGCAAGCGACGCAAGCCGTACGAACAAATGCGATTGGTCGCTGACGAATGCGCCGAAGCCGTTGTCGGACAGTATGAAAAACTTCAGTGGCACGACCATGTGCCGCTGGGCATGCGGCAGGAGGAGCTGGAATTGGCCGTTCGCAAACCGACCGCTGCGCAGCTCGAACACGCCAAGAAGGTGCTGGCCGATCCCGATCATCGCGACGAGTTTCCGCACGAGCGGAACTATGCCGGAAAAGCGATTCAGCTACAGGAATCGCCCGATACGGTTAGCATCATTCTCCAGGCCGTGCGGATCGGCGACTTGGGCATTTCCGCGATCCCCTTCGAAGTGTTCACCGAAACCGGCCTGGAGCTCAAAGCCGCCAATCCCTTCAAGCCGAGCTTCACCATGGAGCTGGCCAACGGCGGCTATGGCTATCTACCCACACCCGAGCAGCACCGACTCGGAGGCTACGAGACTTGGCTGGGCACCAACAGGGTAGAAGTGCAATCCACGGTCAAGATCGTCGATACCCTGCTGAAAATGTTTGCGGAGCTTGCCAAGACGCCCTGATCTACTGCGAAAGGAGCACCAAAGGCAGACGCGCAACGCTGGTTCGACACAGTTTGGATTCTCGGTGGCGACGCGGTTTGCGCGACTGAAACCGATGAACCGTCCCGCGTCCCGCACTGACGTCGTCATCATTGTCGCCGCCTCGGGCACGCCCGAGTGCGGTAAGCGACAGCGAAAGAATAAGTCGCGTAGTGGACGAGGCAACGAGTCCAGCAGCGAAGGACTCGTTGCCTCGTCCACTACCATTCAGCGCGTTTTGTTTACTCGCTGTCGCTAAGCAATCTGTCGATTGGACCGCCACCTGGCGCGAGGTCTCCGAATAAGCCGCGTCGACCCGTGGCCCCTTCATCAACCAGCTCTCGGGCAAGAACCGCGTCATCGTCACGGCAACCAAGAGCCGCACCGAGCAGAACTACGCAAGATTCGGCGAATTCCTTGCGCAGGCAATCGCATCGCCAGATTCCGACTTGGACCACGACGACGAGGCATCCATCCACGAAGCATTTCTAAGAGCGAGCGCCGAAGTCGAGCAATTCCACGCGGAGGCAGGCAGAAGCAGCACCAAACACGCCCTGATCGACGACAACGCAGACGCCCGCGGCACCCCAGCCAGCATGTTCTGCGGCACGCGCCCCCATCGCCAAGCCTAAGACGGCGCCACCCTCGACGGTCGCAAAGCCTCCCGATTCACCCTCACCCTGGGCCGTACAATCTTTGGTCTTGACACGGGGTTTTGGATCGAAAGCCAACCTCATTTCTTGTGCATATTGGACGGATTTCAATCGCGAAGCGATGGCAGCATGTAGCCCCGTGCGTCAGCACGGGGATCCTGTCACCAAGAACAACCGCAGCGGCGAAGCTGCGACAGCGTTTCCCCAGTTCCTATCACGATTACCCGCATTTGACGGCATGTTGCCGAGCACCACGCGTGATTGCTGTCGCCGCTTCGCGGCTTCCGACTGGATGCCTGCCACGATTCTGTGGGCTGACGCCCACAGCTAAACGCTGCCGTCGCCTCGCGACTGAGAATCAGACAAAAACCTACGCAAGGAAAAGCACGCCACAACCCGAAATTTGCCAAGGATTGAACAGCCCACCCTCACCCTCGCCAATACACGCCTCCCCCTTCACCCAAGCCGAACTAGCCCAGCGACACGATCTCGAAATGCAGCTAGAGGACCTGCGACAGCGACGGGGGAAAATCATCCCTCAACGAACCCACCTTCGACGCCGAGCTAGAACCCCCTGACGCACCGTCTGACAAGACTCTATCTAGCCGCAGAACGAGCTTCAGCGAGTTGCCCAGTGGGCTGATTGGACAGATGCACTTCGGTCTGAATCTGTACAGTGTGGGACGACGAGGAGATGAGAGCAGCAGACACAAGGTTCATTACGCCAAGCATCGCTCCGAAACGCATCGCCCGAAACAGGTGATATTGGAGTGGAATCTGGCGTCCACTCGGCCGTTCGTCGTGATAGAATGTAACGATGAAGACGAACAGCTTGGACGTGATCGCACCAAGTGTCCGATTGAAATTTCGAGTAAAACTGCCGTTGGTGAAGTTTTTTTGGGTTTGCGTGACCTGATCTGTCGCTGAGCCGGTAACACTAGAACCACACACGGGGAATTCGACTCAGTGCCGGTAATCGACTACCAACTTTGGGCCGGTCCTGCCAAACGAGCGGGTGAGGCCGATGATGATCCGGTCTTCTTCGATGTGGGAATTCACGCGCTCGCAAAACGAAACCTAGTAAACGAATATGAAGTCGCAAACGAACTTATTGCCCTGACGCTCGGCCAAGCCCTCGGCCTGCCAATTCCTTCAGGTTTTCCGGTCAGCCTCGAAGGACAGCGTTTCTTTTGCTCCATGATCATTGCCCAAATAGGGCATCGTCTGCCACCCGGCGATGCCAGGATTGCGGTGGATGCGGACGAGTTCCTTTGCACAGGCACCGTCGTCTTCGACGCCTGGATTGGCAACTGTGATCGTCACCGTCGAAATTTCCACTTTGACGAGGAAGACCAAAGGCTATTTACGATTGAAAAGAAAGATGATTCGGAGCCTGAATACTATATCTAGCGAACGATCCAGTGACGCTGTTAGGTGTTGGATCGTGCAACATATCCCCGACTCGTTTCGCAAAGAGAGTCGGAATGTGGGCGTCATCGTTGAGCGAGACGGTGCGTTCGATGCACGCTTCGTGGGTGAGTCCTCGGATTTAGAGTTCGATGATCGCAAATTGCGGTTTCTGGAGCATCCGAAAGTTTATCGCAATTGGGTTCGCTATTGGCGACGGTTGATTCGGGACACCGAACGAGAGGTTGACTCGGAACTCAGGGCTGACCAAGACGGAAATTTCCGAGTCATCGATGGAGGTTCGATCAATCGCGTTGGAGCCGACAGTATCGAATCGGTCTGCGAGTACGCGTTCACGATGTTGGTGTCGCATGGTGGGCTTAGTGAAGCACTCAACGCATCCGAACGAGGCGAAGAACCGCACATCGTATTACGCGACAGCATCGTCCGCGAATTTCGCTCGTCAGGCTTGATGGGCGGGTCGCAAACCCTGTTTGGACGCCATCCGATAGTCGCTAACCAAGCAATCATCGGTAGTCGAACGGTTCACGAGTTTTCATTCACTCAGCGTCACAGCACACTCGATTTGATTGAACCGCTCAATCTCCGCACAACGCAAAAGCGACATGCGAAGGACCGGGCCGGATGGATGGCTTACGCTTTCAATGACGTCCAGCGAAGTTCGAAACGGGACTGCGAGATTGTGCCTTTCGTGATTGCCGATATCCCTGAACAGCGTGATGACGTGACCGAGTATTGCCTTGATACGCTCAAAGGAATCGCAACGGTCATCAATTGGGACGACCCTGCCGAGCGAGATCGTTTCTTGAGCGAACGCCAGACCGCTGCGGCATAGAGACCTCGCAAAAAACACCCACGTGGGTGTTTTCCGCCCGCAATTGATAATGATCAATAGCCCAAGTCTCGCTCGTCGAGCCACTCGACCAATGCTCGATAGCTGAGCGCGGTTGCCTCTCGTGCTTTCCTAGCGAAAGTCTTGGAAGCCGCCAGCACTGCAGGGGTCGATTCAGTAACTTCCTCGCCATCGAGCGCCATGCAGCCTCGGCGCAACATGACCCACGATCGGTTTCCCTGGCGTTTTATTTCTCGTAGAGCAGCTTCAACCGGTTCAGCGGAGTTTTCAGATGTTGATTCGATCCGATTGTGTCCACTCTTTGAAAGTGGAATTGGAGGTCGGCCGTCTCTTACCGGGTGATGCAACTCGACGACCGTCTCGCCGAGACGCACGCCGGTAACCAGGCAGTGATCGGCGATCCTACGGCACTGCGCGCGAGCGGTTCCGCCAAGGAGAAATCGATCAGTCGCCGCTGATTCGGCGGCAACCCACTGCTTGAGTGCGTTCAACGCAAGGCAGTAAGCCCGAAACTCGGTGGGCAGACACTCTCGTAATGTGAGAAGTAGTCTTGTAGCAGATCCTTCTTCTCGGCCGGCGACAGCGGTTTGTCGTTCGTTGGGCGAATGTACTGTGGAGGTTTCATGGTACTCGCGGGATTTCCCGTGGGTTGGTTCTGCACTCTGATTTTCGACGGTCAGTCGAGCGGAACGGCCAGCCGACTACGCCGCTCGCCGATAAGACTTCAAGTGTCCCCGATCTCGCTGTCGCATATAATCTACCTGCGGCCGAAATCAACAGTCGCCTGCGACAGCGAATCTCGTATCGCTGGCAGATTATCTCGGGCCAAATGGCCGCGACGGAAATTGTACCAGTCCTGCGACACGCAAAGGCTGTCAGAGAAATCAGGGCCACCCCGATTTCTGAAAGGTTCAGCATGGGCACGCGCGACGGAAAATTGAAAACCGGGTGCGTGATTGACAAATTCGGCCACCGGGCGCTGGCGACTTAAGTGATAATCGCCGCGCCGCGACCGCCCACGCAGCAGCCATCCCAAAAACTGTCTTCGAAGGCAGCGTGTTGGCGTTGAGCCAGACCGATGAGAGGCCCAGCGGATTCTCGCGGGCACACAGCCAACCCTGACCCGAATGGCACACTTCACCCGCGAGACTCTCAGGCGTGCCTGCCGCCCGCTTGAAGATGCGACCGAATTTTTGCACCACGTCGCACCAACCGTGCGTGTCCAATCCGATCCGCTACAGAATCGGGTTCCACTTCAAACTGCTCCGGAATGCTACCGATCATGTCGGCACGCAACTGGCGACCCGTCCAATCGAGCAACTCCAAATACCGCGCCATCTCCATTCCCCGTCAGCGGATCGTCACCACAGAGAAACGTCCGCCGACCGCAGCTCTGCATGCACTGCATCACCTGCACTTCGGATGGATCGAGAACTTCACCACGAGCTTGACGAGGCATCACATCAACTCCGAGCGGAGGAACATCGGAGCCGCAAATCCCTCGCGACCGCTTACATCCAACGCTTTCGGCCGGAACGGTCAAGCAAAAATGCCTGTCCCTTTCTCGCTTCCTGTCCCTTTCTCGCTTTCTCGGTCAACTTTTACGCTGCGTTGCCAATTCGCCCCGCCAAATCTGGATTTGAGACCAGTCACGTTACCCGTTCGGTTACCAAAGCGTGTCTGGATCGCACTGCTCGCATCCAATCCGCTAGAATCAATTAAAACGTGTAACGCTGGATCGATGTCAGCAGATCCTGTGGCGGCATCGACCAGAATTCATTTCCGTTAGGAGGTAACATGATCACTCACCTTCGCTCAGTTCTCCTATTCTGTTCTGCTGGTTTGCTTCTCGTTCTGTGGCCGCTTTCATCACATGCCGATGAACCTGAGTATCGTGGCAGAGAGCTGAGTTCTTGGCTGCAGGATTTCGCCATTGGACGCTTTCCTGACATGGAGAAGGATCGTGACGCTGTGCAAGCCATTCGGGCGATCGGCGCGGATGCCATTCCCGTATTGACCGAAAGATTAAAGACCACTTCCAGTTCATTGGATTTTACCCAAGACATTCACACCGTCTCGGCCTTCGAATCGCTTGGTGCCGAGGCCCGCCTAGCAATTCCGGATCTTATCGAGCTGCTTGCCCCTGCGTATGATGCGGCCCGTGAATCGACCTCAGAGCCCAGCGCACGGCTAAACGATCGGAAATCTGACGCCGCGGCAGGTGCTCTGCGGGCAATAGGCCGCGACTCGGTTCCTCCCTTGATCGAGGCCCTGGATGCGGAAAAGACTGAAATCCGATTCGGTGCCGCCATGGCGCTAGTGAACTTTTCCAGCCAAGCGAAAGACGTTGTTCCAGCGCTCATAAAAGCACTTGAGGATAATGACTGTGATGTCCGGTGGAGAGCCGCCAGATCACTCGGAATGCTGCGCGCAATGCCTGAAGTTACCGTTCCGGCACTCGTAGGTAGATTGCACGATGACCCGGCCACAAACGTTCGCTGCTATGCGATGATGGCATTAGGTAAATTCGGTTCGATGGCGAAAAGTTCCGCGACTGATCTTCGTAAGGCGACGACAGATGATGATCCCGTAATCCGAAGTTATGCGAAGAAGGCGCTGAAACAAGTGGAAGCAATCGCGCCAGAGAAGGTGGAAGATTGCACACCATGACCGGATACCAAACCTGATGGACGAGGAAAAGGCGGACGGAACTTAAGGAATCGACTCCGACCACCTTTTCCGGCTCCTAAGTGGTTCATCCGACGGAAGCGTACATCGGAGGTTTTCGAGGCACGGCTCAAGTGTCCAAAGATGATTTGTGTATGAGTTTCGCTACCGGTACACTGCAAGGGCCGGGAGAAACGCCAATCAAGCTCTGCAGCGGACCATCTGCACCTTGGACGGATCCAGATACTCAGAACCGAATTTGAAGCCCGGGCAGACTCAATCGAGTGGAGGGGCGACGACGCGTGGTTGATGGTTGGTGTGTGTCGATGGCGTGACGATGCGACGTGTGGACGTCGTGATGCTGAGTCGATCCGTACAGCGATAACTCCATTCGTTGCAGCAGCGGTAGCGCTTCGCCGGTGATGACTTGACGCATGTGATTGATGGCAACGTAATCGTGGTGACGTGCCCCATCGAAGCCTTGGTGCTGCAACTCTCGGTGCAGTGTCAGCAGCAGCGACCGAACGCTGTTCATGTCCTCGACGACGTGATGAATCAGGTCACTCGATGCATATCGAGAATTGGATGCGGCATGCAGAATTTGATGCATGTGTTCTTGTAGCCTCTCCAGCTTCGTGACGGTAGATTCGATGGAGTGCGAATGCTCATAGTCTAGGCTCAGTTGATGCGCGTCGTCATGCAGATGGCGGGCGACCTCTGCAAGCTGATCTGCATGACGGTCCAGTTCTGCGACGCTGACGTGGTGCACCGGAGATACAGGGTGGCTGCCGGAATGATGCGAGCTGTAAGACTCATTGTGGTGGCGATCCACCGTTGGCACAGAACGGGGGAAGAAGCCGAACCGGTTGAATCCCTGGGCGTGCGCCGAGCTGCCGGTGAACATGGTGCAGGTGAACGTAACAACAGCGGCTGCGAGAAGTGGAATGGCTCGGGTCATCGGAGATCTCCAAAAGAATAGGGGGGCTTGTTGGAGTTTCATGGTTGCATACACCATGCCAATGCGGTGAAATTGGCGTTTCTCCGGTGTTTCACGGGAATTGAGAGATTGTTCGAGACTGCGGGTCGATTCGATGTGTCGTCGTATTGACTTGTCGCGTGTTGTCGTTGTGATGGCGCACGTGCCGTTTCATTCCGCGGCTGCTGTCGTGCGGAGCGATCGCAGCATGATCACCCCCTGACATTTTCTTTCCGGGCGCTGAAATGGTCATAACGTCATTGAAACTTGGGTCATGCCAAGAAAATCTCGGGGGTTCGGGAGCTGGGAAAATCATCCAGTCTCCCCTCTCCCCCGTTTCGGGGAGACTGTTGTAATACAAGCCCGACACGCAAGCGAGGGAAAGAAGCAGGTCACTCGCTTGCGCGTCGGGCTTGTATTCTTGCATTACATTGTCCGTATTTAGGTATTTCAGCAGTCTCTCGGGGGAGAGGGGTTGGGGGGTGAGGGGCTGTCTACAGACGGCACCATTCAGAGCTAGTCACAAAGCTCAAACCGCGATGTTTCCGAATCGTTAGTTTTAGCTTGCCAATAGCGTCAACAATCCGATGAGCGATCATTTTATTGAAGCGGGTGAACAGCACGGCGAAAGACATGATGCTCATCTGCATGACCTGCAGTTCGGAGTTCTGGAATTGACTGGTTTCTGAGTTACTCAACATCGCGAGGCTATACGCACGAAGATTGAACTGGCGATTCAACTCGACTCAGTAAAGGCGTTGCATGTCCAGACGATTCTCCAGCGGTTCGCCCGCGAGATAGAGATTCAAATTGTGGCAGAACAAATCCGTGATGCGGCTGCTCTGGTGGTCGCTGGCACCGACGCAATGCGGGCTGACCAGCACGTTCGGCATCGTCCACAGCGGGCTGTCCGCTGGCAGCGGCTCGTGCTCGAATACATCCAATCCAGCACCGCGGAGGTGTCCCGACTGGAGCGACTCGATCAGGGCCACCTCGTCCACGACCGCTCCCCGACCGATGTTGATAAATATCGCATTGGGATTCTTCAGCTTCGGGGCCCGACTTGACAGGTCGGACAGATGGGTGTGATCGAAATCAAACAAGATGTCCGCCTGCTTGAGAAGCGTTCTCCACTCCGCTTCCTGATCCGCAGTCCGCTGGAATGCCTCGCCGCGGTGGTCACCCGGAAAGCGTGTCTACGCGATGAGGTCCGGGCGATAGCGAACGTCAAGACGATCCGAGACGGCAGCGATTCTTTCGACGCACTCCGGCTCGAGGGGGCTGGCGATCAAGACGTTCAAGGCGTGGCTCATCGTGAGTGGTTCCATGGGAGTCTACGGACGATTCATCATTAACTCATAGGAACCCGCCCGGTTGAGCGGTCGATTCTGAATTTCAGAATCGTCAATTTTCGGGTTCACTAACTCGTTCGCCCCTTGAAAAAACGTCCGATGTCTTTCTGCTTCTCAGTGTGCGACACACGCTTTCAGCCTGTGATGATCGTCGCATTTCTCCAGTCGATTAGCAACAGCTATCTCCGAAAAGAGGATTGACCCATTAGATTTCCTCTAATAAAAGCACGAGCCTGATAAGAGCGATGAACACATCTCTCCATTCAAGTCGCTCTCCTGAGTACGCCAGTCGTGGTCCAACGCAGTTGCGAATATCTTGGTTTGAAAAATCGATTGGCCAGCCTACGCAGCGAACTTCACGCCCGACAGGGCGTAGTCCAGGATCGCGTCAAAGACGTCATCGCGTTTGCGCTGAAAAAGTTCCTTGTCGTACGACTCCGGCAAGTTGACGTCCAGCACCTCTTCCAACGCGTCGCGAACAACTTTTCGTGTTTGAGCGTCTTTGAACCAATCCTCGACCAATACTCGCGGATGTTCCTCGAGTACACGCCGCAGCAATGCTCGCGCGGCCAACTTGACCTTTTTCGATTCTGCTTCGGTCATCTTGTCCTTGCTTAGCAAGTCGAAGATTTCGAGCTCGTCTTCGGACAATCCTTCGCGGACGTGCCTCGCATCCTCGCCCTTCATTTCGCCCGCAAACTCGACCAATTCGTCGAAATAATTCTCGTTCGATGATCCGCCGCTGTTGTACTTATCAACGATGGCTTGCAACCGAACAGCGAAATCGCGGCGGGTCAGGTTTTGCTGCAACATCTGATCTAACTTCTTTTTGATGAACGCCAGCAGGTCCGCGATCGCGATGTTCTTGTGTTCGACCGTCTTAAACTCGTGCTTCAACTTCTCGAAGTTCGTTTTGCTCAAGTCCCAGACCCGACCGGACTGGATGATCTTCCATTCTTCCTGAGGTTCCTTGACCACCTGCGTTGCTGAATCATCGACGACCAAGCTTTCATCCAACAATCCGATGATCCGCTTTTCGATGTCGCTGACATCCTGACCCTCGATCAATGCATCGACCGCGCCACGCAGATATTGGAACACCGCGACCCTGAGAACCACGGGATCACCGAAAATTTCTGGCTTACAAGCGTCATACAACAACGACACCGTGTTTTCGTAGACATAGAACGACTTTCGCATTTGCTCGTCGCCCAGCAGAATATCCGCATAGTCGCCGAAGATGCCGACCGACTTGAAGATCGTGCCAGCCGATCTGGACAACTCGTCGAGCGGCATCGAATTCTGCTCGCAGAACTTCGTCGCCTCGTCGATCGCCTCTTGCAGCAGATCGAACAAAACACCCTTGTCTTGAACCGGCATATCGCCCGCGTCACTGCCCTCGCCGTAATCCCGCAATGCCTTTTGCAGATTGCGAAACACGTTGTAGTAGTCAATGATCTCACCGTGCGTCTTGCGGACATCGTTGATCCTGTGCGACGTCACCCGGTTGGCCCTCGCGATCGTTTGCATCAACGTGTGACCCCGCATCGGCTTGTCCAAATACAGCGTCGACACGGTGGGAGCGTCAAAGCCCGTCAGCCACATCGCGCACACAAACACCAACTGCAACGGATGTTCAGGATCCTTGAAGTTGTACTCGACGTCACGCCCTTCTTTGTCAACTGAACCCATTCGCTTGCGATGCGGCTTGATGTCCAACCCACGGTCAGTAAACTTCTTCTCCTCATCCGTATCCTCGCTGATGACCACCGCCATTTCGACCTGCTTCATCCAATCGAGTCGTCGTTTCAGCCGGTCTTTTCCAACGCCGTTCGCTGTCTTGATCTCACCCCGCAGCGACTTCAGTTTTTCCTTCCAGTGATGTTGAACCTTGTCGAACATCGTCACTGCCACGAACCGATCCAGCGTGATCACCATCGCTTTTCCCAGATAGCCCCGTTGCGGGAAGTGATCGACAATGTCTTCGGCGATCTTGTCCAGCCGATCGTCTCGCCAGATCACTTTGTCTTCTTTCGCAAAGCGATTCTCCAGTTTCTCTCGCTGAACATCGTCGATGTCTTCGCTATCGAAAATCGCCAGCAAGTCTTCGGTCAGATCATCGTTCTGGATCAACACCTCGGGCACGCGCTTTTGATGAAACAAAGGCACCGTGGATTCGTCGTCGATTGCCTGTTTGAAGTTGTATTCGGAAACGTAATCGCCAAACCACTGGTTCGTCTTGCGGTCACGCCCCAACAGCGGCGTGCCAGTGAAGGCCAAGAACTGAGCGTTTTTCAAACCCGCTCGCATATTCTGAGCGAGGTCCTCGTACTGCGTTCGGTGGGCCTCGTCGACCATCACGATGATATCTTTGCGAGGCGACAATAGCGGGTATTCCTTGCCCTTTTCGTAGCGGAACTTTTGAATCAGCGTGAACACCATCCGCTTATTGCTGCCCAGAAACTCTCGCATCTGGTCGCTGTTTTTGGGCTGGCACGCCTCGTTGTCGCGAACCGTCTCGGTACACAGAAAATTGCGATAGATCTGGTCATCCAAATCCTTGCGGTCTGTCACCACCACGAACGTGAAATTGCCCGTCGCTTTGCGAAAGATCTTGCGAACGTAAAAGATCATCGAAAAGCTTTTACCGCTACCCTGCGTGTGCCAAAACACCCCCAACTTGCCCGGCGTCTCGTCACGTCGCTCAAACCGCTCGTAGGCGTTGTTCACACCGATGAACTGGTGGTTCTGGGCGATGATCTTCTGGCTCTCGTTATAAAACAGCGTGAAATTCTCAACGTAATCAAGCAGCCGCCCAGGCGCGAGCAACCCGTCGATCACTCGCGGTAGGCTATCCGTGTCAGCCTTGATCTTTTTGCGATCCAAAATCTCCTTTTCATCGTCGACACGCAGCCAATTGAAAAAGTATTCCCACGTCGCGGTCATGCTGCCGACGCGTGTCTCCAAGGCATTCGACAGCACGCAAAACACGTTGGCATGAAACAACTGCGGGATGTCGTTCTTGTAGTCAGTCAAGTTCTTGTCGTAGGCGTCGCGAACGTTGACGTTGCTGTTCTTGAGTTCAATGAAGACCAACGGAATGCCGTTGACGTAAAGCAGAATATCGGGCCGACGAAAGCGGCCCGCCGGCCCCAAGCCTTTGATCCACAATTGGGTGACGGCCAAGAACGTATTCTGCTCGGGGGCGTCAAAGTCGATGAAACGCACGCGAGTGTGCTGTTTGCGACCCGCCGCGTCGTCATACTCGACCGGTGCGCCGTCACGGATCAGAGCCGACACTTCGCGGTTGGCCGCGACCATCGACAAGGAAGCTCGCCGCGCCGTCAACTGCTCGATGGCATCTTCGACGGCGACCGACGGCACTTCGTTGAGCCGCAAGATCGCCACGCGAACCCGATCGACCAAAATCACATCGCGTTTGTCGGTGCGGCCTGATTTGTCGTTCAGGTTTTCGGGATCAGTCGTGTAGCAATTCAGTGTGTCAAACAAAAACATCCCACCCCAGCGAGCCTTCATCTCACGAATGATTTCGCATTCAATGTCGTCTTCGGAGAGGAAACTAGGCATGGACGGCTTCCTCCATCGTCCGTTCAACGTTTTCGCTCATGCTCGGCGGCAGTCGGATGTCGAGTTCATCGACCGAGACTTTGCCGGAGATCAAGCGGGTAAGAAGGGCATCACGAGACTTCGCCAAACGCTCGTTTTGCTGAAGCAAGACAACTATCTCTTGATACGCCGTATCAAAATGCTCATCGAACTTCGCGGCAAGCGATTCAGAAGGAATTTTGATTTCGAGTTTCGACAGGAAAGCCCAATCAGCACGGGGCATCTTCGTACCCTTTGATGCGATTGTTGCTAGCTCTACGAAAGTTTCGCTGAACACTGTCAATAGTACGAATCCACGCATTGCATCGACAATCGGGCGCAAAATGATCGTATCGCCTGAACAGGCTCCGCTTACGTGCGATAGAACGATCTTATGTAGGTACGGTCGGATTTTCCCAAACAAAATATCGCCCACTGCGAAACGCAATTTGTTACTGTCAACAGTCGAAGCAGTCGTCCACTCTCGCAGTGCAAATGAACGACGCGGTAAATGTTCAAGACCGACATATAATTCATCATCGGCCAAGTCTTTCTTCGCAACGCCATCTCTAACTTCATCCACAATTGAAGAGAGCGGCTTCACTTCCCACCCAACCGGCACCCCTTTTTCGAACTTGGCATCTTGGTGTCCTGGGAATCGCATTCGGACAAACCATTCGCGGTAGATTTCCTCGGCCATGTTCTCGAGGATCGCGATGCGACGCCGGTTGTTTTCAATCAAGTCGTCGTAAGTCGACAACACACCGGCGATCTTCCGCTGGATTGCCAGATCGTATACTGGCAGCTTGATTGTGAGCAACTTGGAAACGCTCAGGTTGTCTTGCGTTGCACCCATTGTGATTGAACGGATTCCGGTTTTGACGGAATCCAGAAAGTACTTCACGAAGCGAACATCCGATTTCGCTGGGTCTGCCGTAAAGCTAATCACGCTGTCGGGAAAGCAAGCCTGTATCCCAAGCACCGCTGAATCACCAGTGTTGACTCCGGCATTGACGATGCACAAAACACCAGGATTCCAGAGTTTGCTCTGAGATAAGCCTCTCTCGCTGTACGTTTGGCTGTAGCTGGATACGTACAACTCGCTGTTGGTAATATCTCCCGTCTGAATAAACGGATACGGACCACCGTACAACGACGGATCGTTTCGCGGACGATGGCGAGACTTCCCGCGTGCTACGGTTCCGATTTGATTGAGAGATACCCCTGTCTTCACGATTCGTTTCCTGGCCAAAATCTCTTAAGAGCGATCTTTGGCCAAACAACCAAGTCGCGATGATGAAACATTTTAGATCATGCACGAGCGATCCGCATCCCGAGGATCACATCGCCGGAACTTGATGTCCACCAACACTCTGCGGACGTAGTTCAAACGGGTCGGCGATGCTTCGCTTCCCAAAACGGGACAGCATCGCGGCGACGTCCGAATAGTCTAACTTTTCGCGTCGGACAGTTTGCTGGATCTCCGGGCGGGCGATGCTGGGGATGCGAACGGCAAAGAACGGCCAAATTTCTTTGGATTGATAGACCTTCTCGACGTCGGGAAACGGAACGAGCGGTGAGACGCGGTTCTGCGATTTGAACTGTTCTGTGTACCGAAGGGTCCAGCCATTAGCGTCTCGGCAAAGGATCAGCATCGGCAGCTCACCCATGCACAGCGAAAACATCGCGTCGGCGGACCGATCGTCTGAAACGCCATGACCGCTCGAAACGCCACGAAACATTCGCATGAATTTATCAAACATCGGTTTTCTCTCCTGCTAGAACACGACGAAACTGGTCGGTGCGGTACTCCACTAGTCCTTAATCAAGCGAACGCCCCCGTTGCTTTTTCAGAAATTTCGATGTTTCGCGTCCGCGCACGCGGCGGCATCCCAACTTAAATTGGCGATGAAATTTTGCGATGTCGGTGAGCATGACGGTGATTTACTTTCTG
>JBDNIG010000419.1:0-4156 GCA_041688415.1 Rhodopirellula sp. | reverse complement strand
TCCGCCAGCACTGGGGCATTGAGAATTCATTGCACTGGGTGATGGATATGACATTTCGCGAAGACGAATCTCGCATCCAGAAAGACTACGGTGCAGAGAACTTTAGTTGGCTCCGCCGGCTTGCTATTTCGCTGCTCAAGATTAATGAGACGCGGAAAGGAAGCATACGCAACAAACGCCTCCGAGCAGGATACGATTTCGAATTCTTGCTCGAAGTCCTCAACGCCGTCGCAGCCTAAATTTAAATGCGCTCACCCTGCCTCGATTGTCCCGCATCTGCTTTGCGCGACGAACAATCGGTTTGTTGCTACCGGATTTCGGATCACCGTACAGCCCGATAAATGCATGCTTCAGTTTACCACGTTCAATTAGCTTGATGTAGTGTTCGTCATTGGGGGCGAGCGAATGCCCATGCACGAAGATCGCCTGCTGGATCGACTGAAAACTGCGATATGCCTTTGCGAGGTAATCGCTGTGACGGATCTTCTCGACTTTCTCCTCACTAGTTCCTTCCGCTACAAATAGTGGGAACAAGTCATTCTCTAATGCAGTTCGAGTCTGTTCAATGAGACGAATCCCAGTACGGCTCCAAGTGTACTTTTGGATCTCCGTGCCCGAATCGAAAACATGCAAGCCACCGTGAAGAAACCACGTGTTCTGTCCATGGCTTTGCCCTGGCTCCCAAACGACATAGTCTGACTCAAGGTTAAACTCGAGGTCATCCTGTGACGTGCGAAAGCCGTCATCCGACGTCCGGTCGACACTGTCCTCATGATGCATTTGAGTCCAGTACAAGAGAAGGTCGTAGTTTAGTGTGTAGATGGTTGAGAAATTTTCGAGAAACACCTGGCATGCTGCATATTCTTCGTCCGAGATATCCGATGGTCGCTCGGGATGACTCTTCGCAATTGTTTGAACCAATAGTTCTTTTAGCTTGGTTGCGTCTTCACGCATCTGGGTTGCTTTCGTCTTCGCGACGCCGTATTTTTCGCATAACGCAGCGGAGTCATTCAGCGCTCGAATGACACGTTCAAAGTCGTTCGTTTTCAGGGCAGAAAATGCGTCCTTTGCGGCAGTTGAAAGACGTGTAAAATCCGCCTGCTCGAAGAGCTTAGCATATACGAATATGCCAGGACGGCACGCGATACTGAATCCATTCCCAAGGAGAAGATGGCGTCTGGTGTAGTCTTTGGACGCAATAATTGCCTGTGCAAACGTCAGAATCTTCATTTTGTGTCAGTGAAATTGAGATTGAACTGAATCACGCGTTCACAGCGTCAAAGGCCTTTGACGAGCTGAGCCAACGCGTGCTTGTCGAGCTTAGCAAGTCGCCGAAACTCTTCGGGCTGCTCCCTAATTCTCTTGCGAATTGATGCAGGCACCTTGTCGGCCAGCAGTAGCAACTCGTCTTCATCGGCCTTCAGCTCGCTCGCCAGCTTGTGGATGAACTTAGCTGACGGGTAATCGCCGAAGTGCAACTTGCCGTTTTCGACTTTGCTGATATACGAGACGCTGACGGCGAGATTGTCCGCCACCGTTCGCTGCGTCAGACCTCGTAATATTCGTAGCTCGCGGACTCTTTGGCCGAATTGCATCGCTAGAGTTCCCTCTGATTGTGGCGAAGAAGTCAAAAGCGTATGCTTATTGCACCTTTTGGTCAACAACTCGAACTTCACCATGAGAGCCTACGCGCCCGATGAAATCAATTGCTTGCTGCACACCCCGTCAGGCGGTGTTGGATGGATCCGAGGATTTCGTCGTCAACCTGTCTTCGCTGACCAGTCTTTCGGAAACCGAAGCGACTGAGTTCCTCGATTCCAACGTGCTGACGTCAGGGATGCAGGAACTGGTCAACCAGAGTTTCGACCGACTCAGTGGCGGTCCGAGCCGCGGCATCTACAAGTTGTCCGAGTCCATGGGTGGCGGAAAAACGCAAAGCATGATCGTCGCCGGTTTGCTGGCCAGATTCCCTAAACTCGCCGCTGCACTCCCTTTTGAAAAGCAACCCGCCGCGGCCGAGCCGGATCATGTGATCGCGTTCACCGGCCGGAACACCGATGAGAATGTGTGGGTTTCCATTGGCAAAGAACTTGGGGTGACTTTTGACGAAGATAAGGCACCTTCCGAAAAGCAGTGGGCCAAGCTGTTTTCAGGCAAGAAGGTTCTCATCCTGCTCGACGAACTGGCGTTCTACCTCGTCCACGCCGCTTCTCAGGGGAACAAGGAAGAGGGTCAACGATTCAGCACCCTGGCATCTCTTGCCCTGACCAACCTCTTCGGCGCGGTTCGCGACCACAAAGAGTCCGCCACAACCGTATTGGTCGTTGCCGACTTGCAGAAGGATTGGGAGCAAGGACAAGAAGACCTCGCCAGGATCATGAAATCGAACGTCTCCCTCGGCGGCACGATCCAAAGCGCCGACAACGAAATGAGCAAGGGCGCGGTTTCGATTTCACCGGTCGACAACACCAAAGATGAGCTTTACGCAATCTTACGAAAGCGAATCTTTAAGGAGATCACCATCAGTGACGCTGAAAGAACCGAAGTTATCGACGCCTACTTTGCCGAGTTGCAGACTGCAAAGAATGCTGGCCTCGTTGACCGCGCTCTGCCAACCATCCGAGAAGAATTGGAGGTGTCGTATCCCTTTCATTTCTCAACCAAGCAACTCATCGAAACATTCAACGAGAACCCAGGCTTCCAAAAAACTCGTGACGTTATCTATCTAATGTCCTCGATTGTGCGAGCGATCTGGAGCAAGAAGGAGCAAAACAAGAATTTTTTGCTTTCGCTCGCGTCTCCCGATTTCAACGTGCCAGCCGTATTCGCGCGGTTCAAGGAGATCAAGCGTTCGCTCGAAGGCGCAATCCAAACAGACATTGCCAAGTCAGGCACCTCCTACGCCGAATCGCTTGTTGATGACACGGACGGTCTTTCACTTATCGCAGCTAAATGGCTTTTCGTAGCTTCTTTATCGGAAACAAATCCGCGCGGCTTCACTCGTGAAGAACTGGCGGAAAATATCGCCGCGCCTGGTGTCGACTTGTCTCGTGTCGGGTTTGCTCTCGATGAGCTATATCGCAATTGCTGGTACATCGACCTGTACAAGACTGGGCGTTACTACTTCAATCGAAAAAAGAACCTTAACGCACAGATCAACGCCTACTTTAAAGAATGCAGCAACGACGACCGTGATTCGGTCATCAACTTCAAACTGAAGGAAATGCTCGATCCGAAAGAGAAGCGTTGTTACCAAAAACTGCTTATTCACGAGGATTTCTCCAAGGTCAATCTTCACCGTGAGCAGACCACACTGATGATATGTGGACATGATGCGCCTTTTTCAAAGTTCTTCGCAGACGCTAAATTCAAGAACCGCGTCGCGATATTGACACTGGTCGATCCCGCGGGCCTGGTCCGCGTTCGCAACCACGCCCGTCGGCAATGGGCGATCACGCAAGTCATCAAGGACATGAGCAAGGACGACGCTCAGTATGAAAAAGCGATTGAACAACGAACGGAGATCCAGGCCGAGCTTTTTCTTTCGCTGAGAAGCGTTTACGCCAAACTGCTTTATCCCCTCGGTGATCCCGCTACCGGAGACTCCAAGCTCGCCGAAGCGACCTTGCTCGACTCGTACGTCGAAGAAGGCAGCGACAAGTCAATTAAATATGATGGCAAGGAAAACGCATCTAAGGGCGAACTGGTCGTTGAGGCCACACTGAAAGAGAACCGTAAGTTCCAAGTCGTCAAAGCCGCGACGGGGACCGACAAAGTCAAATCTTATTTGCCACTACGACAACGCGTCGAACAGTTTTTGTTCCCCAACTCAGGCCGTTCATCTTGGGACCAGATTCTCGATGCGGCTGCCAGTCGCGGATTCATGGTTTGGACGGAACCCGGCTTGCTCGATCGCATGAAAGACACGCTGGTCACCGCTGGCGAATGGCGTGACGAAGCTGGCCAAATCGTCAAACCACCGTTCGAGGAATTGACCGCGGTCAGCATCGACTATGACCGTGACGGCAAGACCGGCAAGATCTGCACGACGGATATCAAACTGCACCACGGTGACACGCTGTTGGTCAGTGAAGACGGCGGCGAATTTAAGAAAATCAAGCATGACGAAGCCATTTGCAGCGACGCCATGGTGGTT
>JBDNIG010000418.1:0-14518 GCA_041688415.1 Rhodopirellula sp. | reverse complement strand
TTTGCAGATTACATTGGTTGAGGATTTAATGCTTCGCTTAACTGGCAATTCCACAATCTCAAAAATTGAAAAAGTGCGAAAACACGGCGTTTTTGAACGGCGGGTTGCCGGTCACACCCAGATGAAATCAACGGGCCGTTACGGCACTCGGCTCACGATTGCGTCGCCAAAGTGGATTCAATCAACACGCCCTACGCCAAGAGCCCCTTGATAATCTGTCCGCCTTGATTGTCCACCAAGGACATGGATCGGTTATTGGATTCGAACTGAAGTCGCTCGGCGTCCAGCCCGAACAGGTGCAGAAGCGTGGCGTGGTAATCAAAATGGTTGACTACGTTCTCCACCGCCTTGTGTCCGAGTTCATCGGTCGCACCATGAATGTGGCCGGCTTTGAAACCGCCTCCGGCGACCCACATACTGAAGCCATACGTGTTGTGGTCGCGACCGACTCGTGACGGACTGGAGTTCTTTTCAATGACGGGCAAGCGTCCCATTTCACCGCCCCAGTGCACGACGGTGGAATCGAGCATCCCGCGTTGTTTTAGATCCTTGACGAGCGCCGCAGACGGCACATCGACCTTCTTGCACGCCGTGGGCAGCCCCTTAACGATACCGCCATGATGATCCCAGCGTTGGTTTTCAGTAAAGATTTGTGCAAACCGGACGCCCCGTTCTATCAATCGCCGCGCGATCAGGCAGCGTGCTCCAAACTCTTTCGTCTCGGGATTTTCCAACCCGTACATTTTCAAGGTGGCCTTCGTCTCGGTACGGAAATCGACCGCATCTTTGGCCGCCAACTGCATGTTCGCCGCCAGTTCATAGCTCGCGATTCGGGCTCCGAGATCGTGGTACCCGGCACGTTGGCCAAGATGTTCTCGGTTGAGCTTTTCCAGATAGCTGAGTGCTTCCTTTTGCGCGGCCCCTTTCAAGTGGGCTGGCGGGTCGAGGTTCAGGATACGTGGTTCTTTCGGCCGGATGACCGTGCCCTGATAGATCGACGGCAGGAAGCCATTGGTCCAGTTCTCCACGCCCATCACCGGCAATTGGCCTGGATCGATGAGCGCGACGTAGGCGGGAAGATTATCGGTTTCGCAGCCGAGGCCGTACGTTAACCAGCTTCCCACGGTGGGTCGGCCGGTCAAGATCCGTCCATTCTGCATCGCTTGAATCGACTGGCCATGATTGTTCACGCCGGTGTGCATCGAACGGATCATGGTGATGTCATCGACGACTTCGGACAAACCGGGCAGCAGTTCGGAAAGTTCCATCCCGCACTGACCATGCTTGCTGAATTTCCAGGGCGACGCCATCAGTTCGGCACTGGCCTCTGCGGCGTTGTCATACTTGATATCCCCTTCAAAATTCTTGCCGTCCATCTTCTGCAGCTCCGGCTTGGGATCAAATAGATCCAGATGGCTGGGGCCGCCCTGCATCCACAGCGAGATCATCGCCTTGGCGCGAGGCTCGAAATGCGGCTGCTTCGGTTTGAGGTCATACGACTTGGGTTCGTCCGGGCGGGCAAACGGATCGTCCGCCGGCGTCGCGGCCTGGAGTCGCTCGTTTTGAAGCAAGGCGGTTAGCGCGAACCCCATCAAACTCATCGCGCTGGTGGCGTTGAAGTGTCGCCGCGTTGACGCAGAGAGAGAGTCGAGATTTTCCGTTGGTTGGGTTGGCTGCTGATATTTCATTGCGATTCAATCAATATATAAGAAACGGTTTGAACTAAAGAGCGTCTGACAAAAACTGGAAAGCGCTAACATCGCGGGCGTTTGCGACTTGTCCTTCTTAGCGAGACTCGCCGCCTCGGGAGAATCGGCAAACACCGTCGTCTGGGCTTGGATGAAGTCCACTGCCGATGCAAGCTGCTCGTCTCCGGGAGGCTGGCAAAATGCGAGTTCCCAGGCGAGTTTGACCTGGGCAGGTAGATCCGGCCCCGCTTGCGTGGCAATTCGGTGGGCGAAATCGTTGGATCGATCCTGCATGAAATCGCTGTTCATTAACAGCAACGATTGCGGGGCAACGGTTGATGTTGAACGGACCTCACAATTGGGGTTCATGCGAGGTGCGTCGAAAGTATCGAGCAAACCCAGCGATCGGCTGCGTCGCACCTGAACGTAAACCGAGCGTCGAAAATCCTCGCCTTTCATGTCGATCACGGGCCCAGGACGACCGGCACTGAGATTTTCAATGCCCAGAACAAACTGTCCGACCTTGTCCGCCATCACCGGGACGGGTTCCCCAAAGCGTTTGGAGTTCAGCTTACCGCTCACCGCGAGCATGCTGTCGCGAATCGTTTCCGCCTCCAGGCGGCGCAACGACATTCCGCTGAGCAGTCGATTGTCCGGGTCGGTGCCATCGGGTGGAATCACCCTCAGGGCTTGGCGGTACGCGGTCGAGGTCATGACCAGTCGATGAAACGTTTTCAGGCTCCAGCCATTGGCCATGAACTGGGTCGCCAACCAATCGAGCAGCTCCGGATGAGAGGGCGGGTCACCCAACATGCCGAAGTCACTAGGGGTCGCCACGATTCCGTTGCCGAAATGGTGCAACCAAAACCGATTCACCAAAACACGAGCGAGCAGAGGATGCCGCCCATTGGTGAGGTAATTGGCGTAGGCCAACCGACGGCCCGTGGTCGACAATTTCTCATCGTTGACTGGGATTTCGACAGGATTATTAGCCGAGGGAATCGAGAGTGCCGCGGGCACGACCTTCTCGGTGGGATTGCTATGATTGCCGCGGGCGAAAACGAATGTATCGGGCACCTTGCTGGGGACTTCCGTCAACGCCCGCACAAATTCCTCGGTAGGTTTTTTGGCGCGAAGTACTTTGGCTCGATCGGCGATCACGGCTAATTGCGGCGCGCGTTGCTTGGTTTGATCGATTTCGGCCTGGCGTTTGGCTACTTCAGCCGCGGCCTGCGGGTCGAACTCCGCCAGCTTGCCGGCGGTAACTTCCAGACCGGGATGTTCGGTGAGTAGCTTCTGCTGGTCAGCGGTTCGCTTGTCCTTGGCTACCGCCAAGGCCGCCGACACTTTTTTCGCAACGTCATCGCCGAGCGACTGCAGTGCGTGCTGTTGGGCGGCCTTAACGGAGGCGGCTGTTTTCGCTGCCTGCTCTTTCTTCAGGCCCGCTAACTTGACGCGAATCTCACGGTCGTACAGATACAGCGCTGGCCTGGAGATTTTCAGGATCTTGGGATACTTCTTCAGATGGTCCTGTTGCTCCTTGGTCCGCTTCGCCACCGGGGTTTGGTACGCGGTCCGCAACGTATCTCGCAGTTCCTCGGGGACATGGATTTCGAGTTGATCCTCCAAGCATTCGGCCACGAGTTCGTCGGCTCGTTTTTTGTATTCGGCATCGATCGTTTTGGCTTCGACTTCGATTTCCGCGGCCGCCTTGCGATCATCATCGTTGTACAGCGACACCAACCTGGCCCGTGGTTTCCGCCAGTTCTTCCAGTCATAGGCAGGTTCTAAGATCGCTCGAATCTGAAAATACTCCGCATGCGGAATGGGATCGTAGCGATGGTTGTGACACTGGGCACAACTCAGCGTGAGGCCCAGCAATGAGCTACCGACCACATGCAGCGCGTCCGCCATGACTTGGTTTTCAGCCAGAGGCAACTCCTCACCGCTGACTTTCCCTGACCCGTCGGGAACCATTCGCAAGAAACCGGTCGCGATCAATTTCGCGGTCTCGTCGGGCGTCAGGTTCTTCTTGGGATAGCCGATCATTTCATCGCCAGCCAACTGCTCACGGATAAAACGATCGAACGGCATGTCCTCATTCATGGCCCGAATGACGTAGTCACGGTAGTGGTAGGCGTGCGGGCGAACAGGATCGTCGATTGTGTATCCTTCGGAATCCGCATAGCCGACAACGTCCAACCAGTGTCGTCCCCACCGTTCGCCATATTCTGGGGAATCGAGCAGTCGATCGATCACGTTCTCCACGGCGTCGGGATCTTGATCGGCGACAAAATCTTGGACTTCTTGTTGCGTGGGTGGCAATCCCGTCAAATCAAGCGTGGCGCGGCGAATGAAGGTCGGGCGATCGGCATCGAGTGAAAAGCCAAGCTGTTCTTGCTCCAGGCGACGCAGCAGGAAGGCGTCGATCGGATTGCGAACTCGATCCTTCGCGGCGACTTCGGGGACTGCTGGATTCTGAATCGGCGAGAACGACCAAAACTCACGTTCTTCCGGGGGCACGTACACGCCATCGGGAATGGAATCGGGTTCGGGTCGCAGTGTCGTTGCACCGGACTCGACCCAGTTGCGGAGCACCTGCTGCTCTTGCGAGGTCAACTTCACGTCGCCCGGCGGCATGTCTTCGGCGGCGGTCCGTTCGACCAAACTGCTTTCGTCCGGCTTGCTAGCAACCACTGCCGGGCCGCTGTCACCCCCCTCCAGGATGAATTTCTGTAAGCGAAGGTCCAAACCGCCCTCGAGATCTTCTCCCTCGCCATGACAAGGCAGACAATTGGCTTTGAGGATCGGGCGGACATCGTGCTCAAACGAGACTTTTTCGGCAGGCGGCGTGTTATTGGGTTCGCCAAAGGCCGGCCTCGTAAGTCCGAGCAACAACGCGGCAGTTAAACATAGGTGGGATCGCATCACGAATTCCTGTCATCTGTCATGATCGCGGGCGGGAAGGTTGACGGGGGCTCCGTCGGCGGGAACCGTATTATACCAGAATGACGCGTCGGATGTCGACTAGGTTTCAACCGCAACGACGGACAGCGTTCTGACGTTGTCAATTGATCGGGGCGAGCGCGCAGCTGTTTCTTGTGTTGAACGTGCTCAAACTACCACTGAGTTTTCACTTGGCTCTGATTTTCCGGTGCGACGCTGCTGGTTGGGGCGGTTTTGGCTCCAGCGATTCCGCTGAGGATGCTGGCCGGACGTTGGCTAGTTGGACGGGTGTCGAAAAAATGGTTTAATCTTATCTTACTGGGCTTCACCGCCATCGCCGCCATTCGCCTGATCGGCTGGATTTAAGCGTATCGAATTGACCACCAACTGAATTTTTCAAGGATGTGACTGATGTCTCAACGCAATGGATCTGGACTTTCCCAACGATTGTCAGAACTCTCGTCGCTGATGGGTGGCAACCCCGGACGGATGAAGAGAGTGCTCGAAAACCTCGGCGTGCGGGTGTCGACGAGCGAGTTCGAGGCGATGACCCAGGCCGCACTGGTTGAAGTGGATGACGAGGAAAGCCTAACACTGGCCGAGCAGTGGGCGGAAAGATTTGAAGTTCTCTACGACACGGCACCCGGCGAACTTCACGAAACGGATCATGGGTTTGACTATGACGTCGCGGAGGTTTTTCAAAGCGGCGAAATTCACGGGATCTGCCGTACTGCGGATCACGTTTATCCGGTGTTTGCGCGAATGTTTTTGGAGGATCCTCCCGCCGCCTGCGGTTGCCCAGTTTCCAAAGGCGAGATCCCCTGCGCTCATGCGGTGGGCTTTGTCGAGTATTTGTCTGACGAACTTTTCGATGAAACCTCCACGCTCTCAAAACGCGTCTGTGCGGAACGGTTTTCACGGGGCAAACCCACGTACGATCGCTTCCAAGCGGACGCGACTGCGAGAATCTTTTATGAGTTTGATACTGCGTTGCTGCAGGTCAGTGATCTCGGAGAGCGATCGTTGGTCCAAGCCGATACGCTCGCCACACGAGAAACATCGACCGATAACCGCTTAGCGTGGCGAGTCGATCTGGAGCCGGACAGTATCGAGGTCTATCCGATCAGCCAACAGCCCAAAAAACGCGGTAGCGGCTACACCAAGGGTCGACGTATCAAACTCGGGACGGCCATGTACGAACCGGATCTGCAGCGAAGCGCTCAGGACCGCCGCGTTTTCGATCACGTCCGGATGCAGGAGAGTTATTACAGCTACCGCAATGAATGGGGGCTTGATCAATTCGCCGCTCTGCAGACCCTGATCGATGCGCCTAACGTCTTCTTCGACAAGGATCCCGTCACCGTACGGCGTGATGATTTCGAGTTCGAATTGGTGCTCGTCGATGATCACTACATGCTCGTTGCCCTCCTCGGATCGGACGGTGCAGAGAGGAAACAGGCCCACCGAGACACCCTTATCTCGCACTTCCGCGACCGGCAACGTAGCGTTGCGGTGGATCGCAAAATTCAAGTCGCCAGCACAGGTGAAGGCTCAGTACTGCGTTTCGACCCCGACCGACAACTGATTTCGCTGGTCGAGGCTGACCCTTCGGAAGTACCGTTGCTGCTGATGCTACTGCGGTTCCCTGGCGTTGCCGCTGAACATGGCGAGGAACTCGTCAAGCGACTCCAGCACTTGCAATCCCGGTTCACGATTCGGTTGCCCGAGGAATTGCTGGGACCGATCGTCGATGTGCCCACGCAGCCCGTTGTCCTGTTGCGAAGCAACGCCGACGGAGCCCTCGATGTGGCGCTGCGAATTCGTGACGCTGAGGGTCGGATTCGCCATCCCGGCAGCCCACCGGCGATCACCATTGACAATCAAGAAGGCAAGTCCGTTCAGATGCGGCGTGATATTGCTCGCGAAATTCGGCAATCGGAATGGTTAGCCGAGACGCTCGGTTTTCGTTTCTTCGAGTCCGAGGAATCGCTCGCCAGCGAACGGTTCGCTGCCCACATCACCGACTTCGGTGACTCACTGAACTTGATCGAACGATTGCAATCGTGGTCCACCGACGAGGAAAACACGGGCGTGGCCGATATCGATTTTGCGGACATGCCGACGCCCGAAGTCCTGTGGGATCGCAACAGCGAAAAGCCGGTCTCGGTACTCGGGAGCATTTCCAGCCAAAACGTGCGCGTCGAGATCAACCGCAAACGAGATTGGTTTGGGATCTCGGGGCAGTGTGAAGTGGGCGGTCGCAAACTCGATCTCGGGGAGCTGTTGGAGAACCTGTCGGCGGAGGATGCCAATGCCATCCATGGCGATTTCATTCGGCTCAAGGATGGCCAGTGGGCACGGATCGGCGAGAAGCTACGACGGCGGCTGCGACGACTGCGAGATGCGACCCATGCCGATCGCAAGACGATGAAACTTGACGCCACGGCAGCACCGGCGATCCGTGACTTCCTCGAAGACGGCGAAATTGAGTTCAAAGCCGTCAAGGCGTGGCAGCAGTGTCTCGACCGACTCGCCCGCGCCGAATCGCTCGACCCCAAACTCCCGGAAGGGCTCGATGCCGAACTACGTGACTATCAAGTCGAAGGTTATCGGTGGTTGCGACGACTCGCCGAGTGGGGCGTCGGCGGTGTACTCGCTGACGACATGGGTTTGGGCAAGACACTCCAAACACTCGCTGTTCTGCTTGATCGAAAAGAGGAGGGTCCGGCTTTGGTGATCGCCCCGACAAGCGTGGGGTTCAACTGGGTGCGCGAGACCGAGCGATTCACGCCGGGACTGGCCGTGCACCTGTATCGTGAAACCGATCGCGCCGAGTTCCTCACCCAAGTCGGCCCGGGTGACATCGTTGTCTGCAGCTACGGTGTGGCACTGCGCGACCAACAGGCACTCGCTGGCGTCGAGTGGGGAACAATGGTTCTCGATGAAGCCCAGGCGATCAAGAACAGTCGCAGTAAAACGTCGAAAGCGATTGCTGAGATCCCGGCGGCGTGGACGGTGGCGCTAACGGGCACACCCGTGGAAAATCATCTCGGTGAATTATGGAGTTTGTTCCACGTCGTCTCGCCCGGGGTGTTCGGCGGTTGGGAACAGTTCCGCAAACGATTCGCGCTACCGATTGAAAAGAACAACGACGAAGCGGCACGTCTGGGACTGGCCGACCGGCTCAAACCCTTTGTGCTGCGACGAAAGAAGTCCGAAGTCCTCAAGGATCTGCCGCCACGAACGGAGATGAATCTGTACGTGGATTTGTCGCAAGAAGAACGGGCGGAATACGAACGTGTGCGACTCGAAGCGATCGGCGAAGTCGACCAGTTGGAAGCCACCGTGACGACTCAAGATCAACGGTTCCGCATCCTGGCGTTACTGACACGGCTGCGCCAGATCAGTTGCCATCCCAAGCTCGCCAATGCTTCGTACACGGGCGAGGCGGCCAAGCTGAAACAGCTTCGTGAAACGCTCAGCAACCTCAAAGAAGAGGGCCACCGCGCATTGATCTTCAGCCAGTTCACGCAGCATCTAGCCTTGATCCGCAGCGAACTCGAGGAATCCGGATTCACGTACGAGTATCTCGACGGATCGACACCGGCCCAGGCCCGTCAAGATCGCGTCGATGCGTTCCAAAACGGGTCCGCCGACGTCTTTCTGATCTCGCTCAAAGCCGGTGGCACGGGGCTGAATTTAACCGCCGCGGATTACGTCATCCACATGGATCCGTGGTGGAATCCAGCGGTGGAAGACCAAGCGACCGACCGCGCCCACCGGATCGGCCAAGACAAACCGGTGATGGTGTACCGGATCATCGCTCGCGGTACGATCGAAGAAGAAATATTGGCTCTCCATGAGACCAAACGTGACTTGGTCGCCGGCGTCATGGAAGGCACCGCGGCCGCGGCGAAACTCAACAACGACGAACTGATCGCGATGCTGAGAAAAGAGTAAGCCTATGCCACGTTTTAAAATTTGTAGTTGTATCTCTATTCCGATAGACTGGAGCGGCCCAAGCGGGCTGTCGATTTAGTAACCCGACGCGTAAGCGAGGGACCAGGTTGCATCTCTCGCTTACGCGTCGGGTTATGATTGACACGCTAATTTCGTAAAAACGATTAAATCGATAGCCCGCAATCCTTCCTGTTCCCAAGTCATCCCCTCCCGCGAGATCATCATGAGCATTGTCTCACCACCGGACCTCGTCACGCTGGATCAATTTCTATTGATCCCGCGGGACGATATGGACCGAGAGCTCATCCGTGGTGAAGTCAGAGAGCGTCCAATGACCAGACGAAATCGATTTCACGCGAAAGCGGAAGCTAACTTGGCCCGACTGATTGGAAATTGGGTAGCGAACCAAACGGAACCGACCGGCGCGGTTTACTCCGGCGAAGTCGGGTGCATTCTCCACCGAAATCCGGACACCAATGTCGGCATTGACGTCGCGTACTTTTCTTTGGAAACAATCGCATCACAATCCAATGTGACGACGATGATTGATGGAGCTCCCATTTTGGCGATCGAGATCCTCTCCCCTTCGGATCAGCAAGCCGAGATCGCCGAAAAGGTCGGCGTCTATTTGGACGCGGGAGTCAAGCTCGTGTGGATCGTCGATCCGCACTTCCGCACCGTGACCGTCCATCGTGAACAAACGCCACCCGTCCTGTTCAACGTCAATCAATCGATCTCGGGAGAATCGATTTTGAACGGGCTGGAGCTTAATGTTGCTGAGATCTTTGATTAGCCACGTTTAGGTCGCGGGATTTTGGCTCGCGAGGGGTTGATGCCCTTTTGCTTTTTGCCCGCACGTCGGCCTTTTCCGCGGCCACCGGAGCTATCACTCTTTTCGGGCACCTCGATTTCCGATATCGGTTTGCCGATGTGTTCGCGGAGCTGGCCGACCCGGTCGCGGAGCCGCGCGGCGCGTTCGAACTCGAGATCCTCGGCCGCGGACATCATCTCTCGCTCGAGCGTCTCGACATACTCCAGCGTGATGTACGTGATCGCGCTCTCGGCCGTCGCCTCACGCTCGGCGGCGCGATGTTTGGCCGCGTCGGATTCGATTCCCGCCCGGACGGATTTAAAAATGGTTTTGGGGATGATGCCATGCTTTTCATTGTAGGCCTGTTGGATGACGCGGCGACGCTCGGTTTCATCGATCGCCATCTGCATCGAATTGGTCATCTTGTCAGCATACAAGAACACTCGCGAGTTGGCGTTCCGGGCGGCGCGGCCGATCGTTTGAATCAAACTCGTTTCGCTCCGCAAGAACCCCTCTTTATCAGCGTCGAGAATCGCGACCAATGAAACTTCGGGAAGGTCGAGGCCTTCGCGCAACAGGTTCACGCCGACGAGGCAATCGAATTGCCCGGTGCGTAGTTCCTGCAGCAAATCGACACGTTCGAATGCGTTCAACTCGCTGTGCAACCACCGGCACCGCACGGCTTGCTCTTGGAAATAGTTCGACAGGTCTTCGGCCAATCGTTTGGTCAGCGCCGTCACGAGCACGCGTTCGTTGCGCGCCGCGCGCAGACGCACCTCGTCGAGCAAGTGACTGACTTGGCCGCGTGCCGAAACGACTTCGACGATCGGGTCGAGCAATCCCGTCGGACGAATGATCTGTTCGATGACTTCGCCGCCGGTCCGCTCGAGCTCGTAGTTGCTCGGTGTGGCGCTGACGAAACAAATCTGCCCCGTCCGCTGCACCCACTCATCAAATTTCAGCGGCCGATTGTCGAGGGCACTCGGCAAGCGAAATCCGTGTTCCACCAAGGTCGTTTTGCGACTGCGATCGCCCGCGTACATCGCGCGGACCTGCGGCACGGTGACGTGAGATTCGTCCACGAACGTGACCATGTCCTCGGGAAAGAAATCGTAGAGCGTGTCCGGGGTCGACCCGGGGGCCTTGCCCGAGAGCGGACGCGAGTAGTTTTCGATGCCCGGGCAGTGGCCGACTTCGGCGAGCATCTCCAAGTCAAACTTCGTACGCGCGGACAACCGTTGGGCTTCGAGCAGTTTGCCGCGACTTTGAAAAACTTCGAGCTGTTCGGCGAGTTCTTCGCGCAGACTTTTCAGCGCGGCTTGGATGCGGTCTTCGGGCATCACGAAGTGTTTGGCCGGGTAGATATAGAGATCGTCGACCGTGCGGATGGTCTCGCCCGAGAGCGGTTTGATCAGCGAGATGCGCTCGATCTCGTCGCCCCACATTTCGATGCGAAACGCGAACTCTTCGTACGTCGGCCAGATCTCGATGGAATCGCCTCGGACGCGGAACTTGCCGCGTTCAAACGCGAAGTCGTTGCGGTCGTACTGCACGTCGACGAGTTTGAGCAGCAGATGATCGCGGCGGGTTTGCTCGCCGCGATGAATGTCGATGACGAGTTCCTTGTAATCCTTCGGTGAGCCGAGCCCATAGATGCTGCTGACCGAGGCCACGATGACCACATCGCGGCGGCTGACCAGGGAGCTCGTCGTGGCCAATCGCAAGCGGTCGATCTCTTCGTTGATCGACGAGTCCTTCTCGATGTAAACGTCCCGCTGTGGGATGTAGGCTTCGGGTTGGTAGTAGTCGTAATAGCTAACGAAATAGTGAACCGCGTTATTGGGGAAGAACTCTTTGAATTCGCCGTAGAGTTGTGCCGCGAGCGTTTTGTTGTGGCTGAGGATCAGTGCCGGGCGGCCCAAGTTCGCGATCACGTTGGCCATCGTGTAGGTCTTGCCGGTACCCGTCGCCCCGAGCAGCGTTTGGGCAGGTTTCCCAGCGAGAAAACCGGCGGTCAATTTCTCAATCGCGGCGGGCTGATCCCCCGATGGCGCGAACGGTTGGTTGAGATCAAACTGGGCGGCGGGAAGGGCTTGCGTGCTCATAGCAAACGATTTTACCGATTCGCGTTCGCTGGCACAGGCCAGAGTGTTTGTCTTCGTCCAAATGCATTCGCCCGCGCCTGGAGGACTGCGGAAAACCTCGCGGTTTCAACGACCCTTTCAGTTCGTTCGGCCAGTGGACCGCTGACATGCGACCGGTCGGCGCTCCTGTTGTGGCACCGTTTACCCTTTCAGTTCGTTCGGCCTTCTTCAACCCATTGTCTGGGTCGCACGAGCGGCTCTCCCTGGTTGTTGATTGCCCCCTCGGTTCCTATGCTTTCGTGTTCTACTCGGCCAACGAAGCAGCCAATCCCGGACTCTCGCGGCTTGCTTGCAAATTGGCTACTGGCGCGGGCAAGACGACCGTCATGGCGATGTTGATCGCGTGGCAAACCATCAATTGGGTGCGACGCAAATCAAGCAGCCGATTCACCAGTGGATTCCTGGTCATCGCACCGGGGATCACGATCAAGGATCGTTTGAAAGTTTTGCAGCCCAACGACCCCTACAGCTACTACAAATCACGGGAATTGGTGCCGGCCGACATGATGCAGGACTTGCAGCAAGCCAAGATGGTCATCACCAACTACCACGCCTTCAAACTACGCAACACTTTGGACCTATCCAGCGGCGGCCGCGCGTTGCTGCAAGGTCGCGGCCCCGAGTTGAACACGACGGAAACCGAAGGCCAGATGATCAAACGGGTCATGCCTGGCCTCATGGGCATGCGGAACATCATGGTGATCAATGACGATGCCCATCACTGTTACCGCGAGAAGCCTGTCGAGGAATCCGAGGAGTCGGACCTTAAGGACAAAGAAGAGAAAGACGAGGCCAAGGACAACAACGAGGCCGCTCGACTTTGGATCTCAGGCATCGAAGCGGTCGATCGCACGCTCGGCGTCAGTCGCGTCATGGACTTGTCCGCGACACCATTCTTCCTGCGCGGCAGCGGATACGCCGAAGGCACATTGTTCCCGTGGACGATGAGCGATTTTTCGCTGATGGACGCCATCGAGTGTGGCATCGTCAAACTGCCCCGCGTGCCCATCGCGGACAACTTACCGGGCGGCAAGGATGAGATGCCGATGTACCGGAACCTGTGGGAGCACATCCGCAGTGACATGCCCAAAACCGGGCGCAGCAAAGCGGTTGACCTTGATCCAGGAAAGATTCCCACCCCTCTTGAAACCGCACTGGACGCCTTGTACGGCCACTACGCGAAAACGTTTGCACTATGGGGAGAAGGCGGTATCGACGTCCCTCCATGCTTCATCGTGGTCTGCAATAACACGGCATCGTCAAAGCTGGTCTACGACTACATCGCCGGATACGACCGGGCGAACGAAGACGGTACGGCGACACCGATCCCCGGTCGACTGCCACTGTTCCGCAACTTCGATCCAGACAATCACGAGCCGTATGACCAACCACGAACGCTGTTGATCGACAGCCAGCAATTGGAATCCGGCGAGGGGCTTCACAAAGACTTCCGTGCCTTCAACGCCGACGCGATCGAGCAATTTCGTAAAGAGATCATCCAACGTACTGGCGACCGTCAGAAAGCTGACAACATCAGCGAAGAGGAATTACTCCGCGAGGTCATGAACACAGTCGGCAAGAAGGGCCGCCTCGGTGAATCCATCCGGTGCGTGGTTTCGGTCTCGATGCTGACCGAGGGTTGGGACGCCAACACCGTCACCCACGTTCTGGGCGTTCGCGGCTTCACCACCCAACTGCTGTGCGAGCAAGTCATCGGTCGAGCACTACGACGTCAGAGCTACGACCTGAATTCGGACGGCAAGTTCGACGTGGAATACGCCGACGTGCTGGGCATTCCATTCGACTTCAACGCGAAACCCGTCGTCGCACCACCTCAGAAACCACGCGAAACCATCCAGGTTAAAGCCGTCCGGCCGGACCGAGACGAACTGGAAATTCGGTTTCCACGCATCAGCGGATATCGAGTCGAGCTGCCCAACGAAAACATCCAAGCGGATTTCGACGACAACTCGCGGATGGTGGTAACGCCGACGATGGTCGGCGCCACCGAAACGCTGAACTCGGGCATCATCGGCGAGGTGGCGAATCTGAACGTCCAGCACCTCGACGACATCCGCGAAAGCACCATCCTCTTTTGTCTAACGCAACGGCTAGTTGAGAAGGAATGGCGGGACGCAGGCGACACGCCTCGGTACGAACTGTTTGGTCAGCTCAAGCGTGTCGCGCGAAAGTGGCTCAAAGAATATGCGAAGTTTGAGGGAGGCACCAAGCCAGCTCAACTTCGCTACCAAGCTCTGGCCGATCAAGCGTGCAAGAAAATATCAGCCGGGATTGTTAAACATCACTCCGGCGAGTCGAAAGTCAAAGCGATGCTCGACGCGTTCAACCCCACCGGCAGCACGCGTTTCGTCAACTTCACCACATCCAAGACAGATCGCTACCAAACCAGCGTCAATCATTGTCACGTCAATTGGGTTGTACTGGACAGTGACTGGGAAGCCGAGTTCTGCCGAGTCGCCGAGGCACACCCATCGGTCAAGGGCTACGTCAAGAACCACGGCCTCGGCTTGGAAGTACCTTACCGCTTCATGGGTGAAGCCCGACGGTATCGTCCCGATTTCATCGTCCTCGTCGATGACGGTCACCCGCCTCGCGACGATGGATCACCTGACTACCTACACTTGGTTGTCGAGATCAAAGGCTATCGCGGTGAAGACGCCCGCGAGAAAGCCAACACGATGGAGACGTTTTGGATACCAGGCGTCAACAACTTGGGCACCTACGGACGCTGGGCCTTTGCCGAGTTCACCGAAGTGTTTCAAATCGAAGCCGACTTTGAACAGCAGGTCGCGGGCCGGTTTGAGCAAATAGTTGATACAGCAATCCGCCAACGCGGTTCCACCACGGTAGCGCAGGCTTGAAACGATGAAAGCAAACATCCTCACCTTCTCGAAGATCATTGACACCACGCACGAGGGTGCGGAATGACACCAACCGAAGCGGAAAGC
>JBDNIG010000417.1:0-13991 GCA_041688415.1 Rhodopirellula sp. | reverse complement strand
GTAAAAGCCACATTGTCGGCTATCACCATCCGCTGAACACCCCGCCACAGGGTGGAAAGGTCGATCGCGACATGCTAGCAAATCAAAGTCGCTCAAACACGGGGAAAACGGACCCGCGATCGCTCACCGGGAATCGCTGCCTTTCGACGATGCGGACACAGCATCAGCCATCGCCTGGCGACTTCGTCATCGCTCCAGGTGGCGGCCACATCGGGTCTGGACCGCAGAATCAAGTGGAAGTGATTGCTCATTAAGGCGAACCCCAGCAAATCGACCGAAAACGCCGCAGCAAATTCACGCAAGTATTGTTCAATCCAGACTTTGCGATGGTCGAAGTTTTTTCCTGTCAGAGGATCCTCTCCCATCAAGAAACAACGTCGACAGACCCGATTAAAGATATGCGCAATCGCCACTTCATCGGGGTCAAAAATCTCACTTCGGGCCATTCGAGCCATCACATCACCACGCATTTCCGGAAAGACTGTCAAAACCAGAAACGTCATCTGGCCATCGTCAATACCCGGGCAGAATGCTCTGTCCCCATTATTAATTATTACCGTGATTTGGGTGTGCGGATTACCCAATTTCTTGATTCTGAGGGACGTCGATTTTCTTACTGACGAATCTGCCCGTAGCGGAAGTCGCCAAGACTTTCGTTTTCCAGTAATTCCGAACCCATGGGCGAGCACCGCCACAGACCACTGCGGTCACGAAGACGCAGCGAATGAAATCGCCTGCCAACACGCTTGCGGAAACTGGGTTCGACGCATCGAGAGAGGCAGAAACCTATCGCCACCCATTGTCGACCGACGGCTCCGCCCGTCGTGAGGAACCGGCGCGTATCAGCTCAGACGGACGGAGCCGTCTGGCTACAATTGTCGACCGACGGCTCCGCCCGTCGTGAGTTCTGCCAGCGAACCAACTCGCGATCGTTTTGCCACATCCGCCCCAGCTTTCATGTCAGTCGTGCGATTCGAGGCCGAGGCTCGCGGGATGCTCTTCTTTGGCAACGACTGCAGGCTACCAGTGCAAGACAACCGATCGCCGGTTCGAATCGTTTCGACATGCGGTGCTAAGAATAGTTTGGTGTCGGCGGCCGATAGTCGCTGAGGTTGATCGTTTGAAACCAATCGATCGTTTGTTTCAGGCCGTCGTCAAGTTTGACGGTGGGTTCCCAGCCGAGTTTTTCCTTGGCCAGCGTGATGTCGGGCCGGCGGCGGGTGGGGTCGTCTTCGGGCAGCGGGGCGAGTACCAGTTTGCTCGGTGAACCCAGGATCGCGATCACTTTTTCGGCCAATTCACGAATCGTGAATTCGTCGGGGTTGCCGATGTTGACGGGGCCGATGAAGTCATCCTGCTCCATCATCCGGATAATGGCTTCGACGAGATCGTCGCGATAGCAGAACGAACGCGTTTGTGATCCGTCGCCGAATAGCGTGATGTCTTCGCCGGCGAGTGCTTGGCGGATGAAGTTTGATACGACGCGGCCGTCGTAGGGGTGCATCCGTGGGCCGTAGGTATTGAAAATCCGCACGATCCGCGTATCGACGCGATTGCTGCGGTGGTAGTCCATGAACAGCGTTTCGGCCACGCGTTTGCCTTCGTCGTAACAGGCTCGGATGCCGATCGGGTTGACGTTGCCGCGATAGGACTCCGTTTGCGGATGTTCTTCCGGATCGCCGTAAACTTCGCTGGTGCTGGCCTGCAAGATCCGGGCGCCGCAGCGTTTCGCGACGCCGAGCATATTGATCGAGCCGAGCACGCTGGTCTTGATCGTCTTGATCGGGTTGTACTGGTAGTGGCCCGGAGCGGCGGGGCAAGCCAGATTATAAATCTTGTCGACTTCGAGGTGGATCGGCAGCGTGATGTCGTGGCGGAGCAGCTCGAAATTGGGGCGACCGAGCAGATGGGCGACGTTGCTTTTTTGACTGGTGAAAAAATTGTCCAGGCAAATGACGTCGTGGCCTTCGTCGACGAGCCGCTCGCAGAGGTGCGAACCGAGAAACCCGGCGCCGCCGGTGACGAGAATTCGGTCAATCATGAATCGCTTTCAAGAATCGAGGAAGCCGCATATCGTCGCGAACGCCCCCGGTTCTGTCGAGCGGTCTGGATCGGCACGCGAGCACCCAGGTGGTCGCTAGCGGGCTGTCGATTTCGTAACCCGACGCGTAAGCGAGGGACCAGGTTGCATCCCTCGCTTACGCGTCGGGTTATGATTTACTCACTAATTTCGTAAAAACGATTCAATCGACCGCCCGCTAGTCCTGGCCGAGAATCTCATCGACCGACAGGACCCAATCGGTGATCGCGAGCGGGGATAGGCGATCCTCTCGACGCGCGGTGGTGACGGTTGCAAATCGCCCGTCCGACTGCGGGTCGCGATAGACTTCGATGGTCGCGTTGGTCAAGTTGACGAGCCAATATTCACGAATGCCGGCTTCTGCATAAATGGGACCTTTGATATCGCGATCGTAACCGAGCGAAGTCTCCGATACTTCGATCAACAATCGCACGTCGTCGGCAATTGGCCGACGTGACGCGTACAAGTCGTCGCGATATTCGAGGATCGCGACATCCGGTTCCGGTTCGCTGTCGCCAACGCAGATTGGGTCTTGAACGCTGACTAAGAGTTCTTCGGAAAGCATGCTGCTGAGCAGTCGATTAAGACGCTTCACGCATGCGGCGTGTGAATTTCCGTTTGGCATCTTTTTGACGATTTCCCCACGGATCAATTCAATCGGTTCATCTTCGGCGAAAATCCCCCGCTCGATCATTTCATGATACTGTTCGACGGTGAAACGATGTCGGACCACGTTGAGCGGAGACGTCGTGCTCGGCGGCGATAAGACGTGGGTGAGATTGGAAACGACGCTTGCCATTGAAATCCTCGAGTTCGATGAATGACGACAGTTTATCCTACCCGATCGTGCGTTTCGAAGACTGATTTTTTGCTTTCCGCGTGAAAACTCCGTGGTGAATCCAGTCGGAAGCAAACCGCCAATTTGCGACTTAGAAAACCAAATCCCGAGCAAACCAGGCGGTTCTGGCTCAGGCTCGATCCGTTCGCACATTTCGTTTTGATGCAACCGGAAGCGAGAAACCTTGCTTCCACCCCGGCGGGCGTGCTGCTACGCTTGGGGGGCGACTGCCTGAGTGCGTTGACTGGCTTTGCGTTGCTCACCCATTCCGATTCCCCGTCTGCTGAAGACTCACGTGCCATACGCTCAAATTGGCCCCATTGCCGTGCATTTGCCGCCCCGGGTAGAAGACAACGAAAGTCTCAAATCGCAGTTCCCGAATTGGGATCTGGATGTGATTGCGGAAAAAACGGGGATTCACCAACGACACATTGCCGATCCGGATGTCACCGCCGCGGACCTGGCTGTCGCTGCCGCGACGGATTTGTTCGAGCGCGAGTCGATCGATCCGGCGAGCATTGACTTTGTGTTGCTCTGTACCCAAACGCCCGACTATCCCCTGCCGACGACCGCGTGCTTGTTGCAGGACCGGTTGGGGCTGTCGACCCGCTGCGGCGCCGTCGATTTCAATCTGGGCTGCAGTGGATTTGTGTACGGCTTGGCGATGGCCGACGGATTGATGCAGAGCGGCTTGGCGCGGCGCGTGTTGTTGCTGACGGCGGAAACCTACAGCAAATACATCGACGCGGACGACCGTAGCCTACGTACGATCTTCGGTGACGCGGCCGCGGCCACCTTGTTGACCGCCGGTGACACCCCTGGTTTGTGGGGGTTTCAGTTCGGCAGTGACGGCAGTGGCGCCGACATGCTGATCGTTGGCGATGGCGGCGCACGGCCGGAGACGGATGCCATTCGCCCGCGGCACCGCAAGCGTTGGAAGAGCCGTCTGTACATGGATGGGCCGAGTTTGATCGGGTTCACCGTCGAAGCCATTCCGCGACTGGTCGACGAAATTCTGCAAGCCAACTCGCTAACTGACGCCGATATACACCGCTATCTGATGCATCAGGCGACGTGGAAAATGCTCGATCAACTCCGCTTGCGGATGAATGTTTCCGAAGAAAGGCTACCGATCGACTTGGCGGATGTTGGTAACACGGTATCGTGTACTTTACCAATCCTGATTGACCGGCTGCGTCGCCGTGGCGAACTGAGCGGCCCCGAAACGAACATGTTGGTTGGTTTCGGCGTCGGATTGTCTTGGGCTGGCTGTTTGTGGCGTGACGATTGGATAGGCGACCACCCCGTAGTGTGACTCGGTAGCGGAAAGAATTATCGATGACATCGACAACGCAGAATTGCACCGGCTGTTTCCTCATCGCATCGCCGTACCTCACCGGCGGGCATTTTTTTCGCGCCGTTGTGTTCGTGGTCCGACATACCCATGAGGGTGCGTTTGGCGTCGTGATCAACCGCAGCACTTCGAAGCGTTTTAGCGAAGTGGTGGAGATGTCCAGCCCGTCATGGCAATCGAATCCCGTGAAGCCGCCGCACGGCGGCGATGCAGCCAAGCCCTCGTCAGCCGACGGCTCAACGTCTCCGCTGCGGGATCTCATCTACCTCGGCGGACCCGTCGAAGGTCCGCTATTGGCGCTGCACGAGGTTGCTGGTATCGGTGAACCTTGTGGCGACATAAATGCCGTCGACGTCGATGACTCAACACCCCAGGATCCCGCCGGTGCCAAGATGACGTTGCACGATCATCCGGCCGAAGCGTGGGGGTCGCTGTCAATTCAATGGACTGACGTACCCGCGTGGATGACGGCGGACGAGGATCACCTGCGAATCCTCCTCCGGCGTGATGACGCGCGGCTGAAATTCATTGTTGGCTATGCAGGTTGGGGAGCTGGGCAACTCGAGCACGAACTCGATGCGGGAGGTTGGCTAGTCACGCCCGCCGAGGCTGATTCGATTTTCGAGTGCCCCGATGACGTTTGGGAAAAGCTCGTCCATCGCTGCGGCCACGCGATTCTTCAGGAACTGCGTCCCGATCTCTCGATGCCCGATGAGGACGTCGGGTTCGACCCCGGCGTGAATTAGCCGTCTGGCGACGATGTTGCGTTCAATTTCGCAATCAGTTTCTCGGGTGCATCGTGAGCGTACTCGACGTCTTCGGCTGACTTCTCCGCGAGTCTCTTGATTTGCACTTTTCCATCCGTCCATTCATTCCCACCGGCAATGATGGCGTAGGCGAACCCGTGCGAATCGGCGTACTTGAGCTGCGCCTTCAGTTTCCGAGGCTCGGGATAGACCTCCGTGCCGATCCCTGCACGGCGAAGGTTCGTGGCCAGTCGCAAGTAATCGTCGCGGTAATCCTTGTCGAAGTACGCAATGAAAACGGGGCAGGGTTTACTCGTCGACGACAATCGCTGCAGCGTCTCGAGGGCCGCGAGCAGGCGGTCGAGTCCGAGCGACGCACCGATCCCCGGCAGGTGCTCTTTCGTATACAGTCCCGCCAAATTGTCGTACCGTCCGCCGCTGCACACGCTGCCGATCGATGGCAATTCGTCGAGCGTCGTTTCGAAAATCACACCGGTGTAGTAGTCCAGCCCCCGGGCGATCGAAACATCGATCTTCATGCGATCCGGCGAGACGCCCGACGCGATGGCTCCATCGTAGATGTCTCGCAGTCGCGCCGTGCCATCATTGGCGGTTTTGTTGTCACCGATGATCGCCGGCAATTTGGCAAACACGTCGTCGGCGGCACCATCGCACTCGGCGAGCCGAAGCACCTGATCGGCCTGCGCCGTTGTGATGCCCGCCGATGTCATCATCTCCGCTGCCGTGGCGTCGCGACCGATCTTGCCGAGTTTGTCGAGACTGCGGAGGATCGGCGTTGTTTTGTCGGCCAGCCCGAGCGACTCGAGCAGCCCGCTCAGAATCGCCCGGTTGTTGATGCTGATCGTGAAGGCATCAATGCCGATCGCGCGCAGGAGCGAATCGATGACCGTGACCGCTTCGATGTCCGCGAGGACGGACTCCGTCCCGATCGTGTCGAAATCGCACTGATAAAACTCACGATACCGGCCGGCTTGCGGATTCTCGCCACGCCACACCGGGGCAATTTGGTAGCGTTTGAACGGCGTCCCCAGTTGCCCGATGTGCTGGGCCGCGAACCGCGCCAGCGGCACGGTCAGGTCAAACCGCATCCCCACGGGACGCTTGCCCGCGTCAACAAACTGGTAGAGCTGACGATCGGTCTCCTCACCGCCCTTGCCCGTCAAGATTTCCAAGTGTTCGAGAGTCGGCGTGTCGATTGGTGCGAAGCCGAAACTGCGAAACGTTTGCCGCGCCGTTTCCATGATCCGCTCGCGGGGGATCATTGCGGCGGGCAAGTAATCGCGGAACCCTTTGAGTGTCCGGGGTTGAATGAGCGGCATGAAAGAGAAGAGAGGGGGAGAGGGGGAGAGGGGGAGAGGGGGAGACAGGCTCGTAGCCTAGGTCAGGAGAGGGCGTTGCGGTAGGGAAGGTTCACCGCGAGTCCACGAGACGAGCGGCGGCTTAGAGTTCTTCGTCGACGAAGATAACATGCCGGAAATAGTGTTGCGATTCAAAACTCGCGCCGAGGGCACCGATCATGAGCCCCAACGAGGCCGCGAACACGGCCATCTGCGGGCGGTCGGACCAAACCAATTCGCTGGGGCCGGACACCGACGAGGCGGCCCAACCCGCGATCAAAGCACCCGGAAACAAGAACAGCGAGAGGACGATACCCACTAAAAACAACGCTGCCCAAGTCGTCGTCATGCCGACAAAGACAATCCCCATGGCTGAAGTAGAGGTCACGATTGCCTGCTCGGATCGCCGGGTACCGCGGCGCACCAGAAGTTGCTGCCGTAGGACCACGTAGAATGTCGTCGCCAGCAGCGAGACGACGAAGAGGGCGGGCAGACGAACACCGCCCTGAGCCAACGCCAAGTCCCAGGCTTCGGCGGTGATGAACAAAATGGCCAGCGTGGAGAACGCGGCAATCGTCAATCGACTGAGCCGTTTGGGGAACTCCCACGGTCGCGCCGCCCAGATCGCGCGGTAGATTTCTTTGCGATTGATCCACGCCGCACGCAACGCGAACACTGGTCTGGTGAGTTTCCGCCCGGCCCCTTCCTCCAATCGCTGGTCAGCGATCTCCACCAACGCGGCACGCTGCCACTGAACGCTCTCGGCGTCCATGCCCGCCATCAAGTCCAGTGCGCGGGCGTGCGGTGGGTGATACATCAAATCGTTCGGGTGATCGCTTTGGGGCAGACCGCACAGGTGCCCAATGCTGTGCAGAATCAAGCGGCTCAGTCGACGCGCAATCCGTTCGACCCGCTCGTCCCGATTGGCCTCGACACCGAGCGCCATCGGATCGATCAATGACATCGATAACACGGCAGCGTCAAGGGGCCGACTCAGGGCGGCAAAGCAAAACGATGAATAGTGGCCGACGAGTTCGGACGCAGTCAACATGATCGCGAAATCCCAGTGCCGCGAATCGCGTTCTTCCACGGCTTGTTGCAGCAACACGCTCGGCTCAACGCGGCCGTTGCCCGCGATGCTGCCCCCGGTCATTTCAGGGCGTTTGATCTCGAAAAAATCAAACTGAAATTCATCGAACAATTCCGACAAACGCTGGTCAGCCTGCTCGACCGCCATCCGCGCCGCCTGCGCGTCGATGAAATCCAGCGGCCCCGCAACCATGACACCAATTTCAATCACGGATTTTTGCAAATCTGGCGTGACCGTTTCGGATGACGAGATCAGTAGTCAATCCGTTCATCATTAGCGTCAAACCGAGCGTCAAAATCGATTTGCGCAAGGTAATCTTTGAGGGCAACAACCTCCCGAGGATCCAACTTGTCTTTAATCGAATCGACTGCTTCGGAGATCAATGTGAGCATCTTGGAGACTCGAAGATAGTCAAAGCGATCGTACTTTTCGCCGGGGCTGCCGCGTTTGGCCAGCGATTCCTCAATCGGCTTGCGGTAGGGATCGAGTACTTTGGCGTCGAGTGGTTTGGGCCAGTACAGCTCGCCGGTAGTCGGATTGATTTGCGATTTTGACAAACGCTTGTTCGTCGTACGCTTTGCGGCGGCTTTGTAATTGGCAACGCCCTCGGCGGTCTCCTTTTTCAATTCGGCTTCGCGAAACGCCTTGTTGTTGTAGTAGCCTTCGAGCGATTGCTGACGGAGTTTGAGCCGTTCTTGCAGCGCTTTTTGAAGTTGGACCGCCGACATCGAACGCAGCAATGAGCCTTGGCCCAGTCCAACCGCCAGGTCACCGGCGCCTTCCATTGCATCACCGGCGGCGGTCGATCCACCCCGATGCCCAAAAAGCCCGCCCTGGGCCGATAAATTGGCAGGTGCTAGCACGGCGGGGATAGCCAGCAGCAACGCGATCGCGAGGTGGTTACGGTTCATTTTCAAGACCTAGGTTGAGAATTTTTCGGCGTCACTCGTCGTTTCGACTTCGCCGCTGGAAGTTGACTACGATGCCAGTGAAACAAATACAGTCTAGCAAAAATTCAATTTTAGTCGATATCGTACTCCGTGCGGAGGCACTTTGCACGTAATGTCCGCCAATCCGCTTGCATTTCGCCTGTCGCATTTCGCCTGTCTACCGTTGGACCCCGAGGAATTCATGATCTCCACGGCCATGATCGCAGTCGACCCCGATGGCTGGTTCGCCCACCTAACGATGGAAGTACGCATCGTGTTGTTGGCCGTGTTCGTGATTCTGGCTCTGTGCAGTGCGGTCTCGATTGGTTTGGTGCGACTGCGGCCCAATCGCGACTACAGTCAGGGGCGCGCGCGGGTACGGACATGGTGGGTGATCGCGGGACTGGTCGCTGGCACGCTACTGCTCTCGCCGATGGCGGCGATTTGGTTTTTTGCTTTCGTCAGTTTTCTCGCGTTAAAAGAATACTTGTCGCTGATCCCGAGTCGTCGGTCCGATCGGCGGGTTTTGTTTTGGGCGTACGCCGCCATTCCTGCCCAGTTTGCTTGGGTGTCCGGCCAGTGGTACGGGATGTTCATCGTCTTCATCCCGATCTACTTGTTCATGTGGTTGCCAACGCGCATGGTCATGATCGGAGAGATGCGGGGTTACTTGCGCGCCGTCGGCACACTGCAATGGGGCGTGATGGGCACGGTGTTCTTTCTGTCGCATGCCGCGTTTTTGCTCGTCATGCCCGTGGGCGAGCATCCGCGTGTGGTGCCGGTCTGGCCGAGCACGCACGCCGCAGTATCCGCTGGGCCTGGATTGTTGCTGCTGTTGTTGGTGCTGACCCAGTGCAATGAGGTGGCGCAGTTTTTCGTTGGCCGATCTTTCGGTCGTCGCCAGATCGCACCGACGGTCAGTCCAGGCATCACGTGGGCCGGTTTCTGCGGCGGTTTGCTCCTCACCGTGATCATTGCCGCTGCGCTCGGTCCCTGGATGACGATGCTCGATCTCCCAAGGTCGTTGCTCGCGGGGACCCTCGTTGCCATCGCGGGGATGCTGGGAAATTTAAATGTCGCTGCCATCGAACGTGACTTAGGTATCAAGGAAACTGGCTCGATGCTGCCCGGCCATGGCGGCGTCCTCGACCGGATCGACAGCTTGATTTTTACCGCGCCCGTGTTCTTCCATTTTGTGTGGTATTGCTATGGATGAGCCCAAGAAATCAGATCGAGTTTCGGACCAGAATAACCCCGACTGCGAAATCTCCTGCGTCGACGCCGAAGCGATTGCCGCGATCGTTGCCAAGGGCCCCCAGCCGATTTTGAGGTATCTATTTTTTCTGTTGGTCGTCCGTCCCGTGATGCTGGTGATCATGGGCATGAACGTGCGTGGGCAAGAACGTTTAGTTGAAACAGGCCCGCTACTAGTAACCGCCAATCACAACAGTCATCTCGACACGTTCGCCCTGATGACGTTGTTTCCGATGAGCGAACTGCATCGCGTTCGACCGGTTGCCGCCGCTGATTATTTCCTGCGAACACGCTGGTTCGCTTGGTTTTCGGTCCGCATTTTGGGCATCATCCCGATCGACCGGGAAGCAAAGCGAGGTCGCGGACATCCGCTCGAACCGATCAGTGACCAGTTGAAACAGGGGGCAATCGTATTGCTGTTCCCCGAGGGCACGCGGGGAAAACCCGAACAGCGCGAACCTTTCCAGCGCGGGATCGCCCACCTCGCCCGCCGCCATTCTGATGTCCCAATCGTGCCCGTGTTCCTACATGGTCTCGGCACAGCACTACCACGTGGCGAAGGTTTGCTCGTGCCGTTCTTCATTGACGCGTACGTCGGCGAACGACTGCATTGGACTGGCAACAAGGACAGCATGATGCAAAGCCTCGACGACGAGTTCAATGCGTTGATCGATGGAGCGCGGGTGCCGGAAAGTTATTAGCTTGTTGGGACAGGTGCCTCGCGGGCTATCGACACTGGCGAGGCAATGTGAGTCGGGTGCCGTCAGGCACCGGGTCGCGTCGCGCCGCCAGTCCGGCGGCTTGCCGTACCTTTGATTTCATTAAAAAACTTGGTGAATCGCCTTGACGATTCTGCGCACGCGGCGTATCGTGTATCGACGATCAGCGATAAGGAATGCAATGACTACTCAATTACCCGCTTCTCAGAACCGCTGCGATTCAGCGTCCTTGGAGCTCACCGCGGATCCGACCGCGGAGGAGTTCGCCAAGCTGGCGTGGGCGATCGCGCATCCGGCCCGCGTGCAAATCGTGCGGCTGCTGATCGGTCGCAAGGCCTGCATGTGTGGCGAAATCGTAAGCTGCTTGCCGCTCGCTCAATCGACCGTCTCGCAGCACTTAAAAATCCTGAAGCAGTCGGGATTGATCCGCGGTGAAATCGATGGGCCGAAGGTGTGCTACTGCATCAACCCAGATCAGCTCGCACGCCTGAAGTCGTTTGTCGCGGGTTTGTGATCGCGTTTCCAAGGGTGTTTTCCGTTGTCGTGCAACTTCGTTTTTATTTCCGAGTCCTCGTGCCAGGTCGAACTGTCTAATGAGTGAGAACAGCAACACAACTTCCGTACAAAATCAGTACGCATCCGTTGCCCGCAGCGGTCTCAGCAATGATTCCGATGCCGTCCGTTCGATCGCGTCAGCGTTCGGCTATTCGGTGGAGGATCTCCAGTCACTTCCGACGCAAGCCAACATGGGTGTCTCATGTGGCAATCCGCTGGCGATGGCGGGCCTCCGCGAAGGTGAGGTTGTTGTCGACTTGGGTTGCGGCGGTGGCATGGACGTGTTTTTGGCTGCCAAAAAGGTTGGCGAGACCGGCAAGGCGATCGGCATTGATATGACTCCGGATATGCTCGAGCGTGCGCGCGAAGGAGCGACGAAAAGCGGATTGCAGAACGTTGAGTTTTACGAAGCGAATATTGAGCGATTGCCCCTGGCTGACGACTCCGTCGACTGCGTGATCAGCAATTGTGTCATCAACTTGGTCGATGACAAGTCAGCCGTGTTTCGTGAAATATTGCGGATACTGAAACCGGGAGGCCGAGTCGCGATCAGCGACATCGCACTGAAACAGCCGCTGCCGGAGTCGGTCAAAACGAGTGTCGAGGCGTACGTGGGTTGCGTTTCAGGAGCGATCATGATCCAAGAGTATCGGCGAGCGATGCTTGATACCGGTTTTGATTCGGTAGCGGTCACCGATACGGGGGCGGACTTGAACGTCTACGCCCAGGCCAGTGCGAGCAATTGTTGTGGGCCGACCGACGCGTGTTGTGGTGAGGCATCGCTGCACGATGGATTGGCCGATGTGATGAAGTCATTTGACATCAACGCGTATGCGGCGAGCGTTCGAGTCAACGCCGTCTCGCCTGGTGGCATCGCTCAGGCAGCGACCGAGGTTGCACCGGCGACTCGCTCGGTCGTCCAGATCTTTGACAAAGCGATGTGCTGTTCGACGGGGGTCTGCGGTCCTCAGGTCGATCCCGTGTTACCGAGGTTCGCCGCTGATTTGGAGTGGCTAAAGTCGCAGGGTCATAGCGTCACGCGATTCAACTTGTCACAAGATCCTGCCGAATACGCCAACCATGAACTCGTCAAACAAATGCTCGCTGACGACGGCGTTGACTGTTTGCCATTGGTCATTGTGGACGATCGTATTGTCAGTCGCAGTCAATATCCTTCCCGCGAGAACCTCGCGATGTGGACGGGGACCAAAATGAAATCAACCTCCGGTTTGCCAGTGACGGACGACTGCTGCAACGGCGAGTCCGGTTGTCGCTAAGAATCGCGGACACAACTAAAGTTGTGGATCGCTCCGAGGTCGGTCGTTCTGGCTCACCGTCGCCATGCAGTCAGGTCTATGGTTTTATCCAAACGACGCCCCGACGGCGTTTCGGATAAAGTTCCTTGCACAATCCGCAGCGTGTGCCATCGCAACCTCGCGCCGTGCAGTGTTCGCGACCGTAAAAAATGATCTGTAGATGCAATCGGTTCCAGCTCGATTCGGGGAATAGTTTTTTGAGATCCCGCTCGGTCTGGATCACGCTTTTTCCCGAGGTGAGTCCCCATCGCTGGGCCAAGCGATGGATATGGGTGTCGACGGGGAACGCTGGCACGCCGAAAGCTTGAGACATCACGACGCTGGCGGTTTTGTGTCCCACGCCGGGGAGTGCTTCGAGTTCCTCGAATGTCCGCGGCACTTGGCCGTCATGCTGCTCGACCAAGATCTCCGACAGGCCCGCGAGTGCTTTGGCCTTCTGTTTGGAAAGGCCCAGCGGACGAATGATCTGGAGGATCGCCTCTTCCCCGAGTTCTCTCATTCGTTCAGGCGTCCCGGCAACCTCAAACAGGGCCGGGGTGATCTCGTTGACTTTTTTGTCGGTACATTGAGCGCTCAACAGCACCGCGACGAGCAGCGTGAACTCGTCTTGATGAGCCAGCGGAATGGGCGGATCGGGGTAGAGTTCGCCCAATCGCTCCAGCAACAACGCAGCTCGCTCGGATTTCCGCACGGCAATCCTCTAGATTTGATAGTTCAGTTCGGGGGCCAGTGCGTCTTTGGCTCCCTCGCTACCGCGAACCCGCAGTTGCGGCGTTTCGACCAGCACCGTCGTACCGGGGGAGACGCTCCGCGTGAGCCACACGCTCGACCCGATCACACTATCGTGGCCGATCACCGTTCGACCACCGAGGATGGTTGCATTGGCATAGACCACCACGTTGTCTTCGATGGTTGGATGCCGTTTTTGGCCCCGGATCATCTGGCCCTCACCGTCGGTGGGGAAACTGACGGCGCCGAGCGTCACGCCTTGATAGAGTTTGACGTGCTCGCCGATCTCACAGGTTTCACCAATGACAACACCGGTGCCGTGATCGATAAAGAAGTAATTTCCAATCGTTGCGCCGGGGTGAATGTCGATTCCGGTTTGTTGATGCGCCCATTCCGTCATCATCCGCGGGATGAATGGCACGTGCAACTGGACCAGTTCATGGGCGATACGGTAAACGGTGATGGCTTCGAATCCTGGGTAACAAAACACGATCTCGTCGGTCGTTTGGCAAGCCGGATCACCCGCGAATGCAGCTTCCACATCCGTCGCGAGCGTTTTGCGGAGCTTCGTGATGCGTTTGAGTAGCTCGATCGTCATCGCTTGCCCCTTGGCTTCGAAGTCGATCTCCTCGACGCAGTCGCTGTGCTTCTCTTTGACACGTTTTTCGTGTTGCAGCGCCCGCCCGATCTGCACGGTCAATTGATCGTGCAGTGAATCTATCAAACCGCCGACGTGATAGCGAATATTGCCCGCGTGCAGGTTGATGTTACGACGGTAGCCCGGATACAGAATGTCCTTCAAGTCGAGCAGAATACGCACGACCGCCTCGTAGCTGGGCAGCGGACAGTGACCGAGGTGATTGATCGCATCGTCGGCGGTATAGGTCGCCACGATTTGTTCGGTCAATTCGGGCAGGAATTCTTTTAATCGAAAATCGGATGCCATAACAGATTCACCTACTAAGCAGGTTTGGGTAATTCATTCCGCATAACTGAGTGCCACGTTTTCATAACCCGACGCGT
>JBDNIG010000416.1:0-9469 GCA_041688415.1 Rhodopirellula sp. | reverse complement strand
CGCGTTGAGCACGTTTTCGACCGGCTTGCTCGTGATGAGCTACTCGCCGCGGTGGCAGATTCTATTGCCGGCGATATTGGTGATGGGTGCGGGGTGGATGGCGACCCTCACGACGCTCAACGCGACGGCGCAGATCACGCTGCCGCCGCGATTGCGAGCCCGCGGGATGGGGTGTTACCTGACCATGATGGCCGGTTCGATGGCGACGGGGTCGTTGCTGTGGGGGCAAATCGCCGGACGCTTCGGGCTGGGCGGCTCTCTGCAGACCGCGGCCGTCCTGATGCTGGCCACCGCGTGCGGCGGGCTCGCGTTCCCGCTAGCCACACGGTTGGACGATTAAGCGTCCGCCTGTTTTAAAAACGGTTCTAGCATCGGCAGTTTCGCGATGATTTGATCGACGACATCATTGCCGAGTTTGCCGCGGAGAAAGTCGAAAACCATCTTCAGCATGGGGCCGATCTTGTCCGCATCCACTCCCGTGCTAGCCAAGGCTGAGGCGATCTCAGCCCCCGCTCCGGACTTGCTACCGAGCATGGACGACACCGCGCCGGTCAGCTTACCGAGCATGCCGCCGCCCGCGGCGGGATCGGGGGCTTCCTGGGCGGCTTTTTAGGCGCCCGGCACGGCCCCGGCAACCTGGCCGAACAGCTCGGAACCGACTTGGCTCTTGAGCAATGCCATTACCCGGCTGACGGCAGCCTTGGCGGTGGCGGGTGCGATGCCGAGTTGACCGCTGATGAGCTTGACTAATTCATCCATGGTTATGCTTTCGGAGGAGGGTTTTATCGTCGATCCTGACGCGAGTAGTCTGCCTCCTTGCCACGCGGACGTTTACGAGGGTCGCCAGGCTGCTTGATTGTCGCGCCGCGAGCGTCCGCATTCAAGACACCCGCGGCATGAAAGGGTCGGATTTTTGCAGAATCCGGCATTGACGGGCGACCGCGTTTGGTTCACGCTTGACTGCTAGTGGAGCACCACCCTCTCGGCGGTATGTTGCTTTTGGAAGTGTTTTCCAGTAATTCCGCCTTGAATGCGAGAGGCATTTTGTCTCGTTGGTGACGATTCGTAAGGTTAGTTTTGTGACGAATATTTACGTAGGGAACCTGTCGTTCTCGGCAACCGAAGATGACCTTCGGGGAGCATTTGAGCAGTACGGCGAAGTGTCGGCTGTGAACATCATCATGGATCGAGAAACGGGCCGCAGTCGTGGCTTCGCGTTTGTCGAAATGGCAGAAGCCGACGGTGCCAAAGAAGCGATCGAACACTTGGACGGTCAGTCGATTGCCGGTCGCAATGTGACTGTCAATGAAGCTCGTCCACGCGCTCCCCGCACGGGCGGTGGTGGTGGTGGTGGTGGTAGCGGACGCGGCGGCTACGGTGGCGGTGGCGGCGGCGGACGCGGCGGCTATGGTGGCGGTGGTGGCGGCTATGGCGGTGGCGGTGGCGGCGGTGACCGCTACTAGGCCCCCCGACTTAGTCATTCATTTTGCATGAAATACGACAACGGGACGAGCTGAAAAAGCTTGTCCCGTTTTTCGTGTTCGGACCGCGCGCGCCAATCGGAAGAGGCCTTTCCCACGCAGTAAAAGCAAGATGGCTGAGCACGCGCAAATCTTGCGACGCACCTGGATCGGACGGATTCGAGGGCGTTTTTCGTTGGCCTGGGCGTTTCCGCCAATGCAAGTTAACCTAAATGGTGTTTCCCATGCCTCTCGCCTTGGTCGAGTCTACCCGCAATTATCATGTCGACCGGTGGCTCCTTGATCGATTTGCGGAGATACACCGATCGCGAGCATTTACTGCTTGCGTCGTTTGCGATGTACAGCAGCGATTCGGCTGGACGGTCATATCATGAGCGGGCGCACGCCTACCGAGGGCCGTACGGACGCGACCGGGATCGGATCTTGCATAGCAGTGCGTTTCGCCGGTTGTCGGGAAAAATGCAGGTTTTTACGGGGGAGATGGGGACTTACCATCGGACGCGATTGACGCACACCTTCGAAGTCGCCTCGGTCGCCCGGACGCTGGCCCGCGTCCTCCGGCTCAACGAAGACTTGACCGAGGCACTCGCGTTGATGCACGACATCGGGCATCCACCCTACGGTCATTGCGGCGAGGATGTGCTGAGCGAGTGCATGGCCGAGGTTGGCGGGTTTTCGCATAATCAGTTTGCACTGACGATTGTCCAACAACTCGAGCAGCGGTATCACGCATTTGCGGGACTGAACTTGTCGGCCGAAACGCTTGCCGGCCAAGACACGCGGGCGCACAAATCCGAGGCTGCGGTGGGCCGCGCACCGCTGTTGGAGGTCCAGATCGTCGATGCGGCGGATTCGATCGCTTATGACGCTCACGATGTCGATGATGCGTTGCAGATGGGGCTATTGTCGATCGACGGCCTGTCCGAACTCGCGATCATCCGCCGCGCCATGCAGCGGGTGCGAGACAAGGCGGGAGATCTGCCGATTGGGCCCACCCGGCAATTGCTCGTGCACGAACTGATTGATTTGCAGGTTAGCGATTTGTTGCAGATTTCGGTCGAGCTTCTGCAAACCGCCCAAGGCATGTCAGCGGACCAAGCCCGCGACGCTGGCTATCGCGTTCACCACAGCGAAGTGGTGGCGAGTGAGCGGAGCGAGCTAGAGCATTACCTCTTCAATGCGGTCTATCGACACCCACGGTTGATTCCAGTGCGTGAATCGGCCGCACACCGGGTGCGTGTGTTGTTCGACGCGTTGACTCGAAATCCGACGCGATTGCCGCTGAGATTTCGGCGACGGGCGGAATCGATCCCGTTGACCCGCGTCGTCGGCGAGTACATTGCCGGGATGACCGATCATTTTTGCGATCAGCAGTTTGCGAATCTCGATCACTCCGCGGCGGGGCCACTGGCCGACTGGTGAAGTATTTGACATTGTCGAGTGTCATCTGCGGATCAACCCCTGGGCGTTTCGGCGTGAGCATTTACACTAGGCCGCTGCTCGTCACCGTGTTTTTTCTCTCTTTCCGCTTCAGGTCGGTTTGCGTTTTCGACGTAGACCGCAGGCATCCATGGCACTGATCGTTCTGCGACTACTTTTTTTGTTGTGCGCCGGCGGCGTTTCGGCAATCATCAATTCCTCGCTTTCCAGCGGGGCGCTATCCGCTCTGCCGTGGCTGAACTTCATCGCCATCATGGGTTTAGCGGTCATCATGGTGGTGGTCGATATTTATCTGCCGCGAAAACGCATCGATACGATCACTTCGGTCTATTTTGGTGTGTTGATCGGTGTGCTGCTGACGTATATTCTGAGCATTGCGGCCGCACCGCTGCTGGAACAATTGGGCAGTGCGGATAATGCTCGTTTGGTGCTCGGTATTTGCTTGTGCTATCTCTGCACGTCGGTGTTGTTGCAGACCAAGGACGATTTTCGCTTTCTCATTCCCTACGTCGAGTTCGTGCGCGAGGTCAAAGGTTTCAAACCATTGATTTTGGACACGAGCGTGGTGATTGATGGCCGGATCGCCGATCTCGTGGCCACGGGCGTGTTCGATAACCAACTGATCATGCCGCGGTTTGCCTTGAGCGAGTTGCAGGCGATTGCCGATAGCAGTGATAAGCTCCGTCGTACCCGCGGACGGCGGGGGCTCGACGTGCTCAACCGATTGCGTGCTGATGGGAACGTTGACTTGCAAATATTTGATCGCGACCTTCCCGAACTCGCTGGCCAGACGGTGGATCTAAAACTCGTGCTGTTAGCCAAACATCTCGAGGGCAAGGTCGTCACGGGCGATTTCAACTTAAACAAAGTTGCCAAGGTCCAGGGTGTGCCGGTCATCAATTTGAATGAAATCAGCAACGCCCTCCGCCCCGTCTTCCTACCCGACGAAACGTTTCGGTTACGGGTGATCAAACCCGGCGAAGGCCCTGAGCAGGGAATCGGATACCTCGATGACGGCACGATGGTTGTGGTCGAAGGTGGCCGCAACAAAATCGGCCAAGAGCTCGACGTCCGCGTGACGAGTACCTTGCAAACGAACGCTGGCAAGATGATTTTTGCCAAGGTCGACTGAGCGCCTCTGCGAAAAGGGGTCTGACCCTTGAGAGGCATCGTGTTTTGCCCTTATTTTGACGACTGTCGGAACCGGGTCAGACCCCTTTCCGGATAGGTTTTGAATCCATGACGAAGAAAAAAGTAGCTCCCTCGACGTTCGAGTACGTTGAACCGATCGGCGATCGCGTGCTCGTCCGCAAGGACGAACCCAAACGCGAGACTCGCGGTGGGATCGCGTTGCCCGACGCGGCCGAGATCCCCACGATTACCGGGCGAATTGTGACGATCAGCGCGGTCGTGGAGCATGATGATGAGCTGCCGCTGCGGCAGTACGATAAGATTTTGTTTCACCCCAAAAATGCGATTCCTGTCGACCTGGAGCACGACAACCAATTGTTCGTCGTTCCGGTTGATGACATCGTCGCGGTCTTCCGTCGCAACGCGCCCGAGGAATAAGCACCTAACCGTCAGCCGCACGTGCACCATCCTGCCACAAGATCACGTAGGCAATCGCTTGCGTGCGGCAGCCACCGACGCTGAGATGGATTGTATCAACGCCCGCATCGATCGCCCGCTCGTGCGCGGTTCCGAATAAAGCGATACGCGGGCCGCAGGGCGGTCGTGTTTGAATCTCAATCTCGGTCCAACGGACGCCTTTGCGATGACAGTGCAGCGCCTTGTAGACCGCTTGCTTGGCCGCCCAACGACGTGCGAAATGACTGGTTGCGTCGGGAAGTTGGGCGCAGTGATCGATTTCAGCCGGCGTGTAGACGCGTTCGAGGAATTGCTCGCCGTGCTGCTGGATCATTTGTGCGATCCGAGCACACTGCACGATTTCCGTTCCGACAGCCACAATCGCCATGGCTTCACCGCAACCCACACGCCGAGCGTGCCCGATCGAGCACACCGCCGGCGACTTCACGGGCTCGCGCAGCGCCCGCGGAGAGAATGTCGCGCACGCTATCGAGGTCCTTGGTGAGTTCCTCACGTCGCTCTCGCGCCTCCGCGAAATACGCTTCGCTGACCTCGGCGACCGCTTTCTTGACCTCTCCGTAACCGAAACCACCCGCCCGATACTTGTCCGCCATCGCAGAGATGTCCTCCGGCGACGCGAATAATCGGTAGAGATCAAACAGGTGATCACCTTCGGGTTCTTTGGGCTGCTCGACGGGGCGACTGTCCGTCACGATTCGCATGATTTGTTTGCGGATCTTCTTCACGTCACCAAACAATGGCAACGTGTTGTCGTAGCTCTTACTCATCTTCTGGCCGTCGGTTCCAGGAACCCGAGCGCCGACGTCGAGCGTTTTGGCTTTCGGCATGACAAAGGTCTCACCGAACGTGTGATGAAAGCTACCCGCGAGATCTCGGCAGACTTCGATATGTTGGACTTGGTCGGCACCGACCGGCACGATCTGCGAATCGTAGGCGAGGATATCGGCGGCCATCAACACGGGATAGTTGAATAAACCCGCGTCGGCGGTGAGCCCTTTCTCTTTCTTGTCCTTGTAAGCGTGGCAGCGTTCCAGCAATCCCATCGGCGTGCCCGTCATCAGCAACCACGTCAATTCCGTTACCTCGGCAACGTGCGACTGCACGAACAGCGTCGCTTGATTGGGATCGAGCCCGAGGGCCAGCATATCCAGCGCAATGTCGAGCGTGTTCGCGCGAAGTTCAGTGGGGTTGCGGACCGTCGTCAACGCATGCAGGTCCGCAATGAAATAGAACCCGTCGTTGTCTTCTTGGAGATCGATATATTGGCGGATGGCTCCAAAGTAGTTCCCCCAGTGAAGTTGACCGGTAGGTTGGATGCCCGAAAGTACACGCATGGACGGGGGAGGGGGAGGGAGACAGGGAGACAGGGAGACAGGGAGACAGGGAGAGCGAATGATCGTGCTCTGGGACCTTGGCAGGATTCACTATCAACAACTGCTTCCCAGTGGTTTGTCAGCGTTGAGTTTTAGGGTAGTGGATCTTGTTAAAGATCCTGCGGCGTGAGGATCTTTAACAAGATCCACTACCGCCAACCCTAATCTTTGATGTTGACGGACCACTAGGTCACGCCGACGGCGTGGGCGAGTTGTTCGTAGGTGCGTTGATTATCGATTCGCGATCCGCGATTATCACAGGCAATCTGATACAAATGCTGGCCGATTGGCGTCGGGTATTTGCCCGTCACGCAGGCTTGGCAGAGGCTGCTTTGTGGCAAGTTGATCGCGCGGGCGAGTGATTCGACGGGCAGGTATTGGAGCGAATCGGCACCGAGGTCATCGGCGAGCCGCTGCTGCGACTCCTCGGTCAACTCACCGCTGAGTGAAAAATATTTGGGCGCGATCAGTTGATCGATCGTGCTCATGTCGATGCCGTAGAAACACGGTGCCACAATGGGTGGGCAGGCCACGCGGACGTGAATTTCTTTGGCGCCACCGACATCACGAATGCGATCGAGCAGCGCGTTCATGGTCGTGCTGCGGACGATCGAATCCTCGACGAGGATCACCCGTTTGCCCTTGAGCACTTCCCGCAGCGGCGTGTACTTGGCCGCCGCCTTGGCCTTCCGCGCCCGCCCGTCTTCGATGAAGGTGCGGCCGGCATACCGATTGCGAATCAAGCCTTCACGGCAGGGAATCGACAGTTCGTAGGCCATCGAGTCAGCAGCCGCTTTGCCGGTGTCCGGCACCGGCACGATAATCGTGTCGGGATCATCCAGCGGCACCCGACCGAGGGCACGTTCGGCGGCGGCGAGTTCGCGACCGAGATTCGTCCGCGTGATATAAACGCTGCGATCATCCAACGTACTGGCCACGTTGGCAAAGTAGACCCATTCAAAAAAACAGTGTTTGGGTTCCTGCGGAGCGGCGAATTGCTCCATCCGGAACCCCGTCTCCGGGTCGACGATGATGGCATGCCCCGGCGGCAAAGACTTGATCTGATCGGCTTCGAAGCCCAGATTCAAGAGGGCCACGCTCTCACTCGCCGCCGCGAACAAGGGGCCCTCATGGATGTAACACATCGGTTTGTTGCCCATGGGGTCTCGGGCGACGAGCATCTCACCCTCGGCCGTCAGTAGCGCCAGCGAATAGGCACCATCAAATTCCGCGGTGGCTTGCCGCAACACGTCAATCCACTCCAATCGCCCGTGATTGGCCGATAGCAAGCGGGCGAACTCATGCAAGAAAATTTCGGTGTCGGTATCGAGCGTCAGGTGATGGTCGCCATCGGCGAGCAACTTTTGTTTGAGCAGCGCGTAGTTGGCCAACTGTCCATTGAAACAAAAACTAAACCATTTGTGTTTGTGGATATGTTTTCGCTCAAACGGTTGAGCATAGTTGCGGTCGTCTTTGCCGCACGTGGCGTAGCGAACGTGTCCAATCGCGGCGCGACCGGCCAGCGATTTCATCAGCGCTTCCGCCTTGGCCCGGTGATTCAGCCGGAATACCTCGGAGACCGTCCCGACGTCGCGGCGCGTCTTAATCAAACTCGGGCGATCCGGGTCGTACGTGCTCATCCCGGCAGCGAGCTGGCCACGATTTTGGATGTCGAGCAACATCCGCGGCAACAGCCGCGAGATGTGTCGCGGGCCGTCGTCGGTGCAGAGCGCGCTGCGACCGCGACCGGAGAGATGATAGATCGCGGCGACGCCACACTCGTGGTTCAGTTCGGCCATGAAAATAGGGTTCGCAAAAAAAGCGGATGGCTGGCAGTTCAGAAACAGCACCCTGAGTTTACCGGCATCGCGAGAGAACGCAATTCAGTGTCGCCGCCCAGACTGCCTATTTTCGGTCACGGTCCCTTTTGCCGACCGGGTTTTAGCGTTTACGGACGCCGCAGCGTCTGTGAGCCGCGACTTCCAGCTCACTGCCCACGCGACGAGTCCAATCAAAAACACGGTCATCCCCACGGCGGAGAAGGCGATCGGAATTCGTTCGAGCAGCAGCAGCGGCAACCCGACCGTGATCATGCCGCCGCCCACAAACGGAGCTGAGAGCGGCGCCGCCAAAGCGTATTGCTTGGCTGCCGGCGTTTCTAAGTCAGGATCGACCACCCGCAATAACACAAATCCCGTGGCCGTCGTGCCCGTCGACATTCCGAAATTGATCAACCCTAGCTCAAACCAATGACTCTCGGGAAGGATCTTTCGCGACAGCACCAGTAAACAGACCGTGGACCAAATCGCACCGCCCACGAAAAGTCCGAGCATCGGTGCCCACAGCGACGCCACCACCGCCAAATTCAGCGTTGCGACAGCGGCGACGACCAGCAAATCCATGCTCGAGCCGACCAATCGCTGAATCCGCTGGTGATCGATCCAGTGCTCTCCCACGGTGCGAAGCACGAAGAATCGCACGATGGCGCCGCCGAACAGCGTGTAAATGAACAGCGGAAACGAGCCGACGACGGACGCCACCCGCAACCGATCTCGCAGCACGTCCTCGCCCGCCGAGCCCGCCCTGTCGCTGCCGAACCAGCCCGCAGCATCGACCATCGCCGCGGCCTGATCGACGGCGTACTGCAGGCCCACGCCCACGGCGAAGGCGAGCATCAACCACATCAGTTGCAGCAGCAGCGGATCGATCGCGTCGGACGATGGTAGCGGGCAACGCTGCCCCTCGGTCCGCTGACGATTGGAGGATACGTCGGCGGCATCGCGTGTCCGCGCGCCCGTCGACACCGGCTGGCTCACGTGGCGAGGTGACGCAGCGGCGACCCAGCCGCACCGGACGCCCACCTCGATCCACAGGATTCCCGACACCAAGCCATAAACGAGGCCCGACGTCGCCATCAACACGCCCAGATCCAAGCCGTTGTTCATCCCGATGCTGGGGTGAGCGAGCACCGTGCCCATCGCCGCCGCCGTGCCGTGGCCGCCGGCGAAACCGGTTTCAATCAACATTCCCGCCGAGGCTGGCAGTGCGAATTGGGGGCCGATCCACCACCACACCAACAACAACCCGATCGCCGTCTGGCCGATCACGATGATCCACACCATCAGCGCTTCGCGAGCAATCGGCGAAAACCCCTTGCCCCCGCTGTCGGAGTGGTTGGGTTCGGCGCCCGGTTGTTCACCGCCCGGTTGGCCGTCGCCCGGTTGGCCATCGCCAGCCCGCTGCGACGGTTTACTCAGCAACATGCCCGCAAATACGACCGCAATCAACCATGTCGGCCAGTCCCGCAGATTCGTCATCGAATCGAGATAAAATGACTCCACGACGGAAGGCCACGCGGTGGAGGGAAATGGTGTCTCAAACGCGCCGAGAAACCACGTCAAGGATTGCGTGGCGACTAAACCGATCATCCCGGCCAGCAGCGAGGCGGGAATGCGAGCGGTCGCAAAAACGCCAAATCGCGATCGAATTGCCACGCCGAGACACAGCAACACGGCGGTGAAAATGACAGCGCCTAACATGGCTCCGGTGCGAAAAAGAGTGAGGCAT
>JBDNIG010000054.1:0-16913 GCA_041688415.1 Rhodopirellula sp. | reverse complement strand
ACCGTGGTCGCTGCGACGCCCTTCGGGGTCGAAAATGCCGATCTCGGCCAGTAACCGTAGGTGCGCTAACGCGACCTACGGCTAATGGCTTGAAATCCCTTCGGGATGAAGAATAACTTGTGGGTAACTGACAGGGCGTTAGCCGCGGGTTCGTCCGAGGTCTTCTGCGGCGAGTGGGCCATCGGGTATCTTTTAAAAGGATGACGCCCGTCCAGTCACCTATCACAGCGAGCGAGCGATGCCGATTCACGATTGGAGCCGAGTGGAAGCGGGAATCTTTCACGATTTCCATCAGTCTTGGATTATCGAAATCCGGAATGCATTAAACGCTGGACTGCTGCCTGACGAATTTTACGCGCTCGCCGAGCAGGTTGCGCAAGGGCCAATTCCCGATATCGTGACCTTGGAGCGTCGACCTCAAAACCGCGTTCGCGACGGTTCGAATCAGGTACGATCGACTGAACCGTCGTATGGGACTGCGCCCACACCCGTAGCCGTCGTCGATGCGCCACCGGTGGTCCAGTACACTCACACGATTGATCAGGAACGCTATGCGGGGAAAGCGACGCGTGTTGCAATTCATCACGTCAGTGACGACGAAGTCGTTGGCTTCATCGAAATCGTGTCCCCGGGGAACAAACATAGCGAAGTGGCCATGCAACGCTTTTGCGAAAAGATCGCCGAGGCAATCCGGCAGGGAGTCCACGTGATGGTGATTGATTTGCACGCCCCCACGCTGCGAGATCCGCGCGGGGTCCATGCCCGGTTTTGGCGTGACCATTTTGGTGATGACACCGCGCCCGGTGTTACCGCCGAGTATCCCTTGGGGCTGTCGGCGTATCGCAGTGATCTCTCGCCAACGGCGTATTTCGAACCCACCGCGGTTGGCAACACGCTGATCGACATGCCAGCATTTCTAACCCCCGACGTGTACGTCAACGTACCGCTGGAGGTCACTTACGAACACGCATGGAAGGGTATCCCCAAACGATGGAAAGAAGTCATCGCACCATGAGCGGATATCTGCACGAGCTCACGCTACGATTGGCGATCGGTGCATCGATGTTGCCGCCGCAACTGCGTGATTCGCACGCCCGCTGGCTGCTGAGCAATCAACGTGACGACGGCGGTTTCGCTGGCCGCGAGGGTGACAGCGATCCATACTACACCGCGTTTGCGCTGCGTTCCCTTTGGATTCTCGAGCAACTCGACACCACCGTGGCTGAGCGTGCGGGTGAATTTCTGCGCCGACGACTCACACGCCGCGACAGCGTCATTGATTTGATTTCGCTGATCTTTGCTGCGGCGATTTTGGAAATGGCTGCGGGCGAAGTCGTGATCTCCGATGAGGACACGACGTGGCGGCAAAACGTCGCGGGGATGCTCGGAGAATTACGCTGCAGCGATGGCGGATTCGCCAAAACGCCGGAGGGACGGGCGGGCAGTACCTACCAATCGTTTCTCTGTGTCCTCTGCCATGAATTGATGGAGGTTCCCGTTCCCGAGATTGACGCGGTGATGCGATTTCTAAGATCGCAGCGACACGACGATGGCGGATACCTCGAAATTCGTGCTGCCAAACGGCCGGGCGTGAACCCCACCGCCGCGGCCATCGGAACGATGAAAGCTCTGGGCCGACTCGATGTTGCCAGCGAGTTCGATACCGTGGAGTTCCTGCTGGAGATGCAGGGTGACGAAGGTGGCCTGACGGCCAATACGCGAATTCCGTTTGCGGATCTACTGAGCAGTTTCACGGGGTTGACCACGCTGGTGGATTTGGATGCTGGCGAGCGATTGTCGATTCCCCGTTTGATTCACTACGCCGAATCGATGCAGTCGCCGGCCGACGGCGGTTTTATCGGCTTTGCTCTCGATCAGACACCCGACGTGGAATACACGTTCTACGGCTTGGCGACATTAGCGATGTGTGCGGGATTGAAGACCGTTTAATCAAAAGTGTCGTTTTGGACTGGCAGCGACGATTTTGAGGATTGTATTGAATCTGTGGGCCGATTGTGCCGATTCAATAGGACAGTGCGTTGTTGAAACGACCGCGCCGTACCCCACCGCATTGATGGCAAGCGATTCCGAGCAGGTTTTTCGGCAGCCTGCGCTCGCCATCGATTTGCTCGCGATTCACCGCAAGAGGCGGAAACCATGATTCTCTGGACGTTCAAGCTCATCAGAAGCGTTCGCAAGGCGATTGCGGGACGGAAACATCCCGGCCAGCTTGCCTGGGGCGTCGCGTTGGGCGCCCTCATCGGAATGATCCCGCACGGCAACCTGTTGGCCGTCGTGCTGGTGCTGTTCGTGCTGATGTTGCACGTCAACCACGCAATGGCCGCGTTGGTCGGCGTGGCGGTTACTTTTCTGGCACCGCGGCTCGATCCAACGTTTGATGCGTTGGGGCGTTGGTGCTTTGAGCAACCCCAGGTTGCCGATGGATTCGCCGTGGCATGGCAATACCCGTTGGTGCCGTGGACGGATTTGAACAATACCATTGTGATGGGCAGCTTTCTGATCGGTCTGATCGCTGCCGGGCCGCTCTACATGATCACCTATCCGCTGTTCCGTGCGTGGGCCCCCGTCGATGTTGACGCTGAGGTTGACGCGGAAGAGGCCGCTGAAGAAAGTGCTGCGACGACGCAGGTAGCTCGTGAAACGAACTCTGCCAGTACGACCGAAACGGTTCTCGCGGTACACCGGATCGATGGGAGTCATTCCGATTGCGATTCCCACCCCGTGGATTCGAGCGATGCTGCCGCGGTGAATACCCCACCAACGAGTGCAGCGTCGGATGAGTCCCCAGCGGAGCTCGCGATCGACGCAACCGACGTTCGCGATCGAGATGTCTCGTCGCGACAATTCGAAACGCCGCCCACGAATCCACAACCGGTCGCCAACGCGGGGGCAACCCAATCGAATGCCCAATCCGGCGACCAATCCACCGCGGTTCCGGTACCACGCCCGACTCGCGTCGCGATCAGTACTTCCGTATCGCGGCCGGTAATGACAACCGAAACCATGGTGTCAACCCGCGCCGCACAATCCAATATGGCCGTCGATTCCTACGGATCGCCTGTCGATGAACAACACAGAATTGATGAAGCGCTCAGCTACTTGCTTCGACAGTTGCGTGATTCCAAAGATAAGGATGCAGCATGATTCGTTGGCGATTTCTACTGACACGATTAATTATTGCCGTTGCGATCTTGATGATCCTCACGCTGGGGCTCGGCCCGGTCGCGAGCTACGTCACCGTGGCGGGCCTGCAGGTATCGACGGGCGCACGCGCCGAGATCGGTTCGACGACCGTGCGACTGTTTCCGCCGTCGCTGCGGTTTACGGACGTGCACGTTGCCGACCCACGAGACGGCAAAGAGCTGCGTGACGCCTTCATGGCTGATTCGATCGATCTGTCGATCGACGGCGATGCACTCCTACGACGTCGCTGGGTGATCCGCGAAGGCAAAATCAGTGGTCTGCAGATTGGCTCGCAGCGAGAAGCTTCGGGGCATTTTGACGTCGAGCCGGAGGTTGCCGACGATTCCGCCGGCCCGTCGATGATTGGACAGATGCTGTCCCAAGCGACCGCTGGGCTCGCTGACCGCGCCACGGAGATCGGCGATAATTTGGAGACCGTTAAAACCGGCGATGAGATTCGCCGTCGCTGGAAAACTCAGTACGAGGTGCTCGTCAAGCAAGCTCGCGATTTGGAGAAACGCGTCAAAAAAATTCGTGATACGGCCAAAGGCATCGACAATCCGCTCCGCGATTGGCCCGAACTGGAACGCACTCTCGCCGAAGCCCGCACGGCCCGTGAGGAACTGTTGCAAATACGCGAAGCCATGGACAAAATGCCCGGTCAATTTCGAGGCGATCTCGTCAAACTCGAAGAGGCTCGGCAAGCGGACCTGGCGAAAGTCGACGCCTACGTGCCGGGCGACCTAAGCGAGTCCAAGAATTTCGGTGTTGATTTGATCTCAGCTCAAATACATCGCAATTTGACGCAGCTCCGCGGATACCTCGACAACGGTCGTACGCTCGCCAACTACACCGTCGTCGCTCCCGACAGCCAGCGGGTTCGCGGTGAAAATTTCGATTTCCTCGGCACGCGTCGCCGACCAGAGATGTTGATCGAACAATGCCAAGTCGACGGGCTGATGCGCGCCGATGGCAAGACGTACTCGTTGACCGGTTTGATCGAAAACATGACGCCGCAGCCGGAATACCTGGCCGAGCCCACGCGCGCTCGACTGCTGCTCGAAGGTCCTGAGACGGTGAAGGTGGACTACATCCGGGACCGCCGCCAAGGCACGCTGAACGATCGCTTGACGTTGCATTGGCCTCAAATGCGGGCCGATCCGATGCGGTTAGGCGATGGCAAAAACGTGGCCGTTGCCGTCAACGGCGGTCAACGTGAGGTGTGGGTTCAACTGGATAGCCAGGGCGATCAAGTCCAAGGGCGACTGGTCAGTAAACAGATGGGCGTCAACATGCACCTCGACGTCGATGGCAAGGCCGCCAACTCGGCCGCCGTCATCTCGATGAACCAGTCGTTGGCCAGCGTCAAGAGCATCGAGGTGGACGCCGCCTTTCACGGTGACTGGAAGAAACTCGACCTTGAACTCAAAACCAATCTTGGCGATGTGTTTGGCGATGCCGTTGAAGACGCTATCGCGAAACAGCTCGAGGACAGCAAGGTGAAACTCGCGGCCAAGATCGACAATGCTCACCGTGAGCAAATGCTGCAACTGCGCGAATGGATGTCCAAACAACAAACTGAAGCCCAGTCAATGCTCGCGTCAGCGGATCGTTCGATCGAAGAAATGAGCCAGAAGGTGATCGCCGATGTGGGCTATGCGGACAGCTACCTCGGAAAACTGGGGACCGCGTTCGGCAAGAGCCTGCGGTAAACAGGTTCACCGGCACCCACCGATCCGGCGACGGCGGCAAACAGAAATACAAGGACATGTCTCATTTGAAAACCCGAAGGCAGCGTTCGCTCCGGTTCCTAGGAGTGAACCGTGGCCAGCGGGCTGTTGATTTCATCGTAGGTCGGCCACTCTTGGCCGACATTCACGCCATCGACGGGCAAGAGTGCCCATCCTGCGTTCATTAAGTCAAGGTTCATTAAATCAAAGTTCTCAACTAAATCAACAGGCCGCTAACGTCAAAACGGCTGATAGACCGAAACACTTTCCCAGACGTGCTTATTACCACAAAGAAATCGCGGAAGCGACTGAATCGACCGTAGTTGCATTAAATCGACGTCCCGAGCGAAAGGCGACCATTATCCTCCGCTCGATCCTAAGTCGATCGTCAATCGAGTCTATCTTACGGGCGGCATGCGAAACCCGTCGTCGCCGAGGTGAATGATCGATTCGATATCGAGCGTGCCATATCGTGAGTAGCCGGTATGCACGATCAGGTTGGGTAAAATTTCGGCATCACCCTCGTGATGAGTGTGTCCACACACGACGGTATGAAGCCGATCCGGGTTGGCTTGCGCCACCCGCCGCAACGCTTCACCGACGTGCCCGCAAACAAAGAACGGCGCCCAGTTGTCGTCCGTGATGTGCCCTTCGTACCAACACGCTTCGCGATACGGTGGCACGTGGGTGGCAATCAGAACGTGCCGAATCGTCGCCGGCAAAGCCGCCATTTTTTTTGTCAGCCGGTCGCTGCTGCCGCGTCCCTCCCGCTGCAGAATCGCAAACCACGCGTCGGGTGAACGTTCGCGAAAGTCGTCAATCCGTTCGAAATCATTCAGCCGAACGGTGGACTGGAGATAGTCGCCCTCGCTCGCATCTCCCCACCCGTCATCACCGATCAAGACCGCCTCAGCGGTCAGGTACACGGGGCCGCAATCGCTGAGGTAATGCAGATGCTCGTGATCACGGGTCAGATCCGTGATGTGCCGGCGGGTCTCCGCAATCGAGTTGTCATAGAAATCATGATTGCCCAGCACGAAGTAGATCGGTCGGTCGAATGTCTCGGCGAGGCACTCGAGTTGATAGGCAACGTCCTCACCTTCGGAAATGTCTCCCGTGACGATCAGTGCGTGCGGCGCACATGCGACGACCTCGTCAGCCCAACACCGCCACGCCTCCAGCGTCACGTGATCAAAATGGGGATCCGTGATCCACGCGATCCGCGCCGACGAATCAGACCCGACACCGTCGGCGACAGCGGGATTGATGCGACGAAGCAAAAGAGAGGGTTCAGAATTTGAGAGGGTTCAGGCAAACGGGGGACTCAGAAACGAGGGTCCAGGATTTCTTCCGGAACCCTGAACCCTTTTCTGTCTCAACCCTTTTTCTAAGCCATCGCGACGAGGCCGGCGGCCTCGGCGAGTTCTTCGGCTTTGTCGGTCTTTTCCCAGGTGAACGCGTCACCATCGCGGCCGAAGTGGCCGCCCGATGTGGTAGCGGCGAAGATGGGCCGGCGGAGCTGCAGGTGCTCGATGATCTGGCCGGGCTTGAGCAGGAAGTGCTTGCGGATAAGCTCGCACAACTTCGCGTCTGCAATCTTGCCCGTGCCTTCGGTGTCCACGTTCACGCTCACGGGATCAGTAACGCCAATCGCGTATGCCAACTGGACTTCGCACCGTTCCGCCAATCCCGACGCAACAATGTTCTTGGCGATGTAGCGAGCCATGTATGCGGCACTACGGTCGACCTTCGTGGAATCCTTACCGCTGAATGCGCCGCCACCGTGGCGTCCCCATCCACCGTAGGTATCGACAATGATCTTGCGTCCCGTCAAACCACAATCGCCATGCGGGCCGCCAATCTCGAACTTGCCCGTCGGGTTGATGTGATACCTGATGTCGCCCTTGTCGAGTTCGGCGGGAATCGAAGGTTTGATCACGTTCTCGATAATGAACTGACGGATCTCCTCGTTGGTAGCACCGGGGGCGTGCTGGGCGCTGACCACCACCGTGTCAATCCGAATCGGCGTGTTGCCTTCGTACTCCACCGTGACTTGGCTCTTGTTGTCTGGCCGCAACCAGTTGACTTCCTTGTTGAAGCGAGCTTCGGTGATGCGATTGATGATGCGGTGCGACAGGGCAATCGGCAGCGGCATCAGTTCGGGGGTGTCACCGCACGCGTAACCGAACATCAAGCCTTGATCGCCCGCACCAATTTCTTTACCGGCCTCGTCGGAGTTGACTCCTTGGGCAATATCGGGGCTCTGGGCATCCAGGCGAACTTGGACTTCGCAGTTTGCTCCGTCGATGCCGGTGTCGGCATTGTCGTAACCGACGGCGAGAATGGTGTCGCGAACAATCTTTTCATAGTCCACATCCGCTTTGCTGGTGATTTCACCGGCGACAACGGCCAGGTTCGTGTTGACGAGTGTTTCGCAGGCGACACGGCTATTGGGATCTTGAGCCAGCAACGCGTCCAAAATGCTGTCGGAAATACGGTCTGCCAGTTTATCGGGGTGCCCCATGCTGACCGATTCGCTGGTAAAAAGGTAACGTCCTGACTGATTACTCACTACTAAAAACTCCGCAGTTTCGGCCCCACGCGGTGATCGTGTGTTTCACGATTCCAAACCGCTGGTGACCAGAAGGGTCTGAAAAGGGGATCCGCCATTTCGCACGCTCCCAATTATCTTGAGAAAATCGCTGCGTTGTCTGAACCCCTGACAGCCAATACCATAATCTGCCGCAGCAATCCTGAAAACCGACGAACCTGGCTGTTTGCGGGATTATTGCAGTGGCAGCTACTACTGCATTGGTAGGCAATTGCGGTCGGCGACTGCGCGTTCTGGCGAAATTCGCACGAGAAAACCCGCGAATTCATTCAATGTCACCCGTCTCGCTTACGCCGTAACGCTTCATTTGCCCGTTTTTACCGTTCAGCCAACTCAACTCGGCAAGACAATCAGGGTGTGGTTCCTAGACCCGCGTCTCGAGCACGATCGGAGCGAAGGGGACGTGCTTGATCGTGGCGCCGCCGTTGTAGAACTCGTAGCCCGCGATGCGCACGCCGCGTAGCCGGCGGTGAGTGTGGCCGAACACGATCCGGCGCACGCCGTCGTCGACCCAATCGGGTTGATTGCGAGTCCAGCGTAGTAAGCGGAGGCAGCTATTTTTTCGCCGGTGGGCAACTCCCGCCGTGGCCAAATGCAATCGTGCGTTCACGGCAACGTTGTACAAACTGTTGCGGATCGTCGGTGGTCGATGGGTTCCCGTGCGGTCGTGCTGCCAGCGCGATCGATACGCGGCCAATCCCGCGTCGATGCCACCGGCTTCGATCACGTCACCATGAACCATGAGGCAGTCACCGATGCGGATCGCGTCGAGTCCGACATGCACCGCGGCCGGCTCAATGGACAATCGGGGGTGTTGCAGTGAAGCACCTCGTGCTTGGCCGCTGCCCCCCGCCCACTCCGCGAGAGCGTCTTGAAACTCGGTCTGCGCATCGTGGTTTCCCGTTAAGTACACGAAGGTTTTTTCGGGAAACTCCCGCTTCCAGCGGTCGAGCCATTCGATGGCGAGCTCGCGTGATTTCGGACCATCACCCTCGCACGACCAGCAAAAGTCAAATAGATCGCCACCCCACACAACGACCTCCGCGGATTCGACGGCGCGTCGAATGGCGATCTGATGGTCGGCATAACTGCAGCGAGAACTGAGCAAGTGCAAATCGGAGATGAACGCCGTCGTGCAGGGGGCGACTGATTCGCGGTCACTTCGATCACCGTCAGTTGATTTGCCCCTCGGACGCACCAATGTTGCGATGTTGGGCGAGTTGTTATCATGAGGGACGTGCTCGACGGACATTCGCTCGCCTGGGAATTGGATGCAGTGACAAAGACAACCGAATCGAATGACGGAGATTCTGTTTCGGGCCAGCAGGACATTCGTGATGCTCCTGCCGACAAACCATTCTTACGTCGAGCGGCGGTCTCGGCCATCGTGGGAACGGTGTTGATCGCGACCGTGCAGTTCTTCGCACCCGATTTCGACTATCAAATTGCATTCCTGGTGTGCTTGGTAATCGGAGCCATCTCATTGGCGCTGACACTCTTCTTTTTGGAACGTGCCGCATGGGGAGCGGGGCACGCTTGGATTGTGCCGATGGCGGCGCTCGCGGTGCTGCTGACGTTGGCCGGATTGGTACGAATCCGCACACTCTCGGGCGAAATGATCCCCCAGTTTGAATGGCGTTTTACTTCCCATCACGTTCCCGACCTGCAAACCTCGGTGGCTGGTCCTGACCCGGCACGTGAGGCGATCGCGAGTCACGATGCCGAGATCGCGGGGAACTCGGATGCGGCGGTGGACGTCGATGGACACCCCAGCGAGGACAATCAGCCTTTGAAGTGGGGACAATTCCTCGGTCAATATCGCGACGGCAGCGTGGGAGAACGAGAATTTGCGATTCCAAAATCGGACGCTGAAGTCAAGACACTTTGGAATATCGGCATCGGTGAGGGATGGTCCTCGTTCGCCGTCGCGGACGATATCGCGGTGACGCTCGAACAACGCGACGAACGCGAATGTGTGACTGCCTATCGGATGATCGATGGTGAACTGCTGTGGATCGTCGATCACGAAGCCATGCACAGTCATCCGCTCGGCGGGACCGGCCCGCGATCGACGCCGACGATTTCGAACGACCGCGTTTATGCCCAAGGTGCAACCGGGATGCTATGGTGCCTCGATCTGCGCACTGGCGAGGTGATCTGGCAGGTCGACCTGTTGGACCTGGCCGGCTGGGACCAGACCGCGTCCGAATCGGCAATCACCTGGGGGCGTAGCGGTTCACCCTTGCTGGTCGATGATCTGTGCGTGGTGCCTCTGGGTGCCGATGAGAGCGTCGATGCCCGCTCGCTCGTTGCGTTCGATGCGACCAGCGGCGAAGTACGGTGGACGGCGGGCGAGGACCAGATCAGCTACGCGTCGCCGCAACTCCTCCCGCTGGCCGGGCAGCGACAGATTGTTATCGTGAACGAGAAAACGATCACCGGTCACGCAATCGACTCGGGTGCACAGCTTTGGCAAACCGATTGGCATGGCCAAAGCAACGGTGGCGCCAACTGTGCGTCCGTCATCCCCGCTGGTGAAAACCGATTCTTAATCGGCAAGGGATACGGTGGCGGCAGTGCGTTGATCGAGATCGAACCGAATGAATCCGGTGACGGTGTGGTTGCCGAAGATGTGTGGCGGTCCCATCGCATCATGAAAACCAAATTCAATCACGCCGTGATTCGCGGCGGTGCCGCCTATGGACTGAGCAACGGATCCTTGCAAGCGATCAACTTAGAGTCGGGCGAGCGATTGTGGGAGCAATCCCGACGCAGCCGGTCAGGACAGGGGCAAGTCATCCTGGCGGGCGACACCTTGATCGTGCAAGAGGAAATGGGCGACATCTTGCTCGTCGCTGCCGATCCGCACGAGTATCGCGAACTGGTTCGGCTCCACGCGCTGGACCACAAGACATGGAACGTGCCCAGTCTGATCGGAAACGTGCTCGTGCTGCGAAACTCCGTCCAAGCATTGGCCATGCAACTTCCGCACAAATAATCAATTTGCGAATCGATCATGATCAACACCTTGCCGCCGAGTGAGTATCCCAACCCCGACGAGATCGAACCGCTCGATTTCCTCGTCGTTGCTCCGCACCCTGATGACGCCGAACTCGGCATGGGCGGCACGGTCATGCGGATGATCGATCAAGGCATGCGGGTTGGGGTGCTGGATTTGACATCGGGTGAACCGACGCCCCACGGCAGCATGGAAACGCGAATTCGCGAAACCGCCGCGGCGACCGCGGTGATGAAATTGACGTGGCGTGGCAACGCCGGGCTTATCAACCGGGGGCTCGAAAATACGCTGGAAGCGCGCCAGCGGATCGCGGGTTACGTGCGTTGCCTGCGCCCTCGATGGCTGTTCGCTCCGTACTACCACGACGCCCACCCCGATCACCTGGCCGCGACACTCTTGACCGAAGCGGCCCGGTTCCACGCAAAATTGAGCAAGACCGATATGCCGGGACCGCAGCATCATCCCGAACGGCTGTACTACTACTTCTGCATCCACCTGCGTCTGGCCGTTCAGCCGGGTTGGATCGTTGACATCTCCGAGCAGTGGGACCGTAAAATGGATGCCGTCGGCGCCTATGAAAGTCAAATGGTCGCGGGCCGTCCGACCACGCCCCCAACCCAGATCGATCGTATCCGACACGATGGCGAGCACTGGGGACGGCTGATCAATCGCAACTATGGTGAACCATTCGCCACCAAGGAACCGCTCGCCATGAACAGCCTGCGGGACTTGATTTAAGCGGATGTACCCGCCATGAGTAGCCGAGTCTCTCCGAGACTCGGCCACTCGCGTAGGTTACGTCTCCCTGAGAGATACGGCTACGCAGCCGGGAGTCAGAAAATGTGAGTCAGAAAATGTGACGATGGTAATAAAACTCTGAAAACTACCCCCGTCACATTTGTTTTCCCCTAGCGACATATCTTGAGTCGTCGCATCGTGGCTTCCAGTTCTTTAACTGAGAGGTATCCCGCAAAACCCCAAAATGCCAAGTTCAAAGACCTAAGAAAATTGGGTCACGCTGACGTTGCGTCTATATGCTGCGGGTAGTCCAGACGTACAAACGCAGTCGCCGATGCAATCACCACAACGCGGAACCTAAGAGCCGACACGCGGGCAAGTGCGCTAAGCCGTTGACCACAAGAGGCTTGCGACTCAACAGTGCCATTCACCCCCTTCACCTTTTCTCGGTCTTCCCCTTTTCTTGGTCGCCGTCTAAACTCGCGATCCGGATTCCGGGTGAAGATGCAGTCGTGTATTCACCGATGGATGAAGCTACGCGTGGGCAACACTTGCAACCGTCTCAGGTTTCGACTTGCGGAGAGACAATGCTTAGCGTTTGGCAAAAGTCTGGCTCTTTTCGCCAGAACATAAACCACCCGGCCCATTCAAGGGGCATGCTACTGGCACGCAAGACGCTATGTCCTCCTGGGTTCCGTTCCCGGGTTCCTTTGTCGCTCTGAATTCCTTAAACACGTCATCCATTTGATTTTTTTCTTATTTTTTTTTACAAAAATCATTTGCATCCGTTCAATTTTCAAACATTGTCCATCGCGATTCATACCTTATCAAGTTACTCATGTTTCCAGAGCATGCCCCCTTTAATCCTGAGCAGCGCAACTCGCTGTCTCAGCTATTATCTAGTTTGAATCCCTCACAATCTGCTTGGTTGAGTGGCTATCTGGCCGCTTCCTGGCCAGTTTCAGCGAGTGCTTCCGCGCCCGCAGCCCGCCAAGAATTGACTGTGCTTTATGGCACCGAATCTGGCAACGCCGAAGAACTCGGCGCGAAAACGGTGAAGCTGGCCAAAAAACAGGGTTTCAAAGCGAAACTGATTAACATGGCCGACATCAACCCGACCGTTTTTACAAAAAGCAAAAAGCTCCTAGTCATCGTCAGCACTTGGGGTGAGGGTGATGCGCCCGAATCGGCCGTGGCTTTCCATAAGGAGTTTATGAGCCAGGAAATCAGCTTGGATGGCGTCGAATTTTCGGTCTGCGGCCTCGGCGATACCTCCTACGAGGAATTTTGCAAAATTGGGAAGGATTTCGATGCGCGTTTGGAAGAACTGGGCGCAAAACGAGTGGTGGACCGAGTTGATTGCGATGTCGATTTTGAAGGAAGCTATGAGAAATGGGTCGCCCACGCATTAAAAGCTCTCGATTTCGGGGATGCGGCACCTGCGCCTGAACTTTCGGTTTTTGAGACGGTTGCGACAACGGTCTTCGACAAACAAAATCCATTTCCGGCGAAGGTTATTAGCAATTTCTGCCTCAACGGACTCGGCTCAGCCAAGGAGACGATCCACGTTGAGTTGGATATCGAAGGTTCGGGGCTGAGTTACGAGGTGGGCGATGCCCTGGCGGTGATCGCGGTCAATGCGACTGACGTTGTGGCCGATATTTTGGACGCAGTGGGGCTGGGAGGCGGTTCCCAGGTAACTCTCAAAGGAGGACGCGAGACTTCGCTGACTGAGGCGCTCACCAACAGTTTAGACATCACCGCACTGTCGCGGGCGGTGGCCCAAAAGTGGGCCAAGGTCGTCAAAAATAAGGAACTCGACAACCTGTTGGATGATAAATACGAAGCGGATTTTAAAAATTTCGTTTTGGGACGCCAAATCGTTGATCTCTTGCGAGACTTCCCGGCGAATGAACTTGCGCCGCAGGTGTTTGTCGACTGCCTACGCAAACTCCCCCCGCGACTTTATTCCATCGCCAGCAGCCCGGTAGCGCATGAGGGCATGGTGCATCTGACGGTTGCGGCTGTCCGTTACCACACCTACAATAAACAGCGCAAAGGCGTGGCCTCGACCTTTTTGGCTGATTTTGGCCACGTGGGTGAAAAAGTGCTGGTTTACGTCCACAAAAACAAAAATTTCCGTCTCCCCGCAGATCCCTCAACGCCCGTGATCATGGTCGGGCCCGGCACGGGCATCGCACCCTTTCGAGCTTTTGTTGCCGAACGCGCTGCGACCGAAGCTCCGGGTGAGAGTTGGTTGTTTTTCGGCGATCAAAAATATAGCTACGACTTTTTATACCAAATCGAGTGGCAGGAGCATCTGAAAGAAGGTGCCCTGAGCCGACTCGATGTGGCATTTAGTCGGGATCAGCCGGAGAAGGTTTATGTCCAGGATTGCATTCGCGAAAAAGGGGCGGATCTCTTCACTTGGCTCGAAAAAGGATCGCATTTTTACGTCTGCGGCGATGCCGACCGCATGGCGCATGATGTCCACGAGGCCCTGCTTGGCGTGGTCGAAGTACACGGCGGAAAATCTCGCGAAGAAGCGACTGCCTATCTCGATGCGATGAAGAAGGCGAAACGCTATCAACGCGACGTTTATTAAAAGACACCCTCAAGAAAAAATTTAAAATGAGCGAAGAAAAGCAATTGCACCTCAACGAAAGTTTGAAGCGCGACAGTAACTATCTGCGAGGCGATCTAGCTGCGGATTTGGCCGATATCACCACCGGAAATATCACGCCCTCCTCTAAGGAGCTGATGAAGTTTCACGGTTGCTACATTCAGGACGACCGCGATGTGCGCGCCGGACGCCGTAAGTATCTACTGGAAAAAGCCTTCAGTTTTCTGATCCGCGTGCGCCTTCCTGGAGGTGTCTGCACCCCAGAGCAGTGGCTGAAAATGGATTACGTGGCCGATACTTTTGCCAACAAAACGCTGAAAATCACCACGCGACAGACCTTTCAGCTCCACGGCGTCATCAAGACCCAACTCAAACGTACCATTCAAGAAATGAACTCCGTTATGGTCGATACCATCGCGGCCTGTGGCGATGTGAACCGCAATGTTCTCTGCAATTCCAACCCACACCTGAGCAAAAAGCACGCCACGATCTTGAAATTGGCGAATGATCTTTCCAATCATCTGCGCCCGCGAGGGCACGCCTACCACGAAATTTTTCTTGATGGCGAAAAAGTCATCACTTCGGAAAAAACTCTTGAACCACTCTACGGCGAGACCTATTTGCCCCGTAAATTTAAAATCGCCATCGCCATCCCACCCGATAATGATGTCGATGTGTACGGAAACGACCTCGCTTTCATCGCCATCATCGAAGACGGCGAACTCGTCGGCTACAATGTCGCGGTCGGCGGTGGCATGGGCATGACCCACGGCGTGGAAGCCACTTATCCGCGCATCGCGGACGTCATTGGCTTCGTGAAAGCAGATCAAGTCATCGAAACTGCGGAAAAAGTGATGCTAGTCCAGCGCGATTTCGGCGACCGAGTGGATCGCGCTCACGCCCGTTTCAAATACACCATCGACGACCGTTCACTCGAGTGGGTCACGGAGGAAATCAACAAACGCCTGAACGGTTTCCAAATGGAAGCGCCGCGCGATTACACCTTCGAGAGCAACGGTGACCGCTTCGGCTGGATCGAAGACGAAAATGGCAACTCGCACCTGAACCTGTTCATCCAAGGCGGCCGCGTCCTCGACATGCCCGGTTTCCACATGAAAACGGGCTTGCGCGAAATCGCCAAAATCCACGACGGCGAATACCGCCTCACCACCAACCAGAACCTCATCATCGCCAACATTTCGGCTGAAAAACGCCCGCAAATCGATGCCTTGTTGGCAGAATATAAGCTTCTCGACAGCCACAAACAAAGCGGCTTGCGCCTCAATTCGATTGCCTGCGTCGCCTTGCCGACCTGCGGCTTGGCCCTGGCTGAAGCGGAGCGCTTTTTGCCGCAGGTCCTCACTGAAATTGAGGAAATCCTGGAGAAATGCGGCCTGCGTCACGATGAGATCACCATCCGCATGACCGGTTGTCCGAACGGCTGCGCCCGCCCTTATCTCGCCGAGATCGCGCTCGTCGGCAAAGGTCCGGACAAATACAATCTCTACCTGGGCGGCGGCTTCGTTGGCGACAGAATGAACAAGCTTTATCGCGAATCGGTCTCCGGCGACGACATCAAAAAGGAACTCAAGCCGATTTTTGAAGCCTACGCCAAAAAGCGAAACGAAGGTGAGCGCCTGGGCGACTTTTGCGTTCGTCTGGGCTATGTCGCGGCCACCGTGCAAGGACTCGATTTCCACAAAAACGTCGCGTCCGACGCGCTCGTCGTTTCCTAAGAAAAAAATTAACCGGAACGAACACGATGGAAACTACAATGGAACTCGCCCCACCAGAAACGGACGCGCAATTTCTCAGTGCCGAACTCGCAGAACTCACCGCCGCTCAGCGAGTCCAAATCCTCAACGAGCGCTGGGGCGACCGCGTTGTGGCCTCCACCAGTTTCGGCCTCCAAGCCGCCGTGATGCTCAAAATCATCGCCGACAATGCGCCGGAAATGCCCGTTATTTTCATTGACACCGGCTACCTTTTCGCCGAAACCTATCGGTACGCTGACAAATTAGCCGCCGAATACGGCCTCGACATCCGTGTTTACAACCCAAAAATCACCCCTGCCCGCCAGGAAGCCCTGTACGGCAAATTGTGGGAGCAGGGGAAAGAAGGTCTCGAAAAATACGGCATCCTCAACAAAGTCGAACCCATGAGCCGCGCCCTCGAAGATCTCAAACGCGACATCTGGCTCAGCGGCCTCCGCCGTTCCCAATCCAGCTCGCGGGTCAACCGCGGCTTCGCCGAGCAACAAGGTCGAACCCTCAAAGTTTATCCAATTCTCGATTGGGTGGACGCCCGAGTCGCCAGCTACTTCGACGACCAAAAACTAGAGCGCCATCCCCTAGAAGCCCAAGGCTACCAAACCATGGGTGACCGGCACTCCACCCGTCCAGTCGGAGCCGACGGCGACATCGAATCCACCCGCTACGGCGGCGAAAAATACGAATGCGGCCTCCATGAAGCTTCAGGCAGTCTGGATTTTCAGATCTGATGCCGAGAATCTTTTAGTCAATTAATCCCATCTTACGTGTCTTTTTTGACGATCACGAAAAGGAATTTTGCGGGGCATTTGGTTTGAGCCACCATCCCCCTGTAACGTCGAGCTGTCCCCACTGCGGGTCGGAAAAAGGGGAAGGGGGTCGAGGGTCGGAAAAAGGGGAAGAGGCCAATAGTGTTCGGCCCGCCGCTTGCACTGCGCTTTGGGATGGCGAGTGCCAGTGTAGTGGCTAGAGGTTTTTCCAGGCATTTCTCACGTGTCCAATGATTTTATTGGGGATCGTCCCTGGCGATCATGGACTCGATGCGAACCGTCCACGTCAGTCGTCCTCTTGTCGCACTCAGATATCTGTTGACACAATCGCGTTTGACCAGCGTTTCTTGTGGTAGTTTCGGTGTGCCACTGCTAAATCTCACACGTGGAACATCCTTGGACATTTGAGTCATACCTTGAAAGCGAAAAAAAGGGGAAAGGGGTCGTTT
>JBDNIG010000415.1:0-2702 GCA_041688415.1 Rhodopirellula sp. | reverse complement strand
GCAAGTTGGGTTGGTGGTTCGCTTGCTCGGTCGGCCCTCCCCGGCGGCCTCGGGCCGACCGACCCTCCCACGGCGAAGCCGCGGGAGGGTGAAGTGCGTAAAGCATTTGGATTTCAATACTTAAAAGCCGCACGACCTCCAAAGCTGCGGGGGAGGTAAGTTACTGCGATGTCTTCACTTAAAAGCCGCACGATCTCCTTGGGAGGTGGGAGAGGGGGAGCTGATGAATCGTCAAGAAATCACTGCGTGGTGGATGGCTGGGAAAGTTGGATATCTACCGTTTTGATGGGAAGGTGATCCGGAGTTCTGGGAAGTGAAAAAGTTAAATTGAAAACTGAAAAGTGCAAAACTGTCTCACAATCCCTTGGGCTACGTCAGCGTGTCGTGGATGCTCGGGTCGTTGATGTCGGTTGCCACGGTGGGCAGGATCATGCGGAACCGGGCACCTCCTTGAGCGGTATTGGATACCTCGACGCTCCCCCCGTGCTCCTGCATGATCTTGGCGGTGACCGGTAGTCCGAGTCCGGTCCCGCGAGCTCCTTTTTTGGATTCGAAGAGCGAAAAAATTTGCCCCCTCTCGTCCTCGGGAACGCCTTCCCCATCGTCCTCGACGTCAACGATCCAGCCCACCGCCGCATCGAAGCGACTGGTAATTCGGACGAGCGCAGCGGCAGCATCGATGGCGTTGGTGATCAGGTTCAGTAGCGCCCGGTGAATCGCGTCGGGATCGAAACTCGCCATCGGTAGATGTTCATCCAACTCGAATCGAAGCCCGGTCCCGGCATCTTCCGCTCGGCCTTGCATTAAGTCGATCACGTCACGGATCGTCGCGTTGAGGTCGGCTTCGACTCGCTGGGGTTCGCGTTCTTTCGAAAACGTGAGCATGTCGAGCACGAGATTGCTGATCCGTTCTTGATTGCGATCGACGATCGCCCACCCGCGACGAATCGTTTCAGTTTCGTTCTTGGCCAGCCCCGATTCGATCAGATAGCTGCCGCCCCGGACGCCTTGTAGAATATTCTTGATGTGGTGCGAGAGCGTGGCGATCGTTTGTCCCATCGCCGCGAGACGTTCGCCTTGCAACAGGGCCGAGTAGTAGAATGTATCTTCGATCGCCAAAGCGGCTTGATGCCCGATGGCCGTGATCAGTCTGAGATGCTCGTCATGAAACCGGGTGGCCCCTTTCTTTTCGATCCACTCACCCGGAGATGTATAGGTATCGACGTACAGGGCACCGACCACGTCGTAGCGTCCTTGCAGCGGCACGCAGAGCGCTTCGCGCACGCCGCCCTTGACGATCGATGCCGCACGTTCGAAGCGTTCGTCGTCGACCGCGTCGCTGGTCCGCACGCCTTCTTTGTGCTGCATGACGTAATCCAGGATCGTATGACTGATCGTGATCCGCCCCGGCGGTTTAGATCGCCTGCTGGATTTCGTTGGATCAGTCCCATTTTGATCGCGATCGCAACGAGCTGCCGGCGTCATCCGTTTGGTTTCGGGATCTCGCAACATCACGCAGCCACGATCGGCCTCGACCCAATCGAAGATCAGTTTGAGGACTCGATCAAGGACTTCGTTGAGGTCATCGGTGCGACCGACGGCCAAGGCCGTCAGGTACATCACTTCGAGTGATTGATCGGTGTCGAGAAAATGATTTGGCGTCGCGGTGGCTTGCTTCGCCGATGATTCTTGACGCTCGGGTTGGGGCTGAACCGGCACGCTGGACGGCAGTACGGAGGTCCCCCGATCGCGGGAAAACCGATCTTGCGAGAACGAGGATATGATCCGACTGGAATCGCCCCCGTGGACCTGCCGGACAATGTCCACGCCATGGGCGGCGTCCATGGCCGCAACGTTGCCGGTACCGGTGAAAATCAGCAGCGTGCCGCCAATTTCGATCCGATCGCCGCTGATGAGTTCCTGCCGCGAGATCCGGTGGCCGTTGACGTGCGTGCCGTTGCTGCTGCCCAAATCAATCAGTTCATAACGACCGGCGGCAAGATCGCAGCGGACTTCGGCGTGACCGCGGGATGCCTCGTTATCGAGCAACTGGATATCGTTGGTCGAGTCGCGGCCCAATCGCTGGACCGGCGCCATGAGCGGAAAATGCTTGCCCTGGTCGCGTCCTCGAATCACGAACAACGAGGCCATGGCGGGGTGAGTCCTGTGGAGTTTGGCGGCGGGTTTTGACGAAGAATCATTTCGGATAGGCACACAAGATAGCTTGTCAGCAAGCCCAATGTTTGACTACCGTCGGACTTTTACAGATTTGTCCAGTTTGTGCTCTCGCCATCGCTATTGTGTTACTGCCATGTTCTCCGCCCCCCAGTTCCGACGTGGCCGTCGTCGAAGGTGGGGCGAGCTATTTGCGAAGATCGGCGGTGGGCTACTGTTTGTGCTCACGATCGGCCCGATGTTGGGGTGCCGCACCGTCGCCCCGATTCATCTCTGGCAGCCGCCTCAAATCCGGTCGGTGGGCGGCGAAAAAGTCGTTTTAATGGAAATCGCGGGACCGGCCGATACCGCCGATGGCGTTCGCGACGCGCTGCTCGCTCAAACGGGCGGGAACGCACGTACCGGCCGCGCCCACGCCTCTTCACCCGTTGATTCGATCGCGTTGCTACTGCCCGAACAGTTGCCGCCTCCCTCGGGCATTGCGCTCGTTTCCAACGTCGAGGACACATCGAGCGACCTATTGGTCG
>JBDNIG010000414.1:0-10513 GCA_041688415.1 Rhodopirellula sp. | reverse complement strand
TTCGGGAATGCTGGAAAACGAAAGTCTTGGCGACTTCCGCTACAGGTGGATTCGTCAGTAATTAAATCGACGTCACCAGAAACAGACTCCAGGGTTAGCGGCCCAAGAGGGCTGCTTTGGACTGCGCCCGCGACTCCCAACCGAATCTCTTTCTAGGAAACCGATACCGATGGCGTTTTGGCGATCGAAGGCAACACCGAGCCAACCGGCAAGCAGCGAGGCGGCACCTTCGGGAGAGTCAGCGGGCCAGAGCCGACTGTTTTCAAAATTCTCCACCGGATTGCAGAAAACCAGGCGGGTACTTGGCACCGACATCCGCGACTTGTTCAAGAGTGAAGGGCGGCTCGTCGACGAAGATTTTCTCGATGAGTTATTTGCCCGCTTGATCCGCACGGACATGGGAACGGGCCCCGCTAACAAAATTCGCGACGAAGTCGCACGGCAATACCGTGGCCGGGTCGTGCATTTGGAGGAGGTGATCGCCACGATCACCGATGAGGTCCGTGGGCAGTTACGACAAGATCACGGGGGACTGGCGAAATCCGATTCTGGCCCCACCGTGATTCTGGTGGTGGGGGTCAACGGCAGCGGCAAGACGACGTCGATCGGTAAACTCGCCAACCATTTGCACGGCAGCGGGCGCAGTCTCGTGCTCGGGGCCGGCGATACCTTCCGCGCCGCCGCCGTCGAGCAGCTGACGATTTGGGCGAGCCGGATCGGCTGCGAAATCGTGACCGGAAAGAGCGGCGTCGACCCCGCCAGCGTCGCCTTCCAGAGCGTCGACAAGGCGATCGAACTCGGCTCGGACTACGTGATCATCGACACCGCCGGACGGTTACAAACGCAGAGCAACCTGATGCAGGAATTGCAGAAGATTCGCAAAGTGATCGACAAGCGGTTGCCGGGCGCGCCGCACGAAGTGCTGTTGGTGCTCGACGCGACGGCGGGACAAAACGCGATCAGCCAAGCGAAAGGTTTCAGTGAGGCGGCCGGTTGCACGGGCATCGTCTTGGCCAAGCTCGATGGCTCGGCCAAGGGCGGCGTCGTCCTCCCGATTCACGAACAGTTTGAATTGCCCGTGAAATTCGTCGGCCTTGGCGAAGGCCTCGACGACCTGGCCACTTTCGACCCCGATTCCTTCGCCGAAGCACTCTTCCAGAACTGAATGAGCACGCTTGCTCGACTACTTCAATTCGATGCGGTCGATTTGGCTAAATTTGCCGACCTCCATGCTGGCGCCGCCGATCATCAACAGCTCGTGGTCGCTGACCGGTAGCATGCGATGAAAGAATCGTTCCCGGTCGGTCTTGGCAATCGTGTTCCAGCTCTTGCCATCGTCGGCGAGTTCGCTGACGAAGCCGTCCATGGAAGTGACGTAGAGGTGTCCGCCGGTAGCGAAGGAGGACGCGCCGAAACCGGACATGCCCGTACCGGGTAGGTCGGGGCCTTCGCTCCAGGAATCGGAGGCGGGATCGTAGATGGCCACGCGGTGGGTGGTCTCGTTGTCCGACGTCATGCCGCCGATGACGTAGAGTTTTCCGTTGTACGCGGCCACGCTGACGGCGCGGCGTTCAAAGGGTGGCTGAGCCAGTGGTTGCCATTTCGCCGACGCATCGTTGAGGTCCAGTGACCAAGCGGTGTCGTGCCACTCGCTCTGGTCGCTTTCACCCTGCAGATTCCAGCCCCCGATGACGTACACCTTGTCGCCCAGGACGGCGGCATCGAGCGAGGAGCGGGGTGCGGGCAGAGCGGCCAATTTCGACCACGTCTTCGATTTGGGATCGTAACTGGCGACGGTACTCTGCGACTGCAGGTTGTGATCCTCACCCTCGTCATTGACCGCGGTGAAGCCGCCGATCCGGATCACGTGGCCGTGATGGGCGACGAGCGCCAGACCTTGCAAATGGGGGCCGCCGGGCAGTTTTTGCCATTCCCCTTTTTTACCTTGGGACAAATCCAGGGACCAAAAACGGTCGGACTGCTCAGCTTTGGAATAGGAATGGGCGCCACCGGTGTGGCCGCCGTAGACGTACAAGCTTCCGTCCGCGATGGCGGCACCGAAGCTGGTCAGGTTTTCGGGCAGTTCGGGTAGTTCGGCCGGTCCGGTGCTCGCGCCGCTGTTAGGGTCGACCTGCGGCTCGGGCCTCGATTCCTCTTTGGCGTTCGATTTGTCGTCTGAGGATTTCGGCATCCGAAAAGTGGCCGTCAAGTAGTCCGTGGTGCTGGCGTATTTCTCGCCGTTGAAAGTGCCCTGGGCTTGGTCGTCGGAATAGCCCACGATCACCGCGTTGAGTCCCGATTCGACTTCCTTGTTCGTGAAATGCACGCTGCCTAGGTCATCGGTTTTTCGACTGGCTTCCTCGTGGCCTTCTTCACAGTACAGCTTCACGTCGGTGTCCGGTAGCGGTTTGCCACCGCGTAGCACGACGGTGACGCTGACGCCGCCCGTGCCGTCGGGACGGATCACGGTTTGCAAGGCCGCATCGGCGCGAGCTTGCACCGGCCACGCGACGGAATCGACTTGCGGCAAGTGTTCTACATGATAGGTCAGCTTGGTGCCGTGGTACAAACCGTAGGTGACCGTTCCGGCAAGTTCGGAACCGGAGTTGATCGGATCAACGCTTTGGATTCCGACGAGGTCGTCTTCGTCGACGGGCTTCATCGCGATCACCTTGTCCGCAGAGCTGCTGCGAAGTTCGATCGCCTGGATCGATCCCGGCATCGGGTAGGTCTGGTCGTCGGTGGACTCACCGAACCACATCACGGCATGGCCGTCGTCGTTGGTCGCTAGCCAAGCAAAATGGGCCTGGGCGGGACGGGCGAGCAAGGAACTCGCCGCGAGCAGGGCGATGGGCAGGACGAGGTTACTTTTAGTCATGAGTGAATATCCAATTTGGGTAGGAGGCTGGAAGGATGGCGGACTCAGCGCCCGCGAAGTTCGAAGTCGAATTGATTTTCATCGTCCGGTGCCACGGTAGCACGAAGTTCGCCGGGCGATTGGTACTTCGCCGGGACGGAACGTATTTTCAGCGGATCTCGCTCGCCCGCTTCGATGGCTGCCATCGCGCCGGGTAATTCTGGCGTCACCGGCGTCACGACGACGTCGTACTCACCGGCGACCGGCCCGTCGGGCTGGTCAATGCGGAAGTCACCGTCATGGATCGTCGCGATGACGTCGCCGCCGCGTGACTTCGAGACGAATCGAATGACACCTTCACTGAGCGGTTTGCGATTGAGCGTCACGTGGCCTGAAACTGCAAATCGCGGGGGTGGCGGTGGGCCGCCGCAACCGGTCATGCCCACCATCGTGGCGGACATTGCGAACAGCAAAGCAAACTTCACGGCGCGCCCTCGACGACTTCTTGGCCATGACGCGTGGTGAGTGCATTCAGCAACTCACGATCCATGAACTCCGAGGCGAACCGAATGCTGCCGTCGGTATACAAGAAATGCACGCCACCGGGGTGCATGCTCTGGAACCCACCGACGTTCGCCGCGCTATGCACATTGAGCTCTTTGAGCGACGTTCCCAATGAAACGCTGGGGTAGCCCAAGACCCAGCGAGCGGTCCCCCACTTCACTTGCCCGGCGGCCGCGGCTGGAGGGATCCACAGGTAGTCAGGCATGTCGTACGTCGCTTCACCATAGGCGATCGTCGAGCTGGTTCCATCGATCACGTCACGAAATCCGGTGGCGGGGTTGTTGAAACCGAACGAGGTCCAGTTCAACCCAAACATGCCGTCGGCTTTTGCCATGTATTGCGAGGTCCCCTCGTTGCCTAGATAGCTCGACGGGCCGCCCGTTTCCTCATTGCTGGCGTCAGGAACATTTCGGGGCAGCGGCATCGATGGGCACAGGTAGGTCGCAATCGTTTGCGACGCCACGGATTGGTTGTGCGGAGTGTCGTAGTTCTTGCTGAAATCAAACTGCGAATACGTGTTACTACCTTCGAGATAAGGCAGCACGGCGGTCAGCGGTCCGACAAAGTTGCTTTCCCGCGAGCCTTCGGGAAACGTATTGAAGGTGCTGTGATAATTATGGAGCCCCAAACCGATTTGTTTCAAGTTGTTCGAGCAACTCATCCGCCGCGCCGCTTCGCGGGCAGCTTGCACAGCCGGGAGCAGCAGACCGACGAGAACGCCAATGATGGCGATCACGACGAGCAGCTCCACGAGCGTGAAAGCACCGCGGGACGTCATGGCGCGGCGCGGCGTCGTGACGCGGCGGCGGGAGGAGGTTACGGATAGACAGGCAGGACATCAGATGTCTCCAGCAAAAACGGGCACACGTGAAAGAAGGATCTACACTCGAAAAACGGATTTCGAGCACTGGATCGAGCGTGGCTGGCTAGTTGACGATGAATCGCCTGTCGCTTGCTGCGTCGTCGATGACATTTCGCTTATTGCGAACTGGTCTCAGTAAGTATTGCCAGGGATCTCGCGTCATGCAAGTGGGCGGGCAAAGTTTTTAAAATCGAACCGAGAATCCAGAGCCGTCGGCGCTAGCGGGCTGTCGATTTAGTAACCCGACGCGTAAGCGAGGGACCAGGTTGCATCCCTCGCTTACGCGTCGGGTTATGATTTGCACGCTAATTTCGTAAAAACGATTAAAACGACAGCCCGCTAGCGGCATTTTTTTCGAGGATGCCAAATCGACTTCTCGCTAAACGGCTGGTTGGTCTGGTATCGCGTCGGGTTATGATTGAACAGAACATGGGACGAAGAACGCCGTGTTCTCCCAAACGCCTCGTGAGGCCGTCTTGACGCTGCTGTACATCGAATCGCTTGCTCACTGGTGGGGAATCCTCGTCCCGGTGGTATTGCTGATGCTACATGGCTTGGCCCTGGCGTCGGCATGGCATGCGATTCGGTACACCCGGACCAGCCAAGCGGCGGTGGCGTGGACGGTTGGCTTGCTCACGATTCCGGCGCTCACCCTGCCAGCGTACTGGGTGTTCGCACGAAGTCGGTTTTCCGGTTATCGCGAAGCCGTGCGGAGTGTGGGGCGTCAACATCTGGCGTCGCTCAATGCGATCGAGCGGGAAACGATGACGCAACGCGACGCGCGGACGACGTCTCTGATCTCATCTTTGGATCAAGTTGCCGATGTTCTGGACACACCGATCTGTGATGGCAATCGGTTTGGTTTATTGATCGATGGCGGTGCGTTTTTGGATGCGTTAATTGATCAAATCGCGACGGCGGAGCATTACATTTACGCCGAATTTTATATTATTCGCGATGATGCTTTCGGAAATCGATTCGCCGATGCCTTGATTGCCCAAGTCCACGCCGGGCGAACGGTCCGGTTGCTCTATGACGAGGTGGGATGCATTCATTTGTCGTCGGCGTACCTGCGCCGCTTGCGCAACGCCGGTGTCGACGTGCGAGCATTTAACACCCGCCAGGGCTGGGTAAATCGCTTTCAATTGAACTTTCGCAATCACCGCAAACTGCTGGTCGTTGATGGCCGGCGTGGCATGGTGGGTGGGCTCAACATCGGCGACGAATACCTCGGCAATCATGACTGGGTGACGCGGTGGCGAGATACTTCGGCAACGGTGGAGGGCCCAGTCGTCAAGAAAATCCAAGCGGTGTTCGCGTCGGATTACTACTGGGCGAGCCGGCAAGGATTGTCCGAAGCGCAGTGGGGGCATGATGAAAACGGAGGGTCTGCGGACACGGGTAGTGAGACCGGATTAGCAGCAATCTGCGCGACCGGCCCCGCCGACCAGCGTGCCCGGGCGACAATGATGTTCGCCGCCGCGGCCGGTGCGGCGCGAGATCGGCTATGGATCAGCACACCCTACTTGGTCCCCGACGAAACGACGCTCAACGCACTCTCGATGGCTCGTGCCCGCGGTGTCGATGTGCGTGTCCTGCTCCCCAACGAGCCGGACCAGTGGCTGGTTTATCTGGCCGGGTTCCATTTCGAATCCGTGCTGAAGTCGCTGGGCGTCGCCGTCTACCGATACACCGATGGATTCATGCACCAAAAGTGCGTGTTGGTTGACGATGGCCTGGCGATGATCGGGTCGACGAACCTTGATAATCGTTCGCTGCATCTTAACTTCGAGATGATGCTGGCGATCGACCAGCCTAGGTTCGTCGCCGAGGTTGCCCAGATGCTGCAGCAGGATTTTGCCGCAGCGACTGATTCGGGCGCGATCCCGGAGCGACTCCGCCCCTGGTACGGCCGGGTCGGCACCATTTTGGCGCGGTTGTTCAGCCCGATTCTGTGAGATATTTCGTCGCCGAGACGCTCCCAACACCATTTGTCGCCAGCTTTGGAACGGGGTATGCTGCTTCGGAAACACAATGCTAAAACGCCAATGAAGCGGATGCGTGGGAGTCTGATCGTTTAGCCGCGTGGGCAACGCCCCGCGAGTTCTCGACAAAACGCGGCCCGATGGGGACGCGGTTCACCGAGTTCGACGTCATGCTTTCGCGTTATCCGCTCAATTTCCATTTCACCTCGACCTAGAGATCTGATCCATGGCCAATCCGCTGAAATCACTCATCGACACCGGCACCAAACTCTATCTGGATTCGGTCGAGCCGGCCGAAGTCGACAAAAATCTCGGTTACGGCGCGATCGGAGCGACGAGCAACCCCGCCATCATCTCGTCCATCGTTGCCGAAGGCAGCCTCGACGGGCAAATTGAATCGCTGCTCGGCGACGGCAAAACGGATGAGGAGATCGCTTGGGCGCTGACGGATCAATTGGTGAGCGAGGCGGAAGCCAAGTTTGCCGACATTCACAAAGAAACCAAGGGTAACGCGGGCTGGGTCAGCTTCGAACTGGACCCGCTGCTCGAAGATCCATCGCTGAATTTGAAAGAAGACGATGTTGTCGAGCGGTACGTCGAACTGGGCAAACAGTGGGCGGCCGGGCACACCAATCGAATGATCAAGGTGCCTGCGACGCCCGCCGGCCTGCGAGCCCTCGAGCCGCTCGCCGCCGCCGGCGTGACGCTCAACGTGACGCTGATGTTCGTCGCCGATCAGTACCTCGCGGCCCGCGAAGCGATTTGGCGAGGCGCCAACGGCAACGTCGATCCCGCCAAGTTCAAATCGGTCTATAGCATTTTCATCTCGCGAATTGACGTCTACACAGCTAAGAAATTACAGCTATCCGGTGCCGCCCAAGGTCTCGTCGGACTCGTCAACGCGAAGCGAATTTGGAAAGACAATCAGGCCTTTTGGGCCGACAAGGGGTTGCCGCTGCAGCAGGAATTGATCTTCGCCAGCACCGGTACAAAAGATCCCAAAGACCCGCCGTGGAAGTACGTTCAAGCGCTCGCCGGTAGCGACATTCAAACCAATCCCCCGAAAACCAATGAAGCCGTCGCTCAGAGCGATCTCACCTTCTCACGTACGGTCGACGACATGCCGCCGCAAGACGTGCTCGACGAGATCGACGCGGATGTGGATTCAGCGAAGATGCACGATTTCTTGATGGCCGAAGGCATCGATAAATTCGCCAAGCCACAGCGTGCGTTACTCGCGTTGATCGCCGACAAGCGAAAAGAACTTTCACCAACGGCCTAAAGCGGTGCTGTTAGATAGTTAGGGTTAACACAAAATCGCTGTATCGCATTATTGTTGCGCTCGTCATGTTAGATTTACCTCTCCCGACGAAGTTGGGGGAGGTCGAGCAGAGCCGTTCAGGCGAATGCGAGGGAGGGGGCCAATCGGCAGTTTCGAGCGATGCTTGCACTCTCGGACGCCCCTCTCCCGAACGTCGCTAAAGGCTCCGTTCGACCTCTCCCCCAACTTCGTCGGGAGAGGTGAAGAAAATTTGAGCAATCCAAAAACCCGCAACCCCAAAAGATTTAGCAGCATAGCCTAGGTCTAAAACGTGTCCCACGAAATTCCTCCTTCTCCCACTCCCCCGCCATGCTCAGCCGTGTCTGTGAACCGCTTACCGACGACCCCAGGTGTGAGGCGGAAGTCTACCGCGAGATGGATCATGGCGACGTCAATCGACGTTTCGTCACGGACCTGCTCAGCGGCGGTCCGGTCGGTCCGCGCGTAATCGATTTGGGCTGCGGGCCGGCACTGCTCCCGATCATGCTGTGCGAGCATGCCGAACGAACCGCCGGCGGCACTTCCCCGTCGGATGCCGACGATGACGCGTCCGATACTGACGATGACCTGCCGGGCGAGAATTTCAGCGAGCTCGAGGTGATGGGCGTCGACAACTGTGCCGAAATGCTCGAGCTGGCACGCATCGAAATCGAGTTTGCTGGCCGACTGCGGCAGATCCAACTCCAGCAGATCGATCTGGACGACGCCGAGGCGTTGCAAACGGATCTGGCCGAGACGGTGATCTGCAATACGGTGTTGCATCACCTCGATGATCCTTCGACCGCCGTGCGGTTGGCGATTCGCGCATTGCGGCCGGGCGGCCGGTTGTTCATCCGCGACTTGACACGACCGGAAACCGATGCCGACGTCGAGCGACTCGTCGCCCTGCATGGCGGCGCGGCGAACGAGGACGGGAACGGCATCTCGCCACGCCAGTTGCTGCGTCAATCGCTGCACGCCTCGTTGACGCTGGGCGAAATCCGCGATCTCGTGTCCGAGCTCGGCATCGACGCGAACTGCGTGAACATGACGAGTGACCGGCACTGGACACTCGACTGTTCCCTCCAGACGTTGGCTAACGGCTCTTCTCAGAAATAGAAAATTCATGCAAGGCTACTTAAACCTTCTCGACGAAGTCCTCGAGCACGGGACCGATCGCGGCGATCGAACTGGCGTCGGAACCCGCAGCCTGTTCGGTCGGCAAATGCGATTTGATCTAGCGGACGGTTTTCCGCTGCTGACGACCAAAAAGCTGCATGTCCGTTCGATTCTCTATGAGTTGTTGTGGTTTCTGCGTGGGGATACCAACACGCGGTGGCTCAAGGAGCATGGCGTTTCGATTTGGAATGAATGGGCCGACGCCGACGGCGAACTGGGACCTGTCTACGGGCACCAGTGGCGGAGTTGGCCGGCACCCCATGGTGACTCCAGCGAGGGCGCTGACAACGCCTCCTCCATCGACCAGATTGCCTGGGTGGAGAACGAGATCCGCACCAATCCCGAGTCGCGGCGGTTGATTGTCTCGGCGTGGAACGTCGCCGACGTGCCGCGGATGGCGCTACCGCCCTGCCACCTGCTATTCCAATTCTACGTCGCCGGCGGGCGGCTATCCTGCCAGCTCTACCAACGTAGCGCCGACTTGTTTCTCGGGGTCCCGTTCAATATCGCCAGCTACGCGTTATTGACCACGATGATGGCGCACGTGACGGGACTGCAGCCCGGTGAGTTTGTTCACACGCTCGGCGACGTGCATCTGTATTACAATCATCTTGATCAGGCGAAACAGCAGCTCGCACGCTCGCCGCGACCGCGACCGCAACTCAAAATCCTTCGCCAAGTCGCTTCGATGGACGATTTCCGCTTCGAAGATTTCGAGTTAGTTGACTACAACCCGCATCCTCACATCAAAGCCCCGGTGGCGGTGTGATGAGTAGGCGAGTCTCTCCGAGACTCGCTTGAGCGTCAGAAATGATTCAGCGTCTCGGAGAGACGCTGCTACTCATTGGGCGATCTGCAGCACTCGCTGCAAATCCATCACGCCGTCGTAGAGTGAGCGGCCGATGATCGCGGCGGGCATGTTCATCGCCACGAGTTTCTCGACGTCGTCGTAGGTTGTCACGCCACCGCTGGCCACCAGTGGAATATCCGTGGCGGCAGCCATCTCGGCGAGCCCCTGAAAATTCGGCCCCTGCATCATGCCGTCTTTGGCGATATCCGTATAGATAATCGCCGCGATGTTGGCCGTCTGCTCACGCAGCGTCTTGGCGAGTTCAATCGCGGTCACTTCGCTGGTCTCTAACCAACCCTGGGTGGCCACCAGTCCGTTGCGAGCATCGATTCCAGCGGCAAGTTTGCCTGGAAAGGTATCGCACATCTGCGTGAACCACTGCGGATCCTTGAGCGCTCGCGAGCCGACGACCAGCCGTGCGACGCCGGCATCGATCAACGCCTCGATCGTCTCTTGATCGCGAACCCCGCCGCCCATTTGACACGGCATCCCCGTGGCTTCGACGATCCGCCGCACGGCGGTGCGATTGGCCGTGGGGTCGTCGCCCCGAGCCGCGTCGAGGTCGACCAAGTGCAGTTGCCGCGCCCCCGCGGCTTGCCACTTCTGGGCAAACTCCACGGGATCGTCACCAAAGATGGTCTGCTGGTCGTAGTCACCCTGCCGCAGCCGCACGGGTTTGCCATGTCGTAGATCGATCGCGGGCCAAATTTCCATGCAAGCAAAACCGGGAGTGGGGAGTGGGGAGTGGGGATTCTGGTCGAAAGTTGGCTTGGGAGGAACCGGGACAAAGGCCGCTGAGTAGCCGAGTCTCTCGCGACGTCGATTTTATTAGTGAAGTTAAGTGAACTGGCAATCATAGCCCGGAGGGCGGTACATGAATTGCCGGTGGCGTGAGCCACCGGAGACGAAGCCGTTC
>JBDNIG010000413.1:0-3241 GCA_041688415.1 Rhodopirellula sp. | reverse complement strand
ATGCGATTCACCGCCCGTCGTCAAACTCCGCGTCGAGCGTCGATTGCGGCGAAACCAGCTGGCCCGCCTGTATCACTGGAAAAGGCACAACCGATTGGCACCACTTAACTTAGAACGCAGAATAATCTAGGACAGTCGAACTAGCGCCAAAACGGCTAATAAAACCGAATAAATTTCTCGTAGTTACTTAGATACTTCCCACGTACCTTCCTCACTTATTGTCCATTTCTGAGAAGCCGGCTCGATGCAACTGATTCTTTCCGCGATGCGCCGCCCTGCGACGGTGATGGTGCTCATTCTAAGTGTGGTATTGGGTAGCTTTCTGGCGGTCGGGCCTTCGCTGTTTCAGCACTACAAGCTGGCTTACCCAGTCGGGCTTCCCAAAGGGATGGAAGTTGACATTTTTCCGACGTTGAATCTGCCCGTGATTTATGTCTGTCAACCGTACGGAGGCATGGATCCGGCGCAGATGGAAGGCTTCTTGACCAACTTCTACGAATACCACTTCCTCTACATCAGCGGCATTCACCATGTTGAGTCGCGAAACGTTCAGGGAATGGCACTGATGAAGCTGCATTTTCATCCTGAAACCAACATGGCTCAGGCCATGGCCGAAACGATCAATTACGTCAATCGTTCGCAGGCTTTCATGCCACCGGGAACCGTCTCGCCGTTTGTGATGCGATTTGATACGGGCAGCGTCCCCGTTGGTTATTTGGTGTTGTCCAGCGATACGCGGAGCATTGCCGAGATTCAAGACCTGGCGTTGTTTCGTGTGCGACCCATGTTCTCAAGTTTGCCGGGCGTCTCGGCGCCTCCACCATTTGGAGGAAGTGCGCGCTCGATCGTGGTGACAGTCGATCCCAAGCGGCTACAGTCCTACGGAATGTCACCCGAAGAAGCGATTAAGGCAATCGTACGCGGGAATTCAATTAGTCCGTCGGGCAACATACCCATCGGAGACAAGTACCCGATCGTCCCCGTTAATTCAGTTGTCAAAGACCCTCAACAATTGGGGACGATCCCGATCCGCATGGGCGAACACCCCGTCTATCTCCGCGACATTGGAACGATTCAAGATTCGGCCGATGCTCCGGCGGGTTATGCGCTCGTCAATGGTCGTCGCGCGGTCTACATCCTGGCGACGAAGCGTGCCGAAGCCTCGACGCTGAGTGTGATTAACAATATCAAAGATGCGATTCCGAATATGAAAGCAGCCCTCGGTGCTGATGGCGAGGGAATCGACGTACGTTTTGAGTTCGACCAATCGCCTTATGTAACACGTGCGGTTGGCGGGGTCGTGACCGAAGGACTGTTGGGAGCGGTGCTCGTCGGGCTGATGATTCTGCTGTTCCTGCAAGATTGGCGCAGCTCGCTGATCGTCGTACTCAATATCCCGCTGGCTCTGCTGGCTTCGGTGCTCGCTCTGTGGATCACGGGACAAACGATCAACCTGATGACGTTGGGAGGCTTGGCGCTCGCCATCGGTATTCTGGTGGATGAAGCGACCGTTGCCATTGAGAACATTCACGCCCATTTGCAACGCGGCAAACCGCTGGCCCAAGCCGTGCGCGATGGTTCGACTGAAACCGTGGTGCCGCGACTGCTGGCGATGCTCTGCATTCTCGCCGTGTTCGTGTCGTCGTTCTTCATGCAAGGAGCGGCTCGCGCGCTGTTCGTGCCTCTTTCCCTGGCAGTCGGTTTTGCAATGATTGCCTCGTACATCCTGTCCAGTACTTTCGTGCCGGTGATGGCTGTCTGGTTGCTCAAGCCCTACCAGGAACATAGCGACGAAAAGAAGACGCTGTTTGATCGACTGCGATCTGGATATGAAAAACTGCTGAATGGCTTTGTCCGTTTGCGTTGGCTGGTCATTGCAGCCTACTTGGCCGTCAGCATCGCCACGATCGTGATCGTCACACCGCAGCTTGGCCGTGGCGTTTTCCCAGTCGTTGATGCGGGACAATTCCGTTTGCGAATGCGAGCACCCGACGGAACGCATATCGAAAGGTCGGAAGAGTATGCGAAGCGGGCGCTGGCTCTTGTCGCTGAGGAACTTGGTGAAGAAAACATCAACTTGACATTGGGCTACGTCGGAATGATTCACTCGAACTATCCCGTCAATGCGGTCTATCAGTGGTCGCGTGGCCCGGAGGAAGCGATCCTGTATATTGATTTGAATGATCGGATCGGAATCTCAGATGAGGTTCTCAAAGAACGTGTTCGTGCTCGCTTGGCAAAGGAAATGCCGGATGTGCGGTTTTCATTTGAACCCTCGGACATCGTCAACGAGGTGATGAGTTTCGGTTCTCCGACGCCGATCGAAGTGGCGGTCAGCGGTTCGGACTTTGCCGCCAATCGTGTATTCGCAGAAACCTTGCGGGATGAACTGGCTCAAATACCGGCTTTGCGAGATTTGCAATATGGGCAATCGATGGACTACCCTACCGTTCAGGTCAATGTGGATCGCGAGAAGGCGGGGTTGGCGGGCCTGACGCCGGTTGACGTTTCACGCGCCTTGGTCACAGCAACTTCGTCGAGTCGTTTTGTGGTGCCAAACTATTGGGCCGATCCCAAGAGCGGTGTTGCCTACCAAGTTCAAGTCGAAATTCCGCGGAGGATCGTTCGCTCACCGTACGAAGTGGAAACGATCGGTTCGATCGAGCAGTTGGGAAAGATCCCGCTGAAGAGAACTGACGAAGGTCAGGTCTTAATTCGTGACGTGGCAACATTGGAACCGGGAACGATGCCGGGACAATATGATCGTTACAACATGAAACGCCAGATAACGTTGACAGCGAATGTAGCGGGACTGGATTTAGGGTCGGTTGCGGGTTTGGTTAAGAACGCGATTTCGCGGGCCGGGGATCCGCCCTCAGGGAGCGTCGTTGAGATTCGTGGACAAATCCCTCCGATGCAGGACATGCAGTCCGGGTTGGCGATCGGGCTGGCACTCGCCGTTGTGGCAGTCTTCCTGTTGTTGACAGCAAATTTTCAGTCACTGCGTTTGGCACTGGTTACCGTCTCGACGGCACCTGCGGTGGTTGCTGGCATCGTGCTGATGCTCTGGTTGACCGGTACGACACTGAATATCCAGTCGTTCATCGGGTCCATTATGGCCGTGGGCGTGGCGATGGCCAATGCGATTTTATTGGTGACGTTTGCGGAAAAGCGAAGGCATGAACTTCACGATGCAAAAGATGCAGCAGTGCAAGGAGCCGGCAGCCGACTGCGAGCCATT
>JBDNIG010000412.1:0-3095 GCA_041688415.1 Rhodopirellula sp. | reverse complement strand
GACGATATTGTGTTTCCATACGGCAAAGTACGCTTCCGTCGGATGCGCCCGAAAAACTCGCTGAACGCTCGTTTTTCGACCCCTCCCGCTGCGCGGGCGGGGGTCGATTGATCCAGCTCGTTTCGTGTGGAGTTAATAAGTTTCTTCGTACACGGTCAGTCATCCTCGCCGACTTGGCCTTGTGATTCTCGAAACTGACGCCCCAGCTTCAGAACTTCCTCAAACGCCAGATCGTTTTCAAAGGCACCGGTCATTCGCTCGTACCAGGAGTCGGTTGATTCGATCTTCCGCTTCAGGTTCAAGAGTTCGTTCTCTACGGCGGCCAGTCGCTGCCCGATGGTGGTGTTCTCGGACATGGAAAACGCTCCAATCGTAATTGCAAATCACCAAAATCATTAACATCCCATTGTAGTTTCCACCGTGGCGGGGGAACGCCCGAATGAAAGCCAACAGCGTTATTGCGGGAATGGCGGCGGATGGATGTGGTGGTCGCGGGGAAGACAAAGTGTTTCAGGCTGATTTCCCAGAGCGTCACATCGCTGAGAAACCGTTCGTTCGCTTCATCGTGGATCGCGTCAACGACCGTTTTGGAAAGACGCGCCGGATCCGGTGCCAACCACAAAAATGCGCAGGTATCGAGCAGAAGTTTCACAGACCCCATTCCCGCAGTTCGTCGCTGGTGCGTGGTGCCAGTGCTTCATCCGGAACTTGGAACGCGGGGCCAGTCGTTTCGCCGACTTTTGCGTGGCGGCGCTTTGATGAATCAAGCGGCTGCATCGTCAGTTCCGCTCGACAACCTGATGGAAGCGGCGGCCGTTTGTCGAGACGAACAATGTCGCCGTCGATCGTACCCAGAACGGAATTGGTCATGGCGGCTTCTCCACGGAAAAAGCAGTCTATCAGATATTCTCTTCATTATAATGGCCAGTCGTTCGGCAAGACAGAACAGATCCAGCGTGTTATGATCCAGTGCGCTAATTGAGTCTCGAACCGTTGGATTGATGGCCGGAATTCGTTTGATTCGTTTACGCTGCGCCAGACGCAGGATTGTCGAGCGATACTCCCAAGGCATTCGACAGCCGGATCGGAGTGGCACGTCTTGATGTGCCGCAGTGGCTGCCGCCAGGCGCACCCGCCGACCCGTCCCGAGCCAAAAAGGGTCGCAGATCGACGGTCAATCTCAAACAACGAGTGGTCAGACGTTATGATCGAGATCTTTCCCGACTTGCATACACTCAGCGACGCAGCCGCCCGGCTGTTTGTCAACCAAGCCAGGCGTGCCATCGAAGCACGAGGCCGGTTCAGCGTGGCGCTCGCGGGTGGCAGTACACCCAGCCATACTTATGAACTGCTGGCCCGGCCCCCGTTTCGCGACCGGGTGCCATGGCCGAAGGTGCATGTCCTCTGGAGAGACGAGCGATGTGTCCCCGCCGATGATCCGCGCAGCAATTATCGCATGGCGCGTCAGGCATTGCTGGACCATGTGCCGATTCCCGTCGAGCAGATTCATCCGATCCCTGGTTCCCAGAAACCTTCTGAAGCCGCCGACTGTTATGAAACCCTTCTGCGAGGCTTCTTTGGGGGCCGGCCGCCTCGGTTTGACATGGTCTTTCTTGGGTTGGACGAGAATGGCCACACCGCCTCCCTGTTCCCCGGGACGGCCGTGCTGGAGGAGCGGCAACGTTGGGTCGCCGAGGTCGATGTGGCTGAGCAGGATGTTTTTCGAGTGGCCCTGACCGCGCCGCTTCTGAACCAGGCAGCCGTCGTCGTGTTTCTCGTCACCGGCGCTGCCAAGGCCACGGTATTGCACGAGGTGCTCGATGGTCCTCACGATTCATCTCGATTGCCCGCGCAACTGATCCGACCAACGGACGGGGAGCTACGCTGGTTGGTAGACCGTACGGCGGCAAGCATGGTGGTTCACGAAGCGCCGGAACGAACAAGAGTGCTATGAAAAAGACGTCTTTACTTATCAAAAGAACTAGAAAAAGGAGAATCACGTGCAAATTGGAATGATCGGATTGGGTCGGATGGGGTCCAATATGGTGCGGCGGCTCCTCCAGAATGGCCACTCGTGCGTGGTCTATAACAGGTCGCCCGAACCCGTGAAAAAATTAGTGAAAGAGCAGGCCATCGGCGCTTCCTCGCTCGCGGACCTCGTGGAAAAACTGGAGAAACCGCGAGCGATCTGGATGATGGTGCCGGGAGCGGTCGTGGAAAAATTCGTCGCCGATCTCCTGCCCCTTCTTGAACCCGATGACATCCTCATCGATGGCGGCAACTCCTACTACGTGGACGACATCCGCAGGGCCAAGGAACTCGCGGCCCAACAGATTCACTACATCGATTGTGGGACCAGCGGGGGCGTGATGGGCCTGGAGCGTGGCTACTGCCTGATGATCGGCGGCCCAGATGAGGCGGTGCAGCATCTCGATCCGGTGTTCAAGACGCTGGCACCCGGGGTTGGCGACATCGCCCGCACTCCCGGGCGTGAGAAGATTGAAGGAACCGCCGAACAGGGCTATCTGCACTGCGGCCCCAGCGGCGCGGGTCACTTTGTCAAAATGGTGCACAACGGCATCGAGTATGGAGTCATGGCGGCCTATGCCGAGGGAATGAACATCCTGAGCCATGCCAACGTCGGCAATCGCAAACAGGCCGCGGATGCCGAAACGACGCCGCTGCGCAACCCCGAGGAGTTCCAATTCGATCTCAATCTCCGCGATATCGCGGAAGTCTGGCGGCGCGGCAGCGTGATCGCCTCGTGGCTGCTGGATTTGACGGCGTCCGCCCTGCTCAAGGATCCGACGCTTTCGAAGTTTGACGGGAGAGTGTCGGATTCTGGCGAGGGCCGGTGGACGATCAAGGCGGCTATTGATGAAGCGGTCCCCGTGCCGGTGCTCAGCACGGCGCTCTACTCGCGATTCAGCTCGCGCGGCGAGGCGGAGTTTGCCGACAAGCTGCTATCCGCGATGCGGTTCGAGTTCGGCGGTCACGTCGAGAAGCCGGACGATAAGTAACGACTCAATGGAGGATGAAACCATGAACGAATCCCAGCCCGATGCTTGCCACGGAGGTGTTCCAATGACAGAACT
>JBDNIG010000003.1:0-16867 GCA_041688415.1 Rhodopirellula sp. | reverse complement strand
TCCTCGAAACCTCCAACCAGACGTTTCAATATGTAGGCGGCAGATGCGGCAGTCATGCTGCCATCGGGGTCGTTCGGTCGAAAGTTTTCGGCCAGAGCGACTTTGGCCTGATCGACGTAAGCTCTCTGATTCATGATGATTCTCCACACAATATAAAAAGAAAACTCCCAACGTTAACGCTGGGAGTTCATTTTGGTTGGTTGTGTGCAAGAACTAGAATGCATTTTGATACTTGACCCCTCTTTTGGAATGCTTGCAGATCAAACCAATTCCAGGTCATTGCTCATCTAGGCTTCGCCCCGGAAGATGAATCTTCCTGAACTCCGCTGTATGTAGTATCGGCTCCGAACTGGCAAAAGTCAAGTGCTTGCCGAAGAAAACCTGCCGAATGGCTCGATTGCGAATCTGTATTCTAGGTGTCAGAGGCTTGGCCGCCTTCCCGTCGACCTGTCAATACATCGCCTTTTTGCGACTTTTCCACAGAAATATCCAGCTAAAAGGCTTTTAATCGGCGGAATCTGGGGCATCGTTGAGCAGGGAGGTTTCGCGGAGCAGAGCACTAAGGTAGACCACACGCCCCCCCCTCCCCCCTTTTGGAGGAGTATTGACGTTTGTTCACAAAGCCGTGGGCAGAGCATTCATCGACTCAGGAAAACGGAAGCAACTCTAATGAGTCCATTGCGCCCGACCGGAAAGTGCTCTGTCCCTCTGTTTTCTCGTCTCTCTGTTTTCCCGACAAATTTCTTTCGCCCGCCGAACTGAACTTCTACCGCGTTCTCGAGCAAGCAGTCGGAGTGGATTACTCGATCAACAACAAGGTACGGCTATGGGACGTGCTTAGCCGGCCGGAGGCGACCGATAGAGATAGGCGTTGCCCTGCTTTTTGAACGGCAACTCGCCAGCGTCTCGCAAATGGGCAAGTTCGCACATCGTCAGCTTGAGCAGCCGCCGTATTTCGTCGCTGCGAAGCCACTCATGCTCCGAGTCTTCGGCTATCCTCGGCACCACCTCTGCGTTCCAGAAGCTCGCGCGCCCGATCAGGGACTTATCGATACCGGGCAATGACATCCACGCGATCGAACGTTCAACGCTCTTGGCAACGTCAAAGCCTGGATAATCTTCAGCGACGAATAACCATTTGTGATGATAGATATACGGATCAATTAGCGCAGCGTGCAGCCTGGTAGTGCCATCCACATTGACAACCGCGTAGTCGCCGGTCGACGGTTCTTCCGCAATATCGAAGTCGGGGCAGTGGATGAAGCTGAGGTTTCCATTGGTTTCGTTGTGCTTGATCACGGTGTAGGTGAAACTGGCCGGCAGGCACGACCTAGCCACCGCCAGCGGATCACCCAGCACGTGTTCATAGTCGCGGTGAACGTAGACCGCGCCGCCGATCCGTTTTCCGACACCGTACTTTGGACATCGTTTGGGCAGCACGACTTTGGTCGGCAGGGATTTCTTGGACCTGCGAACCAATCGGTGCCCGCGATGCTCGAAGCCGAGCATTTGAAGATTGGATTGCCAAGCGGTGCGGGTCAAGAAGTCGTCGCCTTCACGCAACAAGCCGTGTTTGAATTCTTGCTTTGTCAATCGCTCGAATTTGGAACGTCGTTCATCTTCCGTATCGAGCATTTGTTCTTTTCGATCCAGCAGCGGTGGGTTCGTGCGGCTAGCGGTCTCGTAAAATCCGACACGCAGCGTCCGCAGCCAAACCTTCGTCGTCTCGGTCGTGATCGGATGCGGATCGGCCTCGAAGTCCGGGCAGGCCAAGTATGACATCTTGCCAGAGAACCGATGCAGCTTGATCAGGTTGCCATCTTCGACGCTGCCGATGTACGCCCGGGCGCAACCCTCGTAAATCCTCAGCAGCGGCTCGAGCTGGTCGCGCACGCTCTCGTGAATCCACAGAGAACTGGGGCAGAGCCGACCGACGGGACTTCGCTGGCACGCCGCATCAATCTCGTCAGGATCGCCGGCGCGGAACATCAACTGATCAGCCTCGCCGCACGCCGTCTTGTAGCTGCCAAAAAACGCCCGCACATCTCGCTGCACTTTCTTCGAAAGGTCCGACAGTTTCGGCCGTTTGCCAAAATTGGCCAGAGCCAGATAAACCAACAAATCCTCGCTGCGAGCCACGCGGACCGAATCCCAGTCCTCGTCCGACGTTACCCGACGGATCAACGCGAACGCCCGCTTCAGCGATCCAAACGCTTCGATCATCGGCTCCGCCAAAGCGAACTCATCCGTCTCTGGCAACCTGCCGAGCTCCGTGATCGCTTCCATCAGAGCGTCGAGGCTCTCGCGATGTTCCTCGTAGCGAATCTCCGCAATGCGTTTCCGAGGCGCGGCAATCCGGCGACGATACTTCGACGCCAAATACGACGCCTTCATCTCCCCATCGCGAAAGATATAGAACACACCCGGTGCCGCCGGAAAGCACTCCTCGCCCAGCGTCCCTTCGATGTACTGCCGCAGTTCCGCCTGCGTGAAATATTTTTGAAACGTCCCGATCCGAGTCAGCACGCCATCGCCGTACTCAACATCACCGCCGACCTGGTCGCTTACGATAATGCGTGCTGCGACGCAAAGCACCTGCTGCGACAAGCCCCAGGCATCCTTCAACGTCGCCGTCCGCTCCGCTGCGTCTTCGATGACGTTCAACACAAACCCGAGATTGACGACCGGAGATGGCAGCTTGGGTGCTTCGGACCGAAAGGCGGGGTCAAAGCCATTGCAGGTGGTTCCGTCGGCTTTTAAACCGGCGAGATCATCGCCATGACCACAGCCGTTCTTTGGACAAAAATGAAACACTGCGCATGGATGCCATCGAACACTCGGTCTGATAAAATCGAACAACCGTACCCGTCAAACGAACTTTTCGTCCTCAATTTATCATTGCCCCTGGAACCGCCTGCTCGTGAAAGCCACCGAAGCCAAGCTACTTGAGTTTATCAAGAAATCGCCTCAGTTCATTATCCCAATCTATCAACGCACGTATTCGTGGACTGAGGACGAGTGCAACCAGCTCTGGCACGACATTCTCCGCACCGGGGAAAATGAGAAAGTGGCAGCCCATTTCATCGGTTCAATTGTTTACATCGAAAAAGGGCTTTACCAGGTATCCAGCCAGTCTCCTTTGCTTGTGATCGACGGTCAGCAACGCCTGACGACGGTGACATTACTGATCGCGGCGCTCGCAAACGCTTTGGACGAATGCGATGAATCGAAACGTGAGCCAATTGATGGATTTTCGCCGCGCAAGCTACGCAATTACTACCTGTTGAACCCCGAAGAAGAAGGAGAACGTCACTTCAAGCTATTACTTTCGCAAACAGACTGTGAATCTCTAAAGTCCATCGTTGCAAAGAGCCCTCCGCCAACCGACAAATCAGTTCGCGTGCGTGAGAACTTTGAGCTTTTCTCAAAATGGATCGGCGAGCTGGGCAGAGATCTGACAGGTCTTTGCAAAGGGATTGCCAAACTTCTCGTTGTAGATGTGGCTTTGAACCGCGACCAAGACAATCCACAACTCATTTTCGAGAGCATGAACTCAACCGGCAAGGAGCTGACTCAAGCCGATCTGATTCGCAACTACATCTTGATGGGAGTCGAACCGAAGTTGCAGACCAAGTTGTACAACGAGTACTGGCGTCCGATGGAAGTCGATTTTGGTCAGGCTGGTTACGGTACTCACTTCGACCCTTTCATGCGACATTATCTGACAGTCAAGACCGGCGAAATCCCGAACATTCGCGAAGTGTACGATGCGTTCAAGAAATACTCGATTGAGCCGAGTGTCGCTGAAGCTGGTGTTGAATTGCTGGTTGCGGACATTCGTACTCATGCAAAGTATTTTTGTGCAATGGCCCTAAACGCGGAGCCAAACCTGCCTCTTCGCCGCGCATTCAATTTTCTTCGAGAGCTGAAAGTCGATGTCGCGTATCCGTTTCTTCTAGAAATGTATGCGGATTACGAGTCAGGCGTTCTGAATGCCGAAGACTTTGTCGAGGCGGTCACGCTTGTAGAATCCTTCGTCTTCCGTCGAGCGGTGTGCGGTATCCCAACCAATTCGCTTAATAAGACGTTCTTGAATTTCTCTAAGGCGCTCCGGAAGGATCGCTATCTTGAGAGCATCAAAGCTCACTTGTTGTTGCTTCCATCGTATCGTCGATTCCCCGCCGATTCCGAATTTGCCGAACAATTCAAGAGCCGCGACCTATATAACTTTGGCGCACGCCGAAGCTATTGGCTTCGACGAATGGAGAACCATGGTCGGAAAGAGCTGGTGCCGGTAGAGGACTATACAATCGAGCATATTATTCCTCAGAACGAGAATGTGTCTTCGGCTTGGAAAGCTGAACTCGGTGATGATTGGGAGTCGATCCGTGAGACGAAACTTCATTCGCTCGGAAATCTGACGCTAACCGGCTACAACTCTGAGTACAGCGACAGACCGTTCAGGGAGAAGCGTGACATGGAAGGCGGATTTGCATCGAGTCCGTTGAAGCTCAATAAGGGACTCGGGCAGGTCGAAAAATGGAATCTGGATGCAATCGACTCTCGCGCCGATCGCGTGGCAAAGTGGGGCAAGACCGTTTGGCCAGCACCCTTGGTCGTCGACGATGTCTTGGCCGAGTATCGACCGGCTGCGACCACCGGTGCTTACGGGATCGATGATCATCCGAATCTTGAGGGCGGTAAGACTCGCGAGCTATTCGACTTGTTGCGACGCGAAGTCCTGGCCTTCGATTCGTGCGTGACGGAGGAGTTTCTGAAGCTATATGTCGCTTTCAAGGCGGAGACCAATTTCGTTGATGTCGTCCCACAAGTAAAGCGTCTGCGACTGACAATCAACATCCCATTCGACGAAATCAATGATTCTCGGGGGCTTTGTGAGGATGTGACTGGCGTGGGTACATGGGGCAATGGCGACGTTTCAGTTGCGTTTTCAAACAAAGACGACCTTGCCTATGTTCTCGACTTGGTTCGACAAGCGTTTGAGCGACAAATGGCGACTCAGGATGCGTAGCTTTTCGGTCAACTTTGCACGGTGGCGTGACCAAACGTGTCAAATGGGCGAGAGAAGATCTGCCTTATGAATCGTTTCGGAAAATTCCTGCTGGTTTTCACATCGCTCGCACCGATTTTGCTGGCTTACGCCGTGGGTTCTTCTCGGAATTTAGTGGCACTCAATTTCTGGCATCAGGTCGAGTTTGCCACAATAGAACAGAATCCTGAGTCGATAGTTGGCGAAGGAACGAAAGCCTCTTGCAGCTGACTTAATGGATTGAATCTTACTGTTGAATCCTTCGGCTAGCCCGTTGGTGACATGATGCCGAAAGTAACTCAGCAGTCCTGGCAGATGCCGCTTGAGCATTCTCGCGACCTTCTTGATTGGCTCCAGGCGACTACGAATCGCCCAACCGTACCAAGAACGAAAGAACTCTCCCGCCGTATCGGAATCTTCGCTCAACCAGAAATGTCGAAAGTTTTCTTTGATCGCCCAAGCACGACCTGTTTGAAGATCGCTTTTCTGAAGGATCTGCATCTCCACCTGGCCGTCCTCATCGAGATTCTCTTCGTTATACAACAGCAACTGACGCAAGCCCGTCAATCGCTCATCACCTTCCGACTTGAGCTCGCGGTGCTCCCTTCGTCGCACCTTGTCGACGGCCTCATTGAGATACTTGCTGACATGGAATTTGTCATGCACGATCTCCGCGTTGGGGGCATTCTTGTTGGAACTGGTCATGAATGCCGGCCACATGTCCAGTGACACCGACTCAACCCCATTTCGCTGGTTTTCGTTGAGTGTTTGCCAAAGTTCATCCGTAGCCACGATGGTGCGATGTCGATAGCGGTTAGGAATTGAGCCACTTTCGCGGAGTGGCTGACGACGCAGTTGCGTGATCGGTGGTTGTAATCTTCGTTTATGCGGTTGCGTGTTTTGCGTTTACAAACAAAGCATCGACTTCCCTAAAGCGTACGGCGCGGCGATTTGATCGAGTGTGCTTGCTCGACGAAACTGTCTGCGTGTATGCAAGTCTTACCTAGCGGCCTGGAATAGGCGACAGACGGGCCTGCTGGGTAGCAGCTCTCGGGTATGCATTGCTGCGTCGAATCTATCGGGCGCAATACGCAAGTCGTCTCGAGAGGACGGTGACTCGCTCCGCTACGCACGATCGGACTCGTTACTTCCAGTATGCCTGAGTGCCTTCTGCGTGCACTGGCCGCGTACTCATTTCGCTGGCCGCCAACAGTTCTCCTTGGCACGAGAGCGTTTCGCTCCTGGCGATGGCCCACTCAGTCACGAAACGACTTCACCGCGTGAATCATTGACAAAACAGGGTTCATTCACATTCGATCGAGAACCCTAAGGCAACTCCAGTGCAGCCATTGGTTCACGCGAATAGGGCGAAACGATGGAGAAAGAAACGACAGGCATGATCGAATAGACGACACATGCCTATCGTCCCTAAAATGGAACCCGTAAAAGATCGCTGGATCACGCCTGCTACTTGTCGGTCAAAATATTTTATTATTCAAAATGGCTGCAAACTTCGCCGCCGGTTGCCGCGCGGCAACCGGTCTCAACACCCGTCCAAAATTTGGAAAGAGAAAGTCCCTATAGCAAGCCACCAGAAGAATCTTAGTCGTCCAGCGGGAATGGTCAACGACCAATCGGATACTTTTGGAAACCATTTTTGGCGTGCGATGCGTCGATCTTCGGCACTGCCGCTATCAAGGGCCAGCGGCCACCATCAGCCAAGCCGCGAAAGTGGCTAAATCCTAAACCGCCATCGACATTTACGGTTTCTCAGCTTGGGTAACAACAGGCCAAGACATCGTTTAAACTGAGTACTCGTTTCTGTCCCAGCTCTTTTTTTATTGAAACCGCATGTCGAACGACGGCAGTCAAAAAGTCACCCGATATTGTCCCGAATGCAAATCACGCATCTCAGCCGCTGAGCCGCTGTTCGCGAAGCCGCAAATCTGCCCGAAATGCAAGACGCGAGTTCTGTTTGTCGATTACCTGAAGGTGCGCCCAGAGTTGCCGCCCGATCTCGATCTGTTTGTCGAGAACGGAAACCCGCTTTCGCAGCCCAAGGTTCAGTTGATCGTCCTGCTGGCGATCGTCGGTTTGGTTGTCGGCTTCATTGGGGCAGCTATCACCGGCGTAACCATCGCGATGTTCGCGTTCGCCAGCATCGTGCTCGTGATCGGCCTGGCCGGCGTTGCGTATTGGCTCGATCATGGATCGAAAGCAAATGCTCTGCGGCAAGCCTACAAAGACATCGGAACACGCGCCGAAGTACTTCATGGTCGCCAGACTTCGATGGTCCAGCATTTCTATGGGTTGCAGCAGAACTTCGAGCACCTGGTCGAAGCAGAGAGGGCGTCTATCCAGCAGCAACAAGCTCAATTGCTCTCCGAAGCGGCCTCTGACCGGACGTTGGCCGCCACCGAATTGTCAGCCGTCCAGGCTAAAGTCGCGACAGCGATGAATGAGGCAAAGGAAGAAATCGCATCTTACGAACAGGCCGCCGCCGCGATTGCCACGAAGTATCTAACTGAGGTTCGGAAAAGCATCAAGTCGAAGCTGAACTCGAATAACTATCACAAGATGCTCGAAACGTACGAGAAGGCAGTCGAGTTCTGTGGCAAAAAGGGCTACCCCGTCGACGGCGAGATCTATGAATCCGTGAAAGCAGAACTTAAAGAGGATTACGCAGAAGCAGTTCGCAAAGAAGTTCAGAAAGCCGAACAGGCACGCATCCGCGAACAAATCAAGGAAGAACAGAAGGCAGAGCGAGAACTGGAACGCGAAATGAAACGCATCGCTGCCGAGCAACGTGCGATCGAAAAAGCGTTGGCAGATGCGCTTGCTAGAACGAACGATGAACATTCGGCGGAGATTGAGGAATTGCGGCGACGTTTGGCGGAGGCAGAGGCGAGTGGTCAACGTGCCATGTCGCTCGCCCAACAAACGAAGTCTGGTCATGTCTACGTTATTAGCAACATCGGAAGTTTCGGCGAGGAGGTCTTCAAAATTGGCATGTCACGGCGTCTTGATCCGCTTGATCGTGTCAAAGAACTAGGCGATGCGTCCGTGCCATTCCCGTTCGACGTTCACATGATGATGCAAAGCTCAAACGCACCCGCACTCGAAGCCGCGCTTCATCGAGTGTTTCATCATCGTCGCGTTAACGGCGTCAACTTGCGAAAGGAATTCTTTCGCGTCTCGATCGAAGAGATTGTTGAAGTTGTCGAGGGGCTCAAGGACGACGAAACCCACACCATACCATTCACCGCCGACCCCTTTGAGTTGGAAGCCGAAGCGGAGCAGTATCGTGAATCGCTGGCGATGACCGATGAGGACCAAAAGATGATCGAGGATGCCTACGAGTCTGAAGCATCCATCGCAACTTGACCTCCGCCAAATAGACTCGTCCTGTGCCGCATGCTGATTCGTCCAACTCGTTCCCAGGCTCCCGCTTGGGAACGCACTGTCTTGGAGGCTCTCGCCTCCCTTTCCTGGATCGGCAGGCAGGAGCCTGGGTTGCAGTGGGGTTCCAGGCGGGAACCTGGGAACCAGGGCGACGAAGGCACTGCGCCGAGGAAGAAGTTTCGCTGGTGTACCGAGCGGATGAAGATCAATCCGTCGAATCGCTTTATTCGGGAAGTCGTTCGCGAGTCGGGTGAGGCGATGCTGTTGCTGGGGACTCGCAAAATGGAAAGCCAGCGGCGTGCTCGGACCATGGCCGAACATGACAAAAAGAAAATCCGCGATCGGCTGACGCCCAATGCGAGCTTGCCAAACTCGTTGGTCTACACCCCGATCGAAGACTGGACCAATGACGACGTTTGGTTGTTCTTGATGCAGGTGAAGAACCAATGGGGACACACGAATAAATCTCTATTGGGCATGTATCAGGGCGCATCGTCGGACGGTGAGTGCCCGTTGGTCGTGGATACAACGACGCCGAGCTGCGGTAGCAGCCGGTTTGGCTGCTGGACCTGCACGCTTGTCGATCAAGACCGCTCGATGGAAGCGATGATCAAGAATGATGATGAGAAGCTGTGGATGATGCCGCTGCTTGAGTTTCGCAACGAACTTGGTGATTTCAAAGCGGAAGCGACGCGGCGGGACTATCGCCGAATGAATGGCAACGTTTTTCTTGGCACGAGCAAATCGAGCGGCGAACGCTATCTCGTCCGCGGTCCCTACCGGCCGAAGTGGCGGCAGCACTGGTTGCGCCGGTTGCTGGAGGTGCAGGAGGAAATCCGTAAGATCGGGCCGCCCGAGGTGGCTGAGATTGAACTGATCACGATGGAAGAGATGCACGAGATCCGCCGGATTTGGCTGCATGAAAAGCACGAGTTCGATGATGCCGTGCCGGTGATCTACCACGAGACCACCGGCAAGGAGTTTCCCTGCATTGATGCGGATGACAAATTACTGGGCCGGGAAGAATGGTCGATCCTGAGTGAGATTTGCGGTGAGGACGAGGACTTCTTGCAGCTTCAAATGCAATTGCTGGACGTTGAACGTAAATACCGCAGCACGTCGCGTCGGAGTGGCATCTTCGACGACTTGGAATCATGCTTGAAAAAAGCTCAGTTTGAGAATGAGGAGGAGGCGGTCGCCGCTCGTCAGGACCAAGAAGAACGACGACGGCAAATTGATGACGATCACGACAACCCGATGCCGCAGGCGGGGATTTTGTTTCAGATTGATAAGCCAAGTGGGGTGGATGCGTGACGACTTCCCAACCTCGTTCTCAAGCTCCCGTCTGGGGAGGCGATGTCTTGCTGGCTCCTGCCTCGTGGTCCCTGAGTCTTCTTCACCAGCTGCCGAGCGTTCTTTTAAGGCCGGAGGCCGACACATCCATTGCCGGTGGCGTGAGCCACCGGATTGTTGGTCCAGTGCGTTCACCAGGCCGGAGGCCGACACAAATTGGAGATCCATGGTGTCGCCCTCCGGGCTATTGCGGCCTGGGTTTCGGGTGCCGGGGCCTGACGGCCCCGGCAGTTCTTGTGTCGGCCTCCGGCCTGAGTGAACCGGGTGTTGACGCATTGCAATGCTCGCCCTCCCCAGGGAGAGCGTTGCAATACAAGCCCGACGCGCAAGCGAGGGTATACGAGGCTCCACTCGCTAGCGCTTCGGGCTCGTATTGCGGCGGAAAGAACTGGAACACCGACTTGTGCAACCGCCTCCCAGGGGAGGGTGAAGTCATGGCCGAAACTCTTGGCGAGTTCCACTACGGGAAGAAGTTCCGCTACGGGGAGACGGCATGATACTGGATCGACTTACTCTTCATAATTTCTGTCTTTACAAAGACCAGCAAGTCTTCGATCTCGCACCCGAGAGCCGCGATCGCTGCGTGGTCCTTGTCGGCGGCCTCAACGGCGGCGGCAAGACGACCATTCTGGACGCTGTACAACTTGCTCTGTACGGGAGCCGCGCCCAGGTATCAAAACGCGAAGGGGTTCCCTACGACAAGTTCCTTCGCAACTGTATCCACCGGGGTGTCGATCCCGCCGACGGTGCTTCGGTGGCGTTGCAGTTCCGCTACGTTTTCGAGGGCGAACAGAAACTGTACGAAGTCCGACGCTCGTGGTCACAGAAGCGAGCCAACGTACGCGAGTCAGTGACGGTGCATTGCGATGGTAAACCGGACCGTCATTTGTCGGACCATTGGAACGACATTGTCGAAGAGCTCATTCCGCTTGGGATCTCTCGGTTGTTCTTCTTCGACGCCGAACAGGTTCGCTTTTTGGCTGATGATGACTCGTCGCACGTCGCACTCGGGTCGGCGGTTAAATCATTGCTCGGATTGGATCTGGCCGAGAAACTAATCGCTGACGCGAGTATCCTTGAAAATCGTTTGTCGTCTCGACTCGCAGCCTTGAGTGATGATCCGAACTACAAGACGCTGCGCGCCGAATCAACGAAGCTAGCTGCGGCGGTGAATGCGAAAAATCAGCAGGTGGCTGCTCTGGAGAACGATCGTCGTCGCGCCACGGAGTCCGAAAAGGCAGCGGATGAAGAGTTCAAGCAACTCGGCGGCCCGCATTGGCTCGACCGCGAAGCCCGCAAGCAGGAATTGACACGAACGCAAAACGACGAACGGCAGCACAAAGATGAACTCGTACGAATTTCCGGTACGGAACTGCCCCTGATGCTGGTTCCTGGGCTCATTCACCGAACTCGCAAGCAGGATTTGCAGGAGCAGCAAGCTCGAGAATCCAAGGTCGTCGCCAAGACGCTGAGTGACCGTGACACCGAGATACTGAAACGATTGAAGGAAGAAGGGGCGAACATCACGAGCTTTACCATGCCATCGTCAAGGAACGCTGCGATGCCGACGGGCTTGACTGCACCGATGAAAGAATTATCGGATCGCAGTTTCGACTGCACCTTCACCGTGGCATCGGTTACCTGGCGACACCAGGCTCGATTCGCGGTATCGATGACTTGGTTCGTCTCACTCAACCTTCTTGACCCCCAGCAAACTGAAAATGTCAGTTCCTGACTTTCAATCAATGTTCATTCCGTTTTTGACGGCGGTGGCCGATGGTGAACCGCATCCGATCAAGGAGGTGACGCTCGCGATTGCTGATGCGATGCAGCTTTCGAAGGAGGATCGTGAAGAGATGCTACCCAGTGGTAGCCAGCGACGACTGGCCAATCGAGTCGGTTGGGCACGGACGCATTTGAAGTATGCCGAGTTGATCGTGTACACGTCGCGTGGCGTGATGAAGATCACGCCACGCGGGACCGAAGTGCTTGCCGGCAAGCCTGACTCACTGACGCTCAAGGATCTCGATCAGTTTCCTGAGCACTACGAATGGCGTCACAAGAAGCGTCCAGGCAAGCCAGGTCCGAGCCCGGTAGTCGATGAACTGACGCCGGACGAACAAATCGCTAGCCTCACTGTGGGACTCAATTCGCAATTGGCTGACGAACTACTCGCCCAAGTCCGTGCGATGGATCCGTATAAGTTTGAGCAACTCGTAATCGATTTGCTGTTCGCGATGGGATATGGCGGTTCACGGGCCGAAGCGGCCAAGGTGACCAAGGCATCCAACGATGAGGGAATCGATGGCATCATCAGTGAAGACCGTCTTGGCTTGGACATGATTTATGTACAAGCCAAACGCTGGAAGGAGGGCGTCGGCCGTAGGGAGATCCAAGCGTTCATTTTGAAGAAAATTGACACCAACTACTTCGAGGAAGTCTAACTCACCTCGGTTTGTCATCGTTGACGTTGTATTTCATGAATTGCTATTTCCAATAAAATCGTCCAGGAACTCTGATGGGTGATCAACCGCCGTCACGAGCAAGTAGTCGTAGGCCCGCGTGCACGCAACGTACAAGAGATGCCGTTCGGTGTTGTAGACCTCCTCTAGCTCGGATGTGTCGGTGGCCGATTCGATGACTTCCTGCGACGGATGCACGAAGACCGGCCACTTCTCCCAGGGGGCGGTCGAGAGGGGCCAGCCACTTTCAGAAGGTTTTACAGGCTTCGCTTCAGTCGATGCCTACGGTGTTCACGAGGGGGTGTATCTTGGCAGCGTCGGTCCCGGCCGCCGGTTGGCACGCGAGCTTGGCGGCTAGCCCGTGAGGACTGCTGACGCGATCCGGCTCGTTGCCGAAATTCGGAACGTCGGATCCTGCGGGCACGGGCAGATAGGACGCTTACGATGAGGGTCGCCTTGCCAGGCGTGATAAGTAACCCGTCGCGGCTATATCCCGCGTCAGAAACCACAGGCAGACCGGGATCTGCGTGCTGTAAAATAACTGGCCGGGCATCGCCACCATGCAATCGACCAGATCGGCTTCAATGATTCGGCTTCCATGATCGCGCGGCGGATCTCCCCTTCGTGCTCGGCCGCGTCCATGTTGTTGCGGAGCTTTTCTGCGGACAGCCACAGTTTTGCTTCGAACCCCAGATTTGCAGCCTGCTTTGACTGCGTTTTCGCCTTCTTTGCCATTCGTTTTGATCCTCTCGATTGCATCGTGCCACGAAAGATCCGTGATTCAATCTCGCGTCCGGCCGTCATTGCCTGCAAGGAGTACGGCGTAGGCGATACGCCGCTGCCAGATAGCTACGAGTGGGTTCAGGAAGACGCCTCTACCCCAGTGAACGCTGACACGCAGAAAACGAAAAAAGCCCGTTGAACACGCGATTCAAGCCATTTGAATGCGTTTTCAACGGGCTTGAATTGATGGAGGATAACGGACTTGAACCGATGACCTCCTGCATGCCATGCAGGCGCTCTCCCAACTGAGCTAATCCCCCGAGAGTGTTGCCACCAAGTGAACCTGGTTGGCGTGTGAGCGGGGGAGTTTATCGAGTTGGCCACGAGGGCGTCAAGACCGTCGACCTCGTTTTTCTATCGCGACAGAAGTTGAGAATAATTTGCGTTGACGGCTGAGCCCGATATTTGATAGTTCGCTGATTAACCAAGTGATCTGTCACCCGACTTCCCACGCAAACAATCTCTTGAAACGCTTCACAAACCGCCGCACAACCGCTGACAGGGGAGCCGCACTGCTCGCCGCCTCGCCTGCGTCGACCTGGCGGCTCGCCGGTGGCTGCTGCGTGGCCGTGTTGCTCAGTGTGACGGGGTGTCGCGGACGTGCGCAGGAAGATTTTTATCGACAATCATTGCAGCGAGAGGTCCGCCAACTGGAAGATCAACTGTATGAAGCGGATTACGAAAATCGCGTTTTGATCGATGAACTTCGCAGCGAACGCGTGACGAGCCCCGCCTCGGAGGAGATGGGGCCATCACGATCGGGCCGCGCCGCTGACCCGAGCGATTTCGATCCGAGTTATGTACCCGCCGAATCGCCGGACTTTGGACTCGACGACGCCTTGGGATCGCAGCGTGACTCGAGCGGCTCAGAGGCAAAATCCAATCGACCGCCAAGTTCTTCGCGCGAAACCTCCGGTCGTGAGGATTCGCGGCGTGAAACGATTCCAGCGGGACCGAAGGCATCCGATGCGAAGCAGTCACCGAAACCGGTGCCGGATGCCGATCGCTCCGACAGCGAGGATGATGAATTACCGGATATTGATTCCCTGATCGAGCCCGGACAGCTGGTCGACCCCGGCGATCTCGTCGACCCAGAGACCCTGATTGATCCAGGCACACTGGAAAGCCCCAGCCCGAAGGCTAATCCCAGCCCGAAGGCTAATCCCAGCCCGAAGGCCGAAGACGAACCAGCGGGGAAGTCAGGGAAGGACAACGAGCCTTCTTCCGACGTTCAGTTGTTGCCGCCGCCGGGTGGTCCGGTGCCACCGGGGACGCCGGATTTGGAACTTGAACCGATTGATCCCGGGATTCCAATGCCGCCCGGTTCGCTCGACGGCCAGCCCGATGACGACCCAAGCAAGATTGAGCTGCCCGGCGTGAGCATGCTCGGTGGACTTGGCCCCGTGGCCGGATCGACTCCCAAGATCGAACTACAGCCGGTGAAGATTCGCATTGATGCGATCACCAGCAAAGTTCGGATGAACGCGGACGAAAAAGCCAAATTGCGGAGTTCGGACGGGGAACAGAAAGATGCCGAGAAAGCTGTCGTTGTGGTGACCAAAGGGGTCGACCTGACGATTCGTGCCGACGATCAATACGGGCATCCGATTGCCGTGCTGGGGCGAACGCATGATCCCATCGATCCATTGCGATCGCCCGATGCGGCTGTCCCGCGTCCGTTGCCCACGAATGACGCTCGTCTGACGATTATCGCGCTCGATCCGACAAAAGCGGGCGAGGATGCACAGCTCGGTCGCTGGGATTTTGATACCGAGAAACTGCGGCAGTTGGAAACGACGAGCTTGGCTAACCACGCCAGCGGCTACGCGATCACGGTCCCGATTCGCTGGCGAGACCGTATTCCGGCGGGGGAAGGGGTGGTGTTTTTCGCGCGATTTGAGGCCGGCAAGCGAGATCTGCGGTGTGAATCCGAGATTGCCCTGAACCGGCAGCCGTCGGTCGCCGGCTGGCTACCTCGTCGCTAGTGACGTCCGCGGGCAGAATCACACCTCTTCCTCCATGAAAATGGTTTGTCTTATGAAGGGAATGCAGTCATACTGGTGGGGTTCGATTTCGCTCTGTCTTGATTGACAGCTTTTCTCCCCGTCGGCAACTGTTTCTACCGTGCGCATATCTTGCAGACGATCACTCGCCAATGTCCTCATTCTGGCGGGGGTACTCTTGGCCGCTCCCGTTGTATCGCGCAGCGTTGCTCAGAATCCGTTCTCAAAGGGCCAGCCAAAACCGGCCAGTGGATCGCGCGGTGAGCGGTCTAGTGGACGCCCCAGCAAATCTGATAAGGAAGGCGAGAAACCAGACGCGGCGAAAGATGCGGAGGCAGCGAAAGGTGAGGATGCCGCCAAGAAAGAGGGTGACGCGGACGAAAAATCCAAGCCGCCCAAAGTTGTCCGACGCGACGGCCTGGATTTACCCGAGGGTGATCCCGCGGAACTCAAGGCATCCGTAGGCGAAGATGGGAAAGTTGGGTTTCGGTTTCGTAACCAGGGCTGGATCGACCTCATCGGCTGGCTGTCGGATATCTCCGGCCAACCGATCGATTGGCAAGAGTTGCCCGGTGACGCGGTGAATCTGGTCAGCCCCGGGCGTCTAAATGTTGCGGACACGATTGACTTGCTTAACCGCCACCTCCTGGCGCGCGGCTACACGATGCTCGAACTCGAAGGCGGGATCACAATCGTCAAAACCGATGCGATCAATCCTGGGATGGTGCATTGGGTCAATCCCGCGGAGCTGCACAATTTGCCCAATCATACGTTCGTGCGGACGATGCTCGACGCCGGTTGGTTGTCGGCTGAAAAGCTGGCTGAGGAATTGGCGCCGATGCTCAGCGGTGCAGGGAAATTGACCTCTTTAGCGACGACGAATCGAATCGAGGCGATGGATGCGGCGGTGAACCTGCGCGAAGTTGCTCGGCTGCTAGCCGAAGAACGCGATGTTGCCAGTCGCGATGCTCTCGCACCCGAGTTTCGGTTACGGCACATTCCTGCTGAAGAAGCCAAAACGCTGCTCGAAGAATTTCTCGGCGTCCAAAAGAAAGACGCTGCTCCGATGAGTCGCGAGCAAATGCAGATGATGCAGCGGATGCAACAACAGCAGAAGGGCAAAGCACCGAAAGTGAAAGAGGAAGTCGAGATTTCGATCGTCGCCAACGTCCGACAGAATTCAGTACTCATCCGCGCACCGATTGATCGGGTGGCGATCGCGGCGGAATTCATCAAACGAATCGACGTCCCAGGCAGCTCACTCACATCGCTTACCGACGCGACGAGCCGCGTTGAAGTCTACCGGTTGGTTTCGTTGGATCCCGAAAAGCTGATCGAGATCGCCCAGGAGATGAACGTGCTCGAACCGACCACGCGGATTCGGGTCGACAAAGAAAACAAGGCCGTAATTGTCTCGGGCGCCGCGGCAGATCGATTCATCATCAAATCGTTAATCGAGCGGCTCGATGGTGGGAAACGCCGTTTCGAGGTCTTGCAGTTACGACGGCTCGATGCCGCGGCGGTGGCCGAGTCGATTTCATTCTTGATGGGCACGGACAAAGACAAAGACGACAGCAGCAGTCGGCGCAGCCGGTATTCCTATTATGGCTATGGTGGTGGTGCGGACGAAAAGGAGGACGAAGATCAATTTCGCGTTGCCGCCAATGCGAGTTACCGCCAAGTGCTGTTATGGGCCAACGAGACGGAGATGGAGGAGGTGCAGTCGCTCCTGATCAAGCTCGGCGAATTGCCGCCGCCCGGTGGCAGCGGTCAAACCGTTCGCATGATCGAAGCTTCCGCTTCTCCTGAAACGC
>JBDNIG010000411.1:0-4549 GCA_041688415.1 Rhodopirellula sp. | reverse complement strand
GATGCATTCTTTGTAAAACTCTCCGGTGACACACCCATTTCTGCATTTCGAGAGTCCGACGAGTGAGCGGCATGACTAAATGTCCACAATTTCTTCCTCGATCGAACCGGCCCAGCCCTCCGTCGGTTCGAATGAAAATTCGGCAGAAGTTTCACGGCCGGAACCACACGGCCACGGACGAGTTGGTTATGATGTTTCACGCGGTCGCAATGGCCGCCGACCACTGGGGTCTCCTCATTCGCGGTTGCCGCTAGTTTGCTTGCCAAACGCGGCGTCGACGCGATGATGATCTCGCTGCCTGAGCACTTCTGACCCACTCGCGGTCGTCGGTGCAGCAGCCCGTATCCAAGACGGATCGGTCGCTGGCCAGACGAACTGGCATATGATTCGCATGAGAAAATAAACCTCAACGCGACCCAGCTACCAGGAACTGTCGCACTGGAACGGAGAACCAAATCATGAACCGAATGACTTTCAACGAACATTGTTTTTCTCATTTCGCTGGCTCGCACCATCTCAACGTGATGGTGTTGGCGGTGCTGTCGACACTCGGTTCGGTCGCTGGCGAAGCGTCCGCCGATCCGGGCCAACTGATTTCGTTCGACTTGCCACCGACCGCCGTCGCGATACCGATCTGCGAACAGCGACCGGGCGACTTGATGACGAGTCAAGAAAGTGAACCGGTCGAGATCACGCTGCGGATCTCCTCCCTGGTCAGCGGTGGAGCGATGCCGCAAATCGATCGCTGGATGGTTCGCTGCGTTCCTCGCAAAGCGTCATGGAGCGTGATCAACTACTCGCCGCGAACCGAAACGGCGAGTGAGTATGCGAGCCCCATCCAGGTCAAAACGTCCGACGAGCAATCTCAATCCTTCGGCGTGGCTGCGGATGTCACGCAAGGAAATTTGGCACGTGGCCATGCGGGGATCGATGCGGGCACGAAACAATCCGAGGCGATGCAGTATGATCGTGTCGCTCCGCTGCACGCGGTGATCGCGGCGGGCACGATCGAGCGCGGTCGTGGTGTCTATTACAAGCTGCGTTGGACCTCGACGCAGGTGCTCGAAGGCGAGAAGGAATTCAAGGTCACCTTTGACGTGCCCGCTGGCTTCCGCGCCGGTTTGGTGGATGTCTCCGTCGTCGCGATGGGGCGTCCGAGCAAGAAAAGTTCCATGACCAGTATGATATCACACATCCCCGTACTCGGTGAGGAAGTCGGTGGCATCCGCGCACTCGGGGAAGCTCGCTTTGTCGTCGCCGTCTATGCCGAAGGCGATCCGGTCGCCTGGCGGGCGGTACGAGCGATGACGGATGCCGAAGCGGCGCTGCGACGCGAAGCCGCAAACGTCCGCGCCCAATCGCCATCACGATCACTTTCCACGATGATCCGCCACGTCGCTGCCAAACTTGACGTGGATTCGGTGGATCTCCACAGTGACTGGCCGGAACGATTGATTTTTAACAATGCCGACCCCTACACCGACCCCATCATTCGAAAATTACCCGCTGACCTACGCGTTTTGGCGATGGACTACTGTGATGCTCGTCGACAAGTCGAAACGCTGCGGACTCGGACGATGGAGCATGACGCGACTCGGTTTCAGCTCAATGATCTCGTCCGCGCCTCGATCGCGAGCCATGATCGATAAGATGCGGTGAAACTAAGCGGTGTGTCGATTGCAATTCACAACCCGACGCGTGAGCGAGGAAGCAGCTAGAATTCCTCGCTCACGCGTCGGGTTATTGGCTCAACGTTCTCGCCCGAATCATTCCTTAACTTGACAATACATCATGCGTCCTATCGTCCAGATTTCGCTCGACCTCACCAACATCGACGAAGCTCTTGAAACGGCACATCTTGCGATGCGGGCGGGCGTGGATTGGTTGGAGGTTGGAACGCCGCTGATCCTCGCCGAAGGGCTGCACGGAGTTCGTGCTCTGCGGGCCGCCTTTCCCAACACACCCGTTGTGGCCGACTTGAAAACCATGGATGGCGGCTACCTCGAAGCCGAGATGATGGCGAAAGCCGGTGCCACGCACGTCGTCGTCATGGCGCGCGCCCATGAGGAAACAATCCGCTGCGTCGTCAAGGCGGGGGCCGACTTTGGTTGCCAAGTCATGGGCGATAACATGGTTTGCGATGATATGGTTGCCGGTGCCAAATGGCTGGAAGACCTGGGCTGCGATTTCGTCATTCACCATATCGGCTACGATGAAAGACGCGGGATCGCCGCTCGTGGAAAACGGATGCCCAGCCCGCTGGATCAGTTGCGTAATGTGGTCAATGCGGTAAAGATTCCTGTTCAGGCCGTCGGTGGCCTGTCGCTCGAACAGGCCATTGAATGTCCCAAGTACGGTGCGCCCCTGGTTGTTTTGGGCGCTCCACTGACGATTGATGCCGACGCATTCCGGACGGCCGACGGCGATCTGGAAGGGTCGCTGCGAATGATCTGTGAAGCGATCCATGCCCAAGACTGTCCCACGCGAGACCAACCATGAAATCAGCAGCTGTCGTTAACTTTGCGCCCGAACGGGGCAGCGTCGAGATTCGTGAAATCGAAAAGCCCGCGACGGGCCCGGACGATGTCCTTCTGGAGGTCGCCAACGTCGGTGTCTGTGGCAGCGATCTGCATCAGTGGACCGCCGACCATTCGTGGCCCGTCAACTATCCCGTCATCCTCGGCCATGAGTTCGGCGGGCACATCGTCGAACTCGGATCCGAGGTCAAAGACTGGAAGGAAGGCGATCGAGTCGTCAGCGAAACGGCGGCGATCATCGATTCCTCCAACCCGATGTCACGTCGTGGCCTCTACAATCTCGACCCCACGCGGAAAGGGTTCGGTTACGGCGTCGATGGTGCGATGACGAAGTACGTTCGTGTGCCAGCGAGAATTTTGCACGCGGTTCCCGATGCCCTTCCGTTGGAACGCGCTTGCCTGACGGAGCCTTGCTGCGTGGCGTTCAATGCGGTCGTCCGCAACGCGAGAATCGAACCCGGTGACCGAGTCGTGGTGCTGGGGCCGGGGACGATAGGGATTCTGTGCGCCGCGATGGCGCGACTCTGTGGGGCGGAAGTTGCACTGGTGGGGCTGGAGTCGGATCGGCAACGGCTGCAGATCGCCCACGACCACTACGGCTGTGACGCCGTCGTGGGCGACGTGAGTGATTGGGCACGGCAACGCGACGGACTCGGTTGCGACGGGGTCATCGACGCGGCCGGTGTGAGTGCGACGCTCCAGATTGCGATTGATATTGTGCGTCCCGCTGGATGGATCAGTAAAGTCGGTTGGGGGCGGCAACCGTTGGGGTTCAGCCTCGATCCACTGGTGCAGAAAAACGTGACTCTCCAAGGCAGCTTCAGCCACCACTGGGCGATTTGGGAACGTGTGCTGGCGTTGCTCACCAGCGGTCAACTCGACGTTGCGCCGATCATTGGCGGGGTCTGGCCGCTCGACCAGTGGCACGATGCCTTCGAGAAAATGCATCGCGGTGAAGTCGTCAAATCCATTCTCAAACCAGTTTGATTCATGCCCCAGCTCGCCGCCTTTCCCAAAGCCTACATGCACGCCCTCTGCAAAGACGGGTCGATGACGGTGCGCCAGTGGATCGAACTTGCCGCCACACTCGATATTGATGGCTTGGAATTCTACGCGGGCTTTCTCGAACTCGCCGACGAAGCCAACTGGACTCGCTTTCGCCAGCAAACCGAAGACGCCGGCATGGTCATCCCCATGCTCTGCTGTTCACCCGATTTTACCCATCCGGACGCGCAGTTTCGCGATGCCGAAATTGCGAAGCAGAAACGCTGGATCGAGATGACCGCGCAGCTCGGTGGCAGCTATTGCCGTGTCCTCAGTGGCCAGCGCCGTCCCGAACTCACCATCGACGAAGGTGTTCGACTCGCCGCCGCCAGCATCACGGCATGTTTACCGTATGCGCAGCAACACGGTGTGACCCTCATCCTCGAGAATCATTACAAGGATGACTTTTGGGAGTACCCCGAATTTGCCCAAGCGATGGATGTGTTCTGCGATCTCGTGGCCGCCATTGACCATCCAAATTTTGGCGTGAACTATGACCCCAGCAATGCGTTTCTCGCCGGCGATGACCCCATCGAATTGCTCAAACGGGTTTCCGAACGGGTGGTGACGATGCACGCCAGCGACCGATATTTGCTCTCGGGAACGATCGAGGATTTGCGTGCCGAGGAAGGCGGTTCGGTGGGATATGCCAAACGACTCAGCCACGGCGAGATCGGCCAAGGGCTCAACGATTACGATGCGATCTTTGCTGAACTCGCGAGCAAGGGATTTGATGGATGGATCAGTATCGAAGACGGCGTTGATGGGATTGATCAACTTCGCCGCAGCGCCGAGTTTCTGAAGAAAAAGATTGCGGAGCACTGGCCGGTTAATGCCACGTAAGGCGAGATGGTTTTGTGTCAATTTGCCGCTAGGTGCAAGCCTGGGCTGTTAAAAAGTTGGTCTTGACGAGTGAGTCGCTTGCGCAGCTTTTCTACCACCTCTCCACCAGCTTTGCTGGGGGAGAG
>JBDNIG010000410.1:0-2962 GCA_041688415.1 Rhodopirellula sp. | reverse complement strand
TGCTCGACGAACCGACCGCGGGCCTGCACCCCGATGACGTCCGCAATCTCATCCAAACGATCATTCATTTGCGCGATCGTGGCAACACGGTCGTGGCCGTCGAGCACAATGCTCAACTGATCGCCGCAGCCGATCACGTGATCGAAATTGGCCCGGACGCGGGTGTGGGCGGCGGGGAAAAAACGTTCGTCGGCACGCCCCAGGAACTGCTCGACGACCCCGATTCGCTCACCGGTCCCTATCTCAACGATTCGGGCGCCACGGATTCAACCGCGAAACGCCGCGTCCGAAAGCCCACTCATTTCATTGAGCTGCGTGGCGCGTCGGGACACAATCTCAAGAACGTCGACGTGTCCTTCCCGCTGGGAACGTTGTGCGTCGTGACGGGACGATCGGGCAGCGGCAAGAGCAGCCTGATTCACGACACCCTCTTCGGCGCCGTCACCGGTGAACTGGTCCGGCGACGCGGCGAGTCACCACGCAGCAGTGCCGCCTCAACGTTACCCTTTGAGAGCCTGCGCGGTGTCGAACGCATCGAAGATTGTTTGCTCGTCGACCAGTCGCCGATCAGCCGCAGCCCCCGGAGCTGCCCGGTAACGTTCGCGAAGGCCTTCGACGAAATCCGCAAAGCGTTTGCCGACACCGTGGATGCTCGGATCCGCAATTTCAAACCGGGTCATTTCAGTTTCAATTCATCGGCCGGTCAGTGCGCCGCTTGCGAAGGTGCGGGCGTGCAAACGGTCGACATGCAGTTTCTCGCGGACGTGTCGATGCGCTGCCCCGAGTGTCATGGTCGGCGATACCGCGACGAAGTGTTGCAGGTGCGATATCGAGACCGCACGATCGCGGAAGTCTTGGAGATGACCGTCGGTGACGCCTATCGTTTTTTCCGCAGCATGCCCAAGGCTCAAGCGAGACTCAAACGGCTGATCGATGTTGGGCTGGACTACATCCCGCTCGGTCAACCCGCCACGACGTTGTCCTCAGGCGAAGCCCAACGCCTAAAGCTCGCCGCCTTCCTAGCCGGGTCGACGAAGCGAAGGACATTATTCTTGATGGACGAACCCACCGCGGGACTCCACTTCGCGGACATCACCCGACTGCTCGGTTGCTTCGACGCCCTGATCGCCGACGGCCATTCACTGATCGTGATCGAGCACCACCCGATGCTAACCGCCGCCGCCGACTGGATCATCGAGATCGGCCCCGGCGCCGCCGATGAAGGCGGTCGGGTTGTACGCGCGGAGGCGAATGGATGAGGCTGATCGGCCAATGGCGGCTCGGTTCACCGCATGGGGATATCGTCCGCCGGGACGGTTCAGCCTAACCTGGCCTCAGTCCCGAAGAGGACGGCAGCCCCATGCCGGTGGCGATGATGACATCGGCGACGTCGCGGCGACGTCGCGGGCACCGCAAACGCTGCAGCCACCACGCGGCGCGATCGGGTCGCCAGGACTGGCCGACGGCGCGAAAATAATTTGACTTCCCGCTACGGAGCTGTTCAAATCGAAGGCTTCACTGATTTGGCCCGGTGGGAACCATCCGTGCCGCGCCTCGCTGAGAGGTGCCGACCGGTCGCAGACGATTCAGAACGAGCAAGATCAAGACTATGACCTCGCCGAGCTCCAGCCGCCGATGGACAATCCCGAGTTTGTCGATTTTTATCACGATGCGTGGCGTGGTTTCCCGACATTCGACTCGGACCCTGGGCCGGAACTGAATCAGTTGCGAGTCAAGGTGACGACCACCCCGATTCCCGAGGGATTGGAAGGCACGTTGCATTTGAGCTGGTTCGATCCCATTGACCGCACGAGCAGTGACGGCGTCAACATCGTCGACGATAACACCGAGACTTGGACACATCTCGATGCCGAGGGCGGCAAGCAAAAGGACAACAAAGTGGCACCGACGTTCAAGCTCAATACGAAGACGCTGACCTTCAGTGACGATGAGGCGTTCACCACCAGCAACGTTCGCAAAGCCATTCTGGAGATCCCCAGCGAATCGTTTGGTGACAACCTGATCGTCGCGACGCACCCCAATGAGGGTGCCCAGGATGAGTACGAATTTCAATCCGACAAACATTCGTTGCGACACGACGCGCGAGTCGGGCCTGACGTCCCGCTCGGCGCACCGTATCGGACCTCGATCTTGTACGTCGCCGCCTGGAACGGCTTGAAACTACCCGAAGCGTGGAAGTTCGACGAAGCAAACTACAAAATCACCACCCCCGCCCCGAACATCGCCTCTTTTGATCCATCCACCGAAATCCCCGGATACTCGGGGCCCGGCGTGGGGCCAGCTGCGACGGGAGAAGGACAAGACGCAACCAGCATCAACCTGACGCCTGAGAATCACAAACTCGGTGGTTTTACGATTGAATTTGACTACGATTTTGTAAACAAAGACAACGGAAACGGTGGCTACGTCCATGCGTTCAAAGATGGCCAAGATCTACTCACCAGACTCGGCTTCGTCGGCAACAGCGGCGTCAAATTCGGCGGCTTCGAGGCCAGTATTCTTGACGTCGACGCGATGGTTAGCACGGCAGGAGGCATCAGTGAGTTCCTGCATACTCCAGCATCTGGACTCACCCTCGATGGCAAAAAGATCAACATACCTCCGTTCAAAGAGGAAAATATCGGCGGGTTCATGACGGGCGTAAAATATGGTGTCGAACTAAAAGATAATCTTACTGACAACGTCGAACCTAAAGATTACGATGCCGCAGACAAGAATGCAGACGGAGATAATAGAGACGGAAACCCCGAATGGGAAAAGGTCTACAACGCAATCGTAGAAAACCAAAAGCGAAGCCTGGAAACAGGAAACCATATGAAGGTCAAAGCAACGCCGGAGACAGGTGGTACCTTCACCGTAGAAATCTGGCACAACGGCTCGTCATACAAAGAAACGTCTGTGGACCTAGTCCTTAATCAAGCGAACGCCCCCGTTGCTTTTT
>JBDNIG010000409.1:0-11106 GCA_041688415.1 Rhodopirellula sp. | reverse complement strand
ACTAGCATCGACTTTGTCAAGTGTCCATAATGGACACCGCTTTGTCGATCCGGTAGATACTAGGGAGTCGCAGCGACCACGGTGGTCGGGCTGTGACCACCTTCGGGGTCAAATCGGTCGTTGTTTTCCTTTTCCGGTGGTATTCGCTACGCTCGACCACCGGCTAATGGCTGTAACGCCTTCGGCGTAATTTGACTTGAAGGGAACTGACAGGGCGATGCCGGGGGCTATCATAGGGCTGCCTCGTTGGGGCGTCGTCACGATGTCGATTCAGCCTTCATAGAATGCGTCAATAATAAAATCGACGTCCCACGCGACTGGGAATCATGCAAAACCTGCGCAAGGAAAAACACGTCCGGGGGGCCGCGAAGCCACCGTGTTCACGCCAGGATCTCGTGAATGACATCCCCTTCGACATTCGTCAGGCGACGTTCGATGCCGTTGTGCAGGAAGGTGAGACGTTCATGGTCGAAACCGAGCAGATGCAAGATGGTGGCGTTGAAGTCGTAGAGCGGGCGGATATCTTGGACCGCTTTCTGGCCGAGTTCATCGGTCATCCCGTGACTGACGCCGGGCTTCACTCCCGCGCCGGTCATCCAGCACGTGAAACCATCGGGGTTGTGGTCGCGTCCGCGTGCGCCTTGCTGGAAGAACGGCATGCGACCGAATTCCGTACACCACACAATCAATGTATCGTCGAGCAATCCGCGCGCTTTCATGTCCTGAATCAACGCCGCGGTCGGTTGATCCAACACCGCCGCGTGCTTGTCATACTGCTCCTTGAGTTTGCCGTGTCCATCCCAGTTCAGTTCCCCGCCGCTGGCGTAGGCACCGTTGAACAGTTGCACAAAACGAACACCGCTCTCGAGCAGGCGTCGCGCCAGGATGCAATTTCGCGCATAGCCAGCGCGAACTGGGTTGGATTCATCGTCCGCCCCATAGCTTTTTATCACATGAGCCGGTTCGGAACTCAGGTCTGAAAGTTGGGGCATGCTCATCTGCATTCGGGCCGCGAGTTCATAACTGGCGATGCGAGCGGAGAGTTTACTGTCACCGGGATGCTGGTCTTGATGACGCTCGTTCATCCGCTGCAAGAGCGACCGCGCCGCCCGATCCGCCTCCGCCGTCACGCCGGGAGCACCGAGATTTCGGAGCGGCTCCTTCGTACTCAGCGGTGTTCCTTGAAACGCTGCGGGCAGGAACCCAGAACCCCAGTTGTTCGATCCATTCTGCGGAACTCCGCGGGGATCGGGAATGGCGACGTACGCCGGCAGGTTTTGATTCTCACTGCCCAGTCCATAGCTGACCCAGGAACCCAGGCTCGGAAACCCATCCAGCGGGGTCCCGGTGGATAAGAAATTCTCAGCAGGCCCGTGAGTGTTGCTCTTGCTGGTCAGGGAATGAACGAACGCAAAATCGTCGGTCAATTCCGCGAGGTGCGGAATCAGATCACTGACCCACTTGCCGGTTTCACCACGCTGACGAAACTCGTACTGCGGTCGCGCCAGATCGCCAGCGGGGCCTTGGAAGGTGACGGCCGGGCCACCTTTGAGTGCTTGCCCGTCCAACTTAATCAGTTCGGGTTTGTAGTCCCATGTTTCCAGTTGACTGACTCCGCCGGCGCAAAAGATCACCAGAACTCTCTTCGCCTTGGCGGGAAAGTGTGGCGAACGGGCGGCAAAGGGACGCGTCGGATCAATGACGGTCTGGTCCGCGAGCAGTCGGTCGCCGGCGAGCAAATCCAACAGCGCGATCGAGCCGAGTGCCGACGCGGCGTCCGACAGAAAACCACGTCGGTTCGAATTTACCCGGCCGGATTCTGGTTTCTGATCGGTGCGGTGCTGCAAGTGATGGGTCATGGTGGATCCCGTGAAATGGATAGCCAGCGCGGAACGCGTGTTCGCCGTGATTGGATGTCGCTACGGTAGGAACAGAAACTCGTTACTGTTGAACAAGGCTCGGCAAAATGTTTTCAGGCCATGCTCACGCACCACCGGCAAGGCGTCGGCGAGTTCGTCCGGTTCGGGGAGGCGATTGAGTCCCAGCCAGTACGCCTCACGAATTTGCTCGGTAACATCGTCTCCGGCAAGCTGTTCCAAACTCGCTGAGAACTTCTCTGCTTGCTCGATCGTGAACCGACTGTTGAACAGATTCAACGCCTGAATTGGCGTCGTCGATTCAGTGCGTCTCGCGGTACTCTGGCCGCCGTCGGGGCAATCGAATGCTCCGAAAATCGCATCCGGTTCGCGCCTGACTTTATGTGCGTAGATCATCCGGCGAAGTCCCTCGCCGGTGAACGATTCGATGGGTGTGAATCCCGACAGTCCGCCGCGCTGTTTGAAAAGTAGAAAGCCGCGTCCACCCATCTTCAGATTCAATTGGCCGTTCACGGCAAGCATGCTGTCCCGAATCGCTTCGCCTTCGAGTCGGCGGGAAGGGTAACGCCATAGCAGACGCACGTCCGCATCCAGGGCCGCCGCGTCGGGACGGATGACCGCGTCCTGCCGGTAGGTTGCTGAGAGTACGATCATTCGGTGCATGCTTTTCATCGACCAACCGGAATCGATGAACTGCGTCGCCAACCAATCCAACAGTTCCGGGTGAGACGGCGGCGTACCATTGCGTCCAAAATCGTTGGCTGTTTCAACCAAACCGACACCGAAATGCCATTGCCACAGACGATTCACCATCACTCGCGCGGTCAGCGGATGGTGTGGGTCGGCGATCCAGTCGGCCAGGATACGTCGCCGATCCTGTTCCCCAGTTTCGACTGGCAGCGTCAAGTCGCCCAGCGCACTGAGCACCGCGGGAGCTACCCGTTCGGCGGGCTGTTCGGGGTCGCCACGGCGGAGCAGGTGAATGTCATCGGGCTCGCGAAACTTGCCCGCGAAAGCCAGCTTTTCGGTCTCGGCGGTTTTGATCCGTTTCTCCAACGCACCCTTCTGATCGAGCAACCCAGTGGCCAGTTGCTGCTCGATCGACGCGAGCTGCTCGCGAAGCTCCTCGGCGGACTTTTTCAAGGCATCCGTCTGTGGCGAACGGATCTCTCGGTCGGCATACTCGACGCCCGCGACGAAGGCCTGCATCGCATAGTAATCCTTGGCACTGATTGCATCGAACTTGTGGTCATGGCAGCGGGCGCACCCGACGCTCAACCCTAAAAAAGTCTGTCCGATGTTGTTGACAATCTCGTCGATCGCATCCTGTCGAGCCAAACGCTTCGATGGTGCGTCTTTGCCGATCTGGCCCGGCAATAGCACGGACGCCGTCACCAGGAATCCGGTGGCTGCGTCTTGGCCCATCGCATCGCCGACAATCTGTTCCTTGATGAACCGATCGTACGGCGTGTCACGATTGAAAGCTTCGATCACGTAATCGCGATAAGGCCACGCATGCGGACGATCCGTATTGACTTCGAAACCATGCGTGTCGGCGTATCGCACCACGTCGAGCCAGTGCTGTGCCCAGCGTTCACCGTATCGCGGTGACGCCAGCAACCGGTCGACCACGGCCGCGTAAGCTGACTCGCCATCACTCTCACGTTTCACAAACTCGTCGACTTCCTCCGGTGTCGGTGGCAGGCCCGTCAAATCGAATGTCACGCGGCGAAGCCACGTCACCGCGGGGGCCGGTGACGACGGCGTCAATCCGTTCTGTTCTAGTTTAGCAAGAATGAATCGATCGAGATCCGATCGCGTCCACTCATCGTCATCGAGTGCGGGAACTTCCGTCAATGCAATCGGCTTGAGGGACCAGTGATCCGTTCGGTCTTCCACCTGCGCCAGATCGACACCGTCGGGCCACATTGCTCCCTCGTCGATCCAGTCAGTGAGTGTGCGGATTTCTGAGTCCGAGAGCGGTTCGCCTTCGGGAGGCATGCGAGAATACTCGTCATCGCTGCTGACCAATTCGATCAGCGGGCTGTCGGTGGAGTCTTCCGGGACGATACTTGACCCCCAACCCTCGCCACCTTCGAACGCCTCGGATTTAATATCCAGCCGCAGACCGCTTTTCTGCTTCGCTTGCCCATGACATGAGTAGCAATGCGTCTGCAGGATCGGCTGCACATCCCGTACGAAGTCAATATCCGCAGCGTCAGCGTTTGCGATCCCAATCGCTATCGAGGCGGCGAGCAGTGTGAGGTAGGCCGTGATTGCGTACATGGGCGTGTTGTTGAAAGTTTGCAGTAGGCGAACGGCTCCATTGTAACCGATCAATCGCGCGCGTTGGAAACCGGGACTGATGTAGCGAAACTCGCCAAGAGTTTCGAGAACACTGGCTAACCCGGATCAAGACAACACGATTACAGTGATTCGTCCACGGCGGTTGATCGATCGATCATGCTCGGAAAGACATGCTCGTGGCCGTCATCGTCGCTGTGTACGTGCCCGGGCAAGCTTTCAATCGCGACGGCAATGCCCACTCCCAACAGCAACGCCGCCGTCAATTTTCCCCGGTCATGATCGTGAAAGGCGACTTCGGGCAACAGGTCCGCGAGCGCAATGCAGATAAAGAAGCCCGCCGAGACGGCCAAACCCCAACCCAGGATCGCGGTGCTGTCGGTCCAGTGCGTCGCACCGACGTACATTAAGAAAGCACCGAGCGGACAGGACAACGAGAAACACGCATTGGCAATATTCTGGGCGTGGGCGGACCAGCCCTGTTTTTCCATCACGGACGTAATCGCGAATGCGTCGAGCGGCTTGTGCAGAGCCACGGCGAGGAACGTGCCCAGCCCCGCGAGCCCCAGCCACGCACCGTGGTGTGCGTCCGCGATCACGCTACTCGCCAACGCCACGCCATCGATCACGGTATGCAGTGCCAATCCGAAGAACATACCCGCCCAACTGATGCCTTTGTGATCGTGATCGTGGGGATGATTGTGTGCGTGGGAGTGATCATGCCCGTGAGAATGATCGTGGTCCAATGCGGCGCCCTCGTCTTCATGTTCGGTATGCTCCTTCGCGCCATGATTGTGGGTGTGAAACAGCCGAATCAGCAGGAACATGGCGATGAGCCCGACGAGCGCCGCGGCCCCCGCCTTCGTTGACGATTCGAGCACTTCGGTGGCGTGGGGGAGGAGGTGCAGCATGGCGATCCCCAGCATCAGACCACCCACGCCACTCATCAAAAGCTGCGTCCGCAGGTGCGTCATCTGAAATAGTTTGGACAGACTCCCACCCATCATGGAGGCCATGACAACGAACACGCAGTAGACGAATAACAACGATTCGGGCGACAGAATCATCAAGCGGATGGGGGTGAAATGGAAAAACGGGGGGTTCGACGAGGCTGGCGAGACAACCTCATCGCCAAATCCTAAGCCATCGCTGCCCGATCGCCTATCGACCCTTTCCCACTTCGTCGCCGAACGGGATCACGGAATATCGACTCGTTCCCCGCCGGCGCGAGTTAGCATTTTCTTGAACAGCTCCGGATCAACGTTCTTCGAAATGAACTTCACCGCACCGTCACCCATGCCGACGTGAAAACCGCCCATTTCAGCATTGCCAAGATGTTCGAGGGGGTTGTCCATGTCGATCTCGAGATCCTCGGGCTTGGACCAGATGACGGCCGCATCGGCATCGACTTGCAAGATCATGACGCTGTTGCTCAATCCATCGAGAAAATCGCGGAAGCGTGTTTCTTTGAGCGGCTTCATGCCGATGTCATCGCCCACAACGGCTTGAAGAATGGTCTGGCCGGCAGGGGTCCGCGTGTTCGGTGATCCGTACACGGCCGGCAATTCCTTGGACAGCGGCAGGTTGTGCTCGCTATCCCACGGTTCGTCGAGGTGAAATTTCTGATACAGCCCTTGTTCTTCAACGAACGGCAGAATTGCCACGCGCCAGCTCAGCAGCGGTTCGCCTTCCTTGTCCGTGATCGCCGAGGGTGGCAGACGATTGAAGGTGCCATGGTAGTTGTGAAACGCCAGCATCACCTGTTTCATGTTATTGGACATGCTCATACGACGCGCGGCCGTTCGGGCGGTCTGGACGGCGGGCAACAACAGACCAACGAGTATCCCCGTCGTCGCGATACTGGCCTCGGACTGCGTCTCGATCGACACTTCGTCACCATCGAGCTGCGGCTGCAGCGTTTTCATGATCATGTCGGCCATGCGATTGGCGTACTTGTCCGCCGCTTCACGCATCGCATCGGATTCAGCTGAGCCGGCGAGACTGCGATTGATCTCGGCAATCCCGAGTTCTCTCGCCGCCGCCATCGAGTCAATCAAGATGGATTGGATCCGCTGCGCCGCGACGTCATCCGTGCCAACGAGCGCAACCCGCATGCTGCCCTTGTTGTCCCGCAAGCCAATGTGGACCTTGATCGCATCGGTCAGTCCTGGGATCTGCGTGAGTGGTTGCAGCCCCGGGGCGAGTTCGTTGGCGCTCTGCATCGCGACCTGGCTGACCATCGGACGGATTGGATCCATCACCATGGCGATGTTGACGCCGGAATCGTCTGACATGGTACGCAGGAGAGCGGGAAGCTGGCCGGTCCCCCGTTCCGCATCGAGCATGCTTTGGAGGAGATTCGCGGTACCGAAGAAAAGCGTTTTCTTGTCGATCATCGCGACGACGGTCCCGGGCGGCCCATCGACCGGGTAAGTCTCGTGCCCGCTGACCTGAATCATGTCCTCTCGGGCATGGAACCCCGCTCGAACTTGCGTGAAATCCATCTCGCCGGTGAGCGTGGTGATCGATCCGAACGCAGGCTGCATCGTAGCCGGGTCGAGCGTCACAACGGCTTTGATCTGTTTGACATCAAACGGGTCGATGCCGAGTTCCTCCTGTACTTGCACTTGCATGATTTCAAGTGGAAACATTTCGAGCATCGGGCTGTTGAGCCACTCGCGGGGCGACACGATGACCGCCGCCAGAGCGTCGTCGGGAATATACCGGGTGATTTCAGCGTCCGGCGCTTCCTCCTCCGCACGCACGCGTTGACAGAAGTTTGCCAGCAGCAGGGGGATCAAACAGAGACCAATGAGCAACGAGAAGATCGTGGAGCGTGAGCGTAACATCATCTGGTCCGGTAAGATGGGTGTGGAAGTGAGCGTGGGAGAGACAGCGGTCCCCCTGACTTTCTCCAAGTTTAGCAAACGCAGCGGTCGCCATGTTGCCTCGTTCATTTGCCCGTCACCGGTTTGCGGACAAACCCTGTGAGACCATCCAGCTTGAAGACGCACCGGATGAAGAAGGCACCGGTGGCAAAAACACAATGCCCCGCTTAGTTTCTAGGATTCGGGTGAATCGGCATCCACGGTGCGATCGACGAGTTCGGTTTCAAAGCCGTCGAACGGAAATCTTGCGAAATCTCGAGCCACCCACTTTTCACCAGAACCGCAGGCTGGGTATCCTCCTCACTTGCCGCGTTTCGACATGGTTCGGCCAGTCGATACGAAAGGAGGGTTTGACGAACCGCTAGCACACTGGACCGACGAACGACTACGAATTGCAGGCCTGCGAGGCTAGCGTGCCCATGTCCGATCCCACTCGTATCATCGTAATCGGCGCCGGCGCCGCTGGCATGATGGCCGCTGCCGTGGCGGCCCGGCATGGCGGCGACGTCGTCGTGCTGGAGAAATCCCGCAAGACCGGAGTCAAAATTTTGATGTCCGGTGGCACGCGCTGCAATCTCACCCATGATACCGGTGCACGCGGGATCACGATGGCGTTTGGACACGCCGCCCGCTGGTTGCAACCGAGCGTGGGAAAGTGGTCGCCGAGTGACTCGATCGAGCATTTTCACGGACTTGGGGTGCCCACCAAGCGAGAATCGACTGGCAAAATTTTCCCCCTGAGCAATCGGGCCGTTGACGTGCGCGATGCCCTGCACCGCGACATGATCGAAGCGGGCGCGGTGTTGGAATTGGCGTCGGCGGTGCAGTCGATTCGCCCCGCGAGCGATGGTGGCTGGATCGTGACGACGCAGTCTTCGAGTGGCCAGCATGAACTCGCCGCGGATCGCGTGATCGTGACCGCCGGCGGGCAAAGTTGGCCGGGCTGCGGAACCACGGGTGATGCGTACGCCTGGTTGTCCGAGCTGGGCCACACGATTGTTCGCACGCGGCCGGCCTTGGTTCCCTTGGTAGGCGGGACGGAAGCGACACGAGCGTTATCGGGATTGACTCTCGAGGACGTCATTGCGGAAGTTCACGACGCGTCGAAAGCAACGTCGAAAAAACCTCTCGTCCGCCGCCGGGCCTCGTGGCTATTCACGCACTTTGGATTTTCAGGACCCGCCGCAATGGATGTCAGCGGCACGATCACCGCAGCCCCGTCGTTTCGTGACACGCGTTTGCAACTCGACCTCGTTCCAGAACTCAGCGAAGCGAACCTGCACGATGTTTTTTCGCAGCGCAGCGGACAGAGTGGCAAACAGACGATATCCAATGCGATCGCGCGCTGGCTACCATCGCGGCTCGCCAACGAGCTGGCCTCGTCGTGCGGTGCCAAGACATCGAGCGGTGACAAAACGTTCGCCGAATTTTCCACCGCGTCGGTCAACCAACTGATCGATCGTCTGAAGCGATGGCAGCTACCGGTACACGACACTCGCGGGTTCGCGAAGGCCGAGGTGACCGCCGGTGGTGTGTCGCTGGCCGATGTCGATCGGCGGACGATGCAGTCTCACCACTGCCCGGGATTGTTCATTGCCGGTGAAGTGCTGGATGTCGACGGTTGGATCGGCGGATACAATTTCCAGGCCGCCTTCAGCACGGGCCGGGCCGCCGGAATCGCGGCAGCTGACCGGACTCTCGCGGTGCGTTCCAGCTAAGAAGAAGACAGGAAACGTTGGCCTCAGAATCAGCCTTGGCCGAAAGTGTTTGCGGCGAGAACTGATCTGACGGTGATGCAAACGCATTCATATCAACGCGTTCGCCTCGAAAAAGCAGCTTCCGGATTGGTTTCATATTGCAATTAGGTTTGCGTTCAAGCCACAAATTTCGGTCCAATGCGAGATCGTAATGCAAAATTGCAATTCCCGAAAAAATCCGCCACCATCTTCGGCTGTATTCAGTTATAGCAGCAGGCAACAGGCGACGAACCTTCTTCTTGGCCACAAAAAGCGTTACACTGGCGGCGTTCGCACCACCTACCCGTAACTCGTGAGAGAAAGTCAATGTCCGTCGCTGCCCCCACAAAACTGTTGCCTGAAGTCGAGGCATTTTTGAGCCAGAGTCCGTTCCCCAGTTTCGTGGGTGGCCGGAACTTCCCCGCCGCCTCGGGAAACACGATCGCGACAATTGATCCGGGGTCGGGCGAGAAGATCGGCGAGATTCATGATCTCAGCAGCGAGGAAGTCGATCGGGCCGTCGAAGTTGCCGCCGCCGCGTTCCCCGCGTGGGCAAAACTGTCGCGAGAGGACCGGGGCGAGATTCTGACGAAATTGGCCGATGCCGTCGAACGACATAAACCGGTAATCGCGCAAATTGAGGCCCTCGACGCCGGTAAGATCGAAGCGCAAGCCTACGGTGATGTGCAGAACTTTGTCGACACGCTGCGGTATTTCATTGGGCTCGCCTCCAAGGTTGACGCGCGCGAGAAGCTCGACGTACCGGGCCACGAAGCTTGGAAGTATCGTCAGCCGTGGGGTGCGTGCGCATTCATCTTCCCCTGGAACTTTCCGTTCTTACTGCTCGGTTGGGGAATCACACCCGCACTCGCCGCCGGTAACACCATCGTCATCAAACCCGCCGAAGATACCTCGTTGTCAGCGATCTACCTGGCGCGGTTGGCGAAAGAAGTCGGCGTGCCCGATGGTGTGATCAACGTGATCACGGGCAGTGGCTCGGGCGCCGGCGCGGCGCTGTCGAACAACACCCAGATCAAACGGATGTCATTCACCGGTTCACCCGAGGTGGGACGAATGGTCGGTGAAGCCTGCGGGCGCAATCTCGTACCGGTCAAACTCGAACTTGGCGGCAAAGGTGCTGCGGTCGTGTTCGAGGACGTCGACGTTGCCGAAACGGCTGAGAAACTCGTCGGTGCAATCACGTTTCACTCGGGACAAGTCTGTTGCGATGCCACCCGCTGGTTCGTCCACAGCGACATCTACGACGAGTTTGTAAAAGAGTGCACCGCGAGAATGGCGAAAATCCGCGTCGGCCATCCGCTCGATCCGGCTAGCGACATGGGACCGGTTGTCAATGCGAAACAGTGCAGCCGCGTGCTCGGGTATCTCGAAAAAGGCCAAGCTGGCGGAGCCGAGTGCCTGTGCGGAGGCGGTGAGGCAGAAGTGGATGGCTACACCGGTCATTACATCAAGCCCACCCTCCTTGCTGGCCCGCTCGACAATGTCGCCGCCCAAGACGAAATTTTTGGTCCCGTGGCCTACCTCGCCAAGTTTGACAGCGAAGAGCAGGCAATTGAAATGGCCAATAACACCGACTATGGCTTGGCCAACAGCGTCTGGACCAAGGACGACAAACGTGCCGGCCGAGTCGCCGAGGCCATGGTCGCGGGCAATAGCTGGATCAACGCTCACAACGTGTTCGCGCAAGGCGTTCCCTATGGCGGCGTGAACAAGAGCGGGATGGGAGGGGGGGTTCTTTCCCCCGAAACGCTCATGGATTATTACCGCAGCACGTCGGTCGTCCGGCCGCTCGGATAGTCGGCCGATCATGACGGAGTCAGCTCGAGCGACTTGGAATCGATCGCCCCCCACGCGGGACTGTCGATTCAACCAGCCGCCGCGCGACACGGCTTATGATTTAGGCTCATACCCGGTTCCGGGTTGATGGTTTGAGTAGCGTTTTGACGAGTGTTTCAAAGATCGCCGTGCCGCGTTTGCGTGCGTTGTGAACGAATTCGAAGAACGCCAGATACAGCGGAAGTTTCTCCTGCGAAATGCCTCGGTGTGGACGAAGCCAGCTGCGAAGAAGTGACCAAACTCCTTCCATTGTGTTGACGTGGATTTCATGAAATCCGTAGCCGTCATCATCGCGAGCGTACTCACCTTTGCCGTGACAAACTGTCTCATGCACGTAGCCCCAGTCCTCAAGGCGAAAGTAGATGTCGTACTCGTCGGTGTAGACCATCGTGCCAGGAGCAATGATCGACTCGATGATGGGCTGAATTGTCTTTTGCTGAACGT
>JBDNIG010000408.1:0-3004 GCA_041688415.1 Rhodopirellula sp. | reverse complement strand
CGGCGTGAATCCCTCGCTTACGCGTCGGGTTATGATTGTCGATTCCACCGAAATATTTTTCAGTATCTGCTTAACTGTCAGCCGGTCTGGCATGTTGGCTTGTCCAACCGGAAAGGGAGTCTCCCCAAAACTAGCGTTCCTGCCGGGCAAGCTGGCGTGGGGACACCAGCCAATGTTTTAAACAACTGCAATCCCAAAGATTTACCAGTCCAGTCCCGGCCAATTCTTACGCCGCATTGCGTCGTGCGTCTGCGGTGGCCTTTTGAAAATCCGCTGACAGCAGTGATTCTCGCTTCCCCAGTCCATCAAAGACACGAACCAAGCGCTTTCGGAGCACTTGCCGGCACCGAAATGAACTGACACTTCCACCAGCGAAAACATGAATGCCACGACCCCTCGTAATCAACTTACGTTGGTATTGTGACGCGATCGACTGCAATGCCCGCTTGGTCCACAACGCGATATGCTGACCACCTTCGAGCACATAATACCACCATTGGTCCGGAAGCGGCGCGGGGTCGGGAACCAAGACGGTTGAAACAATCCAGTGTTCGGCGAATGAATCGATCTGCCTCAGGTCGTGATGAGGATTCGACATGTGCTCGAACACCTCAAACGCAGTCAAGACGTCATAGTGTTCCTGCCCAGGCGACGATTCAAAACCGGTTGCGAACAAGTTTTCACAGTACGGGTCATAGTGAGAAAAGTGATGGCCACGATCTCGCATCATGCGGGTAAACATTCCGTAGCCGCCGCCGTAGTCGATACTCGATTGCGCCCGTGGTATCGCAAACCGCAGTAGTCGATCCACGGTGCATGCCTGCTGCTCGTTACGTGATATCAGGCCAACATCTGTCGATGCGATGGCGGAACTGTAGGCTTCATCTAGCCAATAGGGAGTCTCGGTTTGAACGAATTGACAATCGCTGCAACGAAAGTATTCGATGTCGTAGCGTGACATGATTCGAGCATGTGCGAATGAATCAGAGCGTCCATTGCAAACAAGGCAGTCTTCTGTCATTTCAATCCCCAAGTAGTCCAAAATCGAGAAATTTTCTTTCTTATGCTGCGGCAAGTCGAGCATCGGTGACGCGGCGAGAACCATCACGCACCAGTCGCTCGTAAATTGCGTTCGTCTTTTCGACTGACTCGCCCCACGAGAACGCCTTGACTCTTTCCAAGCCGAGGGTTCGCTTCCGCACGCGATCAGATAGCTCATCCGCAGCGACGGATCGCAATAGCTCGGCAAGCTCCTCTGGATTGTTCGAATCGAAATAGGTTCCCGCTGGTCCCGCGACTTCTTGCAACGCCGCACACAACGATGCGAGAACCGTCGCGCCACACCCCATCGCTTCGAGAATTGGCAGTCCAAACCCTTCCATTTTCGAGGGAAAGACGAATGCCTCGCAGCCGCAATACAGCGATTTCAGCAGTGCGTCGTCCGCACCGGCGTAGAGGTGTACACGTTGGCAACTCGATGCCCACTGGAGTGACGCCTGTTCAGACGCATTCATCGGCAAACCGACAAGAGCCAATTGTAAGTCGGGAAATTGTGCTTTGACGCGATTCCATGCATGCCACAATGCCGCGAAGTTCTTATATCCTGAACGGCGACCAACGAAAAGAACAAATGGGCGACCAACCAGTTCCACGGGCAGGTCATCTGGTATCACGTCGCCCAGACTGGATCCGAGTGGGATGACCGAAGCACGCTCGCGCGCCGCGGGATATCGAGCGCAAAATTGGTCGTAGGTTGTCTGAGAAATACAGCAGATATGATCCGCGACGCCAATGGCTTGCTGCATCATCCTCAAATGGTTGCCCAAAGGATCGGTCTCGGGAAATGCTTCGTGAATAAAGTCGTACAATGTGATGACGGATGGCATCGTCGATTTCTGAATCGGACGCCGACACAATCCCCGATAGTAGGTCCAATGCAGTATGTCGGGTTGGATCTGGTCGATACGTTTTGCGATCCGGCCGTGCTGAGCGGGATGCCAGAATCGCCGCATCCACTTCAGCGGCGGATTGGTTCGCACACCCTCAAAACGAAACTTGGGGTGCTGAATTCCCTCCGGTCGCGGCTCGGGACCAACGAGCACAGGAGTCGAAGACGCCGGCAATCCATTGATCAATTCCGTGAAATATCGAGCAATACCGCCGCATCGCATCGTTTCCCAAATGGATCCTTCGTAGAGTACTTGCATCGATTTCTATATCAACTTGTGTTTCGATTAAGCCGAATGGGAACACCCCAGGTAGCAATTGCGGGGGTTGAGCCAATTTTTCTATCCGATACGACACATTCCCTGCCTGAAACAATAGCGATCGTGTGCCATTGGACTGGCAAACCATGGGGTACGATGCTTGTGCTCGTATCGACAAGCGAACGTGAAGACGCGGCCGACAGCCATCGCAAACAACCTTCTCGCAATCCGGAGAAGCATGTGGACAAACGCTGGGCTGTTCAATCCTTTGCAAATTTCGGATCGTGGCGTGTTTTTCCCTGCCCAGGTTTTTGTCCAATTCTCAGTCGCGTGGGACGTCGATTTTATTAGTGCAGCAATTCAAGTCGTGCGGTGTGAACCGCACGACAATGTCGCTCAGCTTTCCAAGCTGATAGCGATTGCGCGTTGGTTTCCACGGTGGGAAAGTCTTCAGTAATAAAATCGACGTCCCCAGGGGTGACATGCGTGATCCCACATCGACTCCATGCCGTCCCTTGCGACGTCGATTTTATTACTGACGAATCTGCCTGTAGCGGAAGTCGCCAAGACTTTCGGTTTTCCCGCATTCCCGAAAATCTTGGTGAGTTTCGCTACGCAGTAATTAAATCGACGTCTCTCGCGATTGAAATCCGTCCAATGTGCACGGGAAAAGAGGTTGGCTTTCGACCCAGAAAGCCGTGTCAAGACCAAAGATTGAGCCGTCCAGACGAGCGCTCAGTCTCGGAGTTCCGCGAGGCTCTAAGCGGCACGCCGCTCGATCCAATCCGTTGGCTCGG
>JBDNIG010000407.1:0-2687 GCA_041688415.1 Rhodopirellula sp. | reverse complement strand
TCACGGTACTCTGTGCTTGATTGGAAACTGGCACGTGGTCACTGGGCAGTTACTGACGACAACGATCGGAACGACTCGTACTGAAGAAGACTTCTTGCGTCATATTCACAACCTTGTTCAAACCGATCCCGATGCAGGTTGGGTGTTTGTAATGGACAATCTGAATATTCACTGTAGTGAATCTCTGGTCATCTGGATCGCTTGTCTCTTGGGAATTGAACGATCAACATTAGGCGTGAAAGGGAAATCGGGAATCTTGAAATCAGTGGCATCGCGGCAGGTGTTTTTAACCGATCACAGTCATCGTATTCGTTGCGTCTACACACCCAAGCATAGTTCCTGGTTGAATCAAATCGAAATTGTTTTTGGGATTGTTGGTCGCCGCGCAGTGTCACGAGGCAGTTTCGCGTCGCCACAGGAATTGAAAGATCGTCTTGTAGACTTTATTGATTACTATAACCGCACATTTGCACGTCCATTCCGGTGGACCTATACAGGCCGTCCTGTAAAGTCTCAGCAGCCAACTCGCCCACGCACCTGGCGGGAAAGCTGGGTAAAGAAGAGGAAAGCTGGGCAAGAACTCGCTTTAGCGTCGTAGCACTTGCAAGTTGCGGCACTAGGCACCGAAGGTCCAACCGGCGATAACACCCCCAGGACCGACTTATCACCTCCCCAACCAGCGATAATTACCTGGTTATCGCACTCAACCGCCATGCTTCGTTTTAATCTTAAGTCTCTACTTTCACTTGTTGCACTCTTGGCGATCGCTTGCGCGTTCGGCGTCATGACAATCCGACAAAGACATGCCCAGGAGGAACTGTCGGTGCTTCGATCCGAAGCGGGATCGCTCACGATTGACGACACCAACTTGATTCACATCCGCAACGTTGACACCAACGATCCATATTCGTGGAAATGGCGCATTTACGTGCCGCCTGGGACTAGACTCGAAGCAGGTATCGAGCTTGATGGCAAATATCGTTCGGAAGGAAAGCCGACCGGCGGTGGTTCATCGGTTGTTCCCTCCGTACCCAACGGTGTCGCTCTCTCCGTTTCGGTGTCGCCGTTGGTTGACGAGGTATCCACCATAACTGTTCGAATCGGCAACCAGACCTTCGCTACCTCCAGCACGAATCTGAATCCAAGCGACTGGCTCCCAACGCTGGACAATCGCTCAATGGCTGCCGATACCGAAGTTGAACAATTCGATTACGAATCAACCATTCGATTGCTCTCGCGAAAAATTCCGGGAATTTCAACGGATGATTGGCATCCAATGGGCGGGAAAGAAGTTGGATTGGTTGTCTGGGCTGTCCCGCACAAAGAGCGATAACCATCCCGTGCACCGAAGGACGGCTTGCACGATTTCACGAATGGATGCTCAACTGTCCGTCCTCGGTGACGGGTACCGTTATCCGACTGAAATCATTTGAGAACTTGACGTGACATCACTCCATATAACGCTGATTCTACCGTGGATCGTTTCTCTGAGCTTACTTCCTCACGCGATCGCGGCTGAACCCCAAGAGCCAGGACGAACTTGGGTATCTTCGGACGGCAAGCACCGAACTGAAGCATCCTTTGTCGCTGTACAGGATTACCAAGTACATCTGTTAACGACTGCCGGGAAGGAAGTTGTCGTACCCGTTACATCACTCTCCGTCGCGGACGGCGAGTACGTCGAAAAAATGGCGAAAAGAGCATCGGAGCCCTCGGCTGAACTGCTCGAGATGGTTCGAAGATTCGAGGAGGCAAAAGAATGGCACATTGTTGACATTCATCAAAGGAGCAGCATGGAAGCGCCAAAAAGACCGAAAACACATGACGAGGGAGAGATTGTTCGCCGCAATGAGGAGATATTCGGCCCATTGCGGGCTCAAGGCATAAACATTCCTGGGCCGCGAGATGATATTGAGGCTGCGCGTGCTCAATCTGCTGGTCCGCGTGCGCAATACGCGGGCGCACTCAAAACTCACGAAGCAAAGTTCGACAAGGAGTTGGAGAACGCTAATCGTCGGTTTTTTATCCCCAGCTACGGAGCTGAGAAGGTGATTCAAATGTCGAGTTTAAGTCATTACGCGATGATTCACAACCTAATTCGGAAGAATGATGGAACACACACTACCGAAGATCTGGAAAGGGCGGAGCGTGAACATCGGCCCGTTACGGGGATGCCATCGATCGGGCGGTACCTGCTCATGCCTACGGTAATTTCAGTCCTTGACAAAAAGCATGTGCGAGCCCGAATTAAACACCAGGATTCGGATGGCGATGAATCTTCGGCGGTCGTCATCTTAGTATCGCGGGAACAATAAGTGGAGTGGTCGGCGGGACTCGCTGTCGGTAAGATATCCTGGATAACAACTCACTTCTTTCGAACAGGTGCCACGGATGGGATTTTCTTTCAAAAACCGACTCGATGAATCTACAGAAAAACAGATTCAAGCATTTTTCACAACACTTTCAGAAAAAGATCGACGACGCTTTGCTGCGCTGGAGTCGCAGCGATTCGGTCATGGAGGAATCGCGTATGTTGTTCGACTATTGGGATGTTTGCGTAACACCGTCTTACGTGGCATCGCGGAACTGACCCAACTTCCAGAAGATCCTGCCGCCGGTCGAACGCGTCGACCAGGCGGCGGGCGAAAAAAAAGATTGAAATCGTGCCCGGTCTTGAAGACAACCTA
>JBDNIG010000406.1:0-4713 GCA_041688415.1 Rhodopirellula sp. | reverse complement strand
GATACGTGAGTCTACGAATTTACAGTGGTGGGGGCTTGGCATCGCCGATCGATGTGGAAGGTTTCAGTATAGCGATTCGAATGGCGCTGAGGCAAGCAAACTGTTTCGCGGACCAAACAAAAATGTGTTGCAGCCATCGTCGATCGTGGAGTGCTAGCGTTTGCTGCCGATCGAAACGCCTCGGAGTCCGATTCGCGCCGGGGTCGCAAGCCGGTTTGCCGCTTGCCATTTCGAGAGATTGCGAACGCTAAACGACGTTCCATAATTTCGGGCGTCGGTTGATCTCCCGCGTGGCGATGCGAGCTTCGCTCAAATCGCAAGTGCTGTCGCCAACTGGCGGCGGTCGCGATGTCCGGTAACGTTACGATTAACCGAGCGGGCATTTCAACACCAACTTGATCGATAACCGTGACTGCCCGCTTCGGTTCAATCGATTGTTATCCGATACGACAGATCTAACGTGTTGGTATGTCTTTCACTATTTCAGAAATCGTTTTACCAGGGAAACTAGCAAAATGACCGCATCTACAGACGAAGTGAGTCCGGGCCGCAAGTGGGCTCATCGGCGAGCCACAGACGAGGCAGAATATAGCCTCACGATAACCGCCTCCAGTCTTTTTCTGGAACACTGCACCACCATATTCGGTGCAGTCGTCAGGAATCGGCTGGCAGCTAAAGCGTTGTTCCAACTGCAGAATGTGCTGCTTCATTGCGGCTATTTCACGCTCAGACTCAGTTACACGCTGCTGCATTTCTTGCGTTGTCATGATTACTTCAACGAGTCAGAGGGTTGAGCCGGATAACGCTAGAATTCACGGGGCGGGCCGTGAAGACATTCCATTTCCTGTACGGTGCCAGCCCGCTCCCGTGCAATTCATTGTTCTGCTTCGTGCGAGGCAAACTAAAAAGCGTCATCGAAACGTCGAAGTAAATCAACATATTCATCAAGTCGACCTGTGTTCTCTTGCTTGAGCATTGGGTCAGTGCGGGAGCCAATGGCGTCTTTATGCATTTCGATAACTGCATCCATAATTTTTTCCTTTCGTTTCCACCGCAGTTGGAAGCAGCCGTGAATTCCGGCGGCGAGGATCGAACAGATACCAAGAATAAGGGAGCCGATGACAATGTCAGACATAGAGCGAAGGGTATTATCAGTTTGGGAGGACGGTCATTGCCGCACACACTCCGAAGAGGGGGCTGTAGCGGTCGATCTCGATGCAGTGTTTATTGCGGGTGGGTCGCTTGATCACGTGCTGGCGTTTGATAGGTTCAAACTGCTTGTGGTTACAGATCCAGGTGGAGTTGTTACTAAGCAGCAGAACGCTAGAATTCACGGGGCGGGCCGTGAAGACATTCCATTTCCTGCACGGTGACCGCCCGCTCCCGTGCAATTCATTGTTCTGCTCCAAGTATGGGGCTAAGGGTGTAATATGATTGTGACAGTTGAGTCCAATTCTGAGTATCGAATACGGACGCAGTCTAGTCTTGAGGACGACGTTGTAAGATACGTTTTAAGGTCTCTTGCGTTGTACGGCGATTCATCCAATCCGCTACCGGTTTCCGATGCCAACCGACAGTTTGTTGATCTAGTTCGGACACGATTAGATCATCTTCCGACGTCAGATGAGTTGAAAGAGATGCAAAAGCCGTCTGCTTAGTGTCGCTTACGGCGACCACGTAAGCTGATTCAGACAGTTCAACGTGCTCTACGGTCGTGATTGCGGTGTGAAGACTACTGCGACGTTCGTCGGATTTTATGTTGTAGATTACGAGTAAAAGCATAGTTGTGTTTTCAGGATTCCTAAGTAGCAGAACCAGGTAATTATCGCTGGTTGGGGAGGTGATAAGTCGGTCCTGGGGGTGTTATCGCCGGTTGCACCTTCGGTGCCTAGGGTGGCACGTCGAGTGTTATCGCCGGTTTGAGGGGGACTTATCACCGGTTGGGCGATTGCCGAGTATGGGGTATCCCCATGCTCGGGTCAAGTAAATTTGCGAGTATTTTTTTCTCACGAATGCATTGACCAGTCCGGTAGTGGCGCGAATAATCAGCTCGATGTTGCCGCGGCTGTGCGAAATGGCGTGAAGGACGATTCAGGTCCCCAAAACGTCGGGAAGTTGGCATCTCGCGAGTGCGTGGGAGAGGGCGGTGGCCGTCGTTGACGGCTGCGGGTCATTGGAATGGAATCAACCGCCTAGGATCGATTCGGCAGATTGTCTTGCCGTATCGGATAACTGTGAAGGACGATCCCATGACGCAGGTTGGCCGGCCCGAGACCACGTGGCTTGAGAGCCGCGACAAGTGGGCGAAAATCTGGTTTGAGAAATTATCACGATTTCATGGTCGCAAGCCGCAAGCGACTTGGGAATTCACAGCAGACGAGGCGATTCTCTTCTTACGTGACCATGTGCGGCGCAAAACCCCGGCTTGGAAACGCCTGAAGATTATCCAGTCGCTGATGTGCTATCGCCGGTACATCCAGGCGGCTCCGCTGGATGACCTGAAGTTCATCCAAACGAAACTCGAAGAGCTCGCCCGAGCAGAGAAGATCAAAGAACTCAGCGAGGGTGGCACAGAGGAGATTCAGGACGAGATCGGCTATATCGACCCGAGCGAACCGGATATCCTTCAGAACTTGCGTCGTGCCATTCGTGGGCGTCAGGACACGCTTGAGACCGAACGAGCGTACGTGTCCAATGTGAAGGCGTTCATGCGTGAGCGAGGGCTGAAAAGCCAAGCGGATTTTGCTGCGATTCACGCTGCCGATGTGGAAGCACATCTAACGGATTTGGCGGTCGATGGCAACGTTGCCCCTTCCACTCAGAACCGAGCGTTCTACGCTCTCTTGTATGTGTTTCAACATGTTTTGAAACGCGAGATGGGCGACGTCAATGCGATCCGTTCGAGCAAGGGAAAGCAAATCCCGACCGTTCTGAGCGTAGAGGAGATTGAGCGGATCTATGCCCACTTACGTGGCGTTCATTTGGTAATCGCCAAGCTGCTCTATGGGTGCGGGATGCGGATCAGTGAAGCGATGCGGTTGCGGATGAAGGATTTCGATTTTGATCGGATGGTGATTGAGGTGCACGACTCCAAGGGAGGGAAAAGTCGAATCGTGCCGCTGCCGGTGAGTATCGTGCCGGACATTCGTCTTTGGATGGAATCACGCCGTGTGCTGCACGAACACGATTTAGAACAGGGGCAAGCTTCAGTGTGCCTGCCCACGGCACTTGAGCGGAAGTACCCCAGTGCCGCTCGGGAACTAAAGTGGCAGTTTTTGTTCGCGTCCCATCGTTTGTCGCGAGATCCGCGAACACGCGCGTTACGGCGACATCATTTGCACAAGGATACGTTCCCGGCAAATTTGCGTACGGCGGTTCAAAAGGCGGGGATTGACAAGCACATCAGTTCGCATGTTTTTCGTCATAGTTTTGCCACGCATCTGCTACGAGCCGGAACCGATATTTGCACCATTCAGGAATTGCTTGGTCATGCGGATATCAAGACGACTCGAATCTACCTGCATTCGCTCAATCGCGAGGACGTGAAGGTGGTCAGCCCGCTGGATCGCATGGGTTCGAGTCGCCAAACGATTCCAACAAAGCAAGAGGCGTTGGACTCTGAAACACGAGGAACTGTGCAGAAAGACTCGTCCGCAGAAAGCCCGGCCGTTGAAGATGCGGCATTGGGGCAAGCGAGTCAGGATTGCAGCACGATTTCCGATATCGCCGAGGTTGCGTGCGAGACGACGGCATTGGCAAGTGAGCTTTCAGCCTCAGAAGATCACTCGCCGAAGGGACAAAGGGCTGATCCAGGGCCGATCGCAGCGAAGCACGCTGTTGGTATCGAAACGTCGCATCGAACGCCGTCGGCGGGGCCATTACGAAAATGGTTGCGGTGGTGGACTCACGCGGCGAGATGGGGTCTCGCACGCGTCTAACTGGAGCACCACTGTGATTTACCGTGGGCGATCGCCTGGCTTGGGCGAAATCCTCGGGGTTGTGGGTGAGGGGGCTCAGTATTCCTGCTCAGCGGTTCGCCGACGAAATCAAATACCGCCGGGGCAATCGTGTTCGGCTCTGCGTCTTGGGATGGCGAGTCGCAGGGTGGTTACCGTTGTGAATGGAGGAACTCGTATTGCGCCTTGGCATCTCGACCATCGTTCTCGAAGTTGTCCGCTGTAATCGGCAGAGGCGACTCTCACCAGAGCGAAGTGACATCCTGAACATCGGCGGCTTCAGTGACGCCGTGTTCAACGTTGTCTCATCGTTCCTGAAAGGAGACGCATCCCGCTTCGTCCGCGAAGTGGAATCAGTCGAACTGTAACCCCCGTGTGAATCACACAGTGGCGAACGACAACGAAAAACGAAACGCCCACGGCGGAGCAATCTACCGTGGGCGTTTCTCGTTTTCGGATAGAATCAAACGCATGACCACAGACAAATCGCTCGTTTCAGCGAGCAAGTTCCTCAGTCTGGTGCTCCGGCACCAACCCGAAGTCGTCGGCATGACGCTGGACGAAGAAGGCTGGCTAAATATCGACGAGCTGATTGCAGGCGCGAACGAGCGAGGCAATCACTGAGAGTCTATCCGGAAATTCGGGGCCGTGTTTTCCGGAGTTACGCGGTGGTAGCGAGATAGTTGAATGATGGTTGCTCGACAGGCACACATCTTCGCAGCATGATTCCGATGTGACTGATCTGGATCATTGCTTC
>JBDNIG010000405.1:0-5798 GCA_041688415.1 Rhodopirellula sp. | reverse complement strand
GGAATCGTTAAAAAAAGATTCCAAACCGTTCAATTGCGCGATATCACTCGGAGTGTTCTCGCCATTGTAGCCAGACGGCTCCGTCCGTCTTGGCTGGGGAGCGTCTGGGACTTTGCCGACGCGGACGCCTCGTGCGAAACGCACATCGGACGGGACCAACCGGCGGAGCGGTTGGACGACAATCGGCGATATCACTCGAAGGTTTTGACGCCGTGCTCTGCGCGTTTGTCATTCACCGTTGATTTCTACGAAACGGCGAACGACAAACACTCCGAACACTTCACCAGCCAAAAAACATGAGAAGGCAATGTGGACGTTTGGGGTGGGCAGGAAATGGAGAGCATCAGCGTTTGAAACGAGTGGGCTGGCATCGTCGGGCGGCCTGACCATTCGATCGCTCTCTTGGCTTCCCCGCAGGTTAAAGGCCGTACTGAACGATTTCACTGCCCGATGGCTTGAACATGACGGACGCGGAGACTTTCTTGTCCGGAGAGGGGGAACGGGTTTAACCGCTGAGCACGGGCGGCTCAGGAAATCCACTGGCTGGCTGTTGTTGCTTCGCGACTGCGCTATAATGAATGATCGCAGACGATCCATCCGTTGCCCGCCTAGCCATGACTGCTCATGAAAACGAATGCTCCCGCAAAACCCGATGCCGCTGATTGGGATCAACTCGCTCGCTCGATGGACGGGGATCTGCACACCGGTGACTTGATGCGGCGGATCTACGCCACCGACGCTTCGGCTTACCAAGAGATGCCCGCGGCCGTCGCGATCCCGGCATCCGAAGACGATTTGCGCAGTTTGATCGGGTTCGCTCGCCAGCACCACATTGGCGTGATCCCACGCACCGCCGGCACCTCCTTGGCGGGACAGGTCGTCGGCAGCGGTATCGTCGTCGATGTCTCGCGGCATTTCACGAAGATCCTCGAGGTGAATACCGACGAGGGATGGGTGCGGGTGCAGCCAGGCGTGATTCGCAATGAACTCAATCAACATCTCGCACCACTCGGATTCTGGTTCGCTCCCGAAACCTCGACGCAGAATCGAGCCATGATCGGCGGGATGGTGGGCAATAACTCGTGCGGCAGCAACAGCCTGAAATTTGGCACGACGCGTGATCATCTACTCGAAACGCGTGGGTTTTTATCCGATGGCAGCGAGGTGACGTTCGGCGAGTTGACGGCCGAACAGGTCGCTCAAAAATGCAGCGCCGCCGATTCGCTCGAGACGAGAATCTACCAACACGCTCGCGATCGACTCGGGGATCCGGCGGTGCGAGACGAAATCACGCGTGAATTCCCCAAACCATCCATCCATCGTCGCAACACCGGTTACGCGCTCGACATGTTGATGGACACGAGCGAGCCGTTCAATTTTTGTAAGTTGATCGCCGGCAGCGAAGGAACGCTGTTCTTCGCCACCGAGATCAAGCTGCGGATCCTGCCCTTGCCACCACCGCACAGCGGATTGTTGTGTGCCCATTTCAATCATGTTAGCGATGCACTCAACGCCACGCTGATCGCGGTCGGCTTTGACATCAACGCGTGCGAACTGATTGACGATGTGATTCTCGGCTGCACGCAGCGAAGTCACGAACACCGCCAGAACCGGTTTTTCATCGAGGGCGATCCAGCGGCGATACTCGTCACCGAGGTGCGTGGTGACAGCGATGATGAGGTCCAACAAGCGGCCACGCAGATTGCGGCGGCGATGTCCGCGGCGGGACTCGGATACCATTTCCCAATCTTGCTCGGTAGCGACTGCGAAAAGGTCTGGGACCTGCGCAAGGCCGGCTTAGGTTTGCTCGGAAACATTCCCGGCGACGAAAAAACCGTGCCCGTGATCGAGGACGCCGCCGTCGATGTGCAAGATCTGCCCGTGTACATCGCGGAAGTCGGTGAGGTTCTCGAGACGAAATACGGACTCAAGTGCGTGCATTACGCTCACGCCGGGTCGGGTGAAATTCACCTGCGTCCGATCATCAATCTAAAGACGGAGGATGGCAAACGATTGTTTCGCGAGGTTGCCTCCACGGTGGCCACGATCGTTAAAAAATATGGCGGTTCGCTATCGGGAGAGCATGGCGACGGTCGACTCCGCGGTGAATTTTTGCAGCAGATGATCGGCGGGAAAAACTATGAACTCGTCCGTGAATTCAAACGCGTGTGGGATCCCGACGGTGTGTTCAATCCGAACAAGATCGTTGACACGCCCCAGATGAATGAGTCGCTCCGATACCGACCCGGTCAAACCTTGGGCGATAACATCGCCACGGTCTTTGATTTCTCTGCCGATCAAGGCATCCTTCGCGCCGCCGAAATGTGCAACGGTTCCGGCGATTGCCGTAAAACGCATCTCACCGGCGGTGTGATGTGCCCCAGCTACATGGCCACCCGCAACGAGCAGGACACCACCCGCGCCCGCGCCAACACGCTGCGGCAAATCCTCACCTCGTCGACGAAGGCCAACCCGTTCGACAGCGAAGAGATTCGCGAGGTGATGGACCTGTGCTTGTCCTGCAAAGGCTGCAAATCCGAATGTCCGTCGACGGTCGATGTTGCCAAGATGAAAGCGGAGTTCCTGCAGCACTATTACGATACCCACGGTGTGCCACTGCGCAGCCGCATGATCGCTGGCTACGCTCGCGCGCAATCGCTCATCAGTATCGCCCCGTTCCTGTTCAATGCCTGCATGGGCACCCCGGTGATTCGCCGCGTGCTCAATCGCATCATTGGATTCCATCCCGAGCGATCGATCCCGACGACGGCGCGACAAACCCTCACGAAATGGTTTCGCAAACGCCAGGAGCGATTCCAAGGTTTGCCGGCCAACGGTCGCAAGGTGTTGCTCTTTGCCGACGAGTTCACCGATTACACCGAACCCGAAATTGGCATCGCGGTCGTCGAGCTACTCGAACGTCTCGGCTACGAAGTTGAGATCCCCGAGCATGTCGAAAGCGGGCGCAGTTCGATGTCGAAAGGCCTGCTGCGCAGCGCTCGGGAGATCGCGAGGAAGAACGTCAAACTGCTCGGCGACGTCGTCACGGCCGACGTGCCGTTGATTGGTATCGAACCGTCGGCCATCCTCTCATTCCGTGACGAGTATCCTGAGTTGGTTGGTGACGATGCGAAAGCCGCCGCGAGGAAACTCGCCGAAAACTGCCTGCTGTTGGATGAATGGTTTGCCCGCGAGGTCGAGGCCGGACACATCAGTCCAGATGCGTTTGATGACGGGGAACGCACCGTGCTCGTTCACGGGCATTGTCACCAGAAATCCCTCGGTTCGATGCGTTCGACGATGCAAATGTTGCGGGTTCCCAAGAACTACGAGGTGTCATTGATACCCAGTGGATGTTGCGGGATGGCGGGCTCGTTCGGCTTCGAGCGGGAGCACTACGACGTCTCGATGAAAATCGGTGAGCTCGTGCTATTGCCCACCGTGCGAAAGGCGAGTGAGAACACGATCATCGCGGCGGCGGGCACGTCGTGCCGCCACCAGATTCGCGATGCGACCACGCGTCGCGCACGCCACCCCGCCGAGATATTACGCGACGCCCTGCGTTGAGTGGCGTAAGCTTCTAGCTTGCGATTGGAAAAACGCGAGCTGGAAGCTTAGGATTGGAAAAACGCAAGCTGGAAGCTTACGCCACTTGTTGTTCCGACGGTCCTTACTTGCTTTGCACCGAGGGCATTTTGGGTGATTTCCAGTGCCCAGAATCAATCGGCAAATCTTCGACTTCCTGGCCACCTGCGGATTGCCGTAGCAGCAGATAGATGCCGCCGATCATCGACCACAACAGCATCACCGCGATCACGCTCGGCAAGATCGCGAGGCAGTACAGCAGTGGCGGATTTGCCGGTCCAATAGCCGTCGCGATACCGCGCGCCGCGAGCGACAGCCCCGCCCATGCGAGAACGACCGCCATCGCGATCAGCGTCGCGACGATCATCAGCAGCACGAGTTGCGGCAGCCGGCGCAGCGTGTACTCGTAACCGCGACTGAGCGCGTCGATGGGATCCGCATCGGGCTCGATCATCGACGCGGTCAGCCCCAACGGGACCGCGAACTTGCCCGCGAATATCAACAGCCCCGCGATGAGCGTCGCCGGCAAGACGATGGGCAGGCTCAGCCAAGTGGCCCACGTTGCGTGTTCGGAGGAGCCACCAACCACGACGGCCAACCACGTCACCAACCATGCCGTTAACCCGAAGAACGCCGCCACGACGGTGGGCAGCAGCACGATCACGGCGGCACCGCGCAAACGGCGGCCGACGGCTCGAAACGTCGTGATGTAAGACGGCATGTCCCACCCGGCGGTCAGCAACGCACCGACGCGCAGCAGCGCCATGATGGTGGGGATCCAAACCAACACCGTCCAGAGCACCATCTGCCAATTCAGCACCACACCAAATCCACTCAACGGCAGTGCCGACCACGCATCGCTGGGCATCGCCGAGGTCGCCACCGGCAGCGCGCGAATTGGAACGACGCCCCAGGCAGTGCTCCCGGTCGCCACTCGTCCACCGAGCGCACTGATACCGAGCACCCACACCAGCGAAACGATCAACGTATGAAGGATCCATACCGGTCCGCCGGCAATCCGGCAGACGCGAACCAGCCGCACCCAAGGAAACACGTCGACCCACGTGCGAACGCCGTCGAGTAAGCGTTTTTCGGGACCGTGTACCACGGCGGCGCGATGCTGGGGTGACGCCGCAGACGCGGTATCGGTGGGCGGTGCGGCGTCTGGGGAATCAGTGCTCATGAATTTCGTCGGGATACACGGGTCTCGCGGCTGGATGGGATGGACGCCGGCTTGTTCCAAATCCCGGAGGCACGGCAGCGTTTAGCCTGGGGCGTCAGCCGGGACTGATGAAGACCACCTCGACATGGCAGCTTGGGTAACTTAAACGGCAAGCCAGCAGCCCGCAGGAAATCGTGATTGCAAATTGCAAATTTATAAATGCAAATTGCAAATTGGCCACTTTTCATGCTGCGAATCATTTTGTAATCTTGCAATCTCGCTTAAGCAGATACTGGGAAATATTTCGGTGGAATCGACAATCATAACCCGACGCGTAAGCGAGGGATTCACTCCGCCATCCCTCGCTTACGCGTCGGGTTATGAAAATGTGGCACTCAGTTAGGCCGAATGAATTACCCAAACCTGCTTAGGGTAGACCTGAATTGCTGGACGTACCATTTTCATCAGCCCAGCGTCAGCCCCAGGTTGAAGCCGAAAACATAGCCTCCACGCCCCAGAGGGCAACGCGGGGAAGAGGTCTGGGAAATGAAAAAGTTAAATTGAAAAATGCAAAATTGTCTCTCCATCACTTGATACTTTGCATTTTTCAATTCTCATCTTTCACTTTTCAATGAATCCTACGCCCATCAATGTGCCGTATCGCGAGTTGCAATCAGTACTCAGTATTTTGCCAGACCAGGTTGGGGGTGAGGGAGCTCAGCCTAGCTGCTCGCGTCGATTCCGAATCGCTTGCTCCATTTCTTTTCGCACACCATCACGGTCCTGAGTCACCCGAAATCCATTGAGCCGCAAGACGTCAAACCCCTGCTCGCGTACGTATGCATCGCGATTTTCATCATGCTGCCTACCGGCCTCAGTGAAATGATTTTTGCCATCGATCTCAATATCCAGTTTCCAATCCAAGCACACAGAGATACGCGTGTGTCGTTCTCGTTTCGCCATTGGGAATCTCCGGTGCAGACAGCCCCCTCTCCCCCGAAGAGATCGTGCGGCTTTTAAGTACTGTCGCAGCAATGGTTTACTTCACCCT
>JBDNIG010000404.1:0-14332 GCA_041688415.1 Rhodopirellula sp. | reverse complement strand
TTTGTTTCTGGCGCTACCTTTGTTGGTGGGTTGTCCAGGCGGCAGCGACCTCGACCTGGAACCCGTGACCGGCACCGTGACATTTGACGGTACGCCGATCGATGACGGTCGGATTCAATTTCGATCCGTCGAAGGCGATCAGCGAAGTTTCGGCGGTGTAATCGAAAATGGTAAATACACCACGGAGACTGCTACCGGTGCGATGCGGGTTGAGATTCGTGCCTCACGGATCATTCCGGGCAAATTCGATGAGTCCAATCCCGGCGAGAAAGCGCCGATGGGCGAGATGTACATCCCGCAAAAGTACAATTCACGTACAGAGTTGACCGCCGACGTGCCGTCTGGCGGAGAGACGATCGACTTTGACCTGACCAAATAATAGCAAGGTGCAGGTGCTTCCATGGTGAGCCGAGTGCCGTAAGGCACCGGGCGACATCGCCAGCCCGGTCGCTTACGCGTCTCGGCTCACCATGGAGGCAACTCGCCGAGGCTATTCACGGCACCCGCCAATTCACGAGCGGATGCGAGCGCGTAGCGAGGGGGAGGGGGACGACTTTCCCGCCCTGGACATGCGAGGCAAACGCGCCATGAACCATTTCCAGCGTCGCACGGCCATCGACGTCACTACAGAGCGGCGGTCGATCTTCGCCGATCGCGGAGAGCAGGTCACGCACGGCCAGAATGTGATTGGCGACCTGACGGCCGATTTTGTCAATCGGTTCTGGTTTGCCGATACCGCCGCTGCTGATCGGGATCCAGGGCCGTGGTTTCGCGGACGGCTGAAAGGGGTTCCCAGGAACGTAATGGGCTAGCGGTTCGGTATCCATCCGCAAATCGATGATTCCTTCGTTGCCAATCACCTGCAAACCGAATCCCGCCGCAGCGACGCCGTGGTTGCGAATCGAGTCAAAATAGACGGGGATGCCGCTTTCGGTTTCGTAGCGGGCGTGCAGTCGGTCGCCCCCGATGGGACCAAGTCCCTCGGGACCGTCCACGACATCGGCGGAGTTAACGGGGCGATTGTCCCGCATCATTGCGGCGGAGCAGGCGGTAACGTTCCCAGCGAAATAGGGGACGAGATTGAACAAGTGCGTGCCGAGCACCCATAGATCCTGTGCTCCTCCGCGTCCGTCTTCTTTCCCACGGCACCGGACTTCCAATGGTTTACCGATCGCTCCGGCTTGGATTGCCGCGCGGGTCGCGGCGAGCGCCGGGTGGTAGCGATTGCGATGGGCAACTGCCAGTTTCGAGCCGCTGCGCTCACATGCCGCGACGATCTCGTCGGCTTCCCATAGTGTGCGGCAAAATGGTTTCTCACAGTAAATCCCCTGGGCACCACCCTCGATCGCCGCCATGATCATGTCGTGATGTTGATCGATGTGTCGCGGGCAAACCGCAACAATTTCCGGCCGCGTTTGGGTGATCATTTCTCGGTAGTCCGCGAAGGCTTGCTTCGCTCCCGTTCTTTCCTGCTCACGCCCGAGTCCCTTGGCATCGGCATCAGCGACGGCAACGATTTCGGTATCGGAAAATTTCAGCCACACCGTGCTCAACCCATGCCCGAAACCACCGTGACCGGTGTGCCCGATCACGCCCACACGCTGGCGCTCCTCCGGTGTGCTGGCGGAGGTGCTGGAGGCGTGCCCGAGCATTGGCCCGAGAGCGGCTAAGGTGCTGGCGGCGGACATCCAGCGGCGTCGATTGATCAAGGGCGACGGGGGCGATTCCGGTCGCGGACGGTGTCGATCGGGCGACCAACGCTGCTCGCCCGAGACGGCTGAGTGGGAGTCCTTCGAGACCTCACAGCGGAGATTGGATTGAGCGGAGCGGAGCATAGGTTGCCGGGTCATGGTTGGTGGTCCAGGCGTGTGCCATCGGTCGATTGCCGTCGTCGCTCGCGATCGGGACACCAGCGGTTTTCACCGAACTGCGACGAGCACCCAAAGTGTACACGCTCGCGCGGCCGGATGCATACAATCACGGTTCCAACTCAGTGGCAGAACGCCTCGTCGGACCACCCGAGGTCCCGCCGCGCAAGCGGCGCTGACGCTGTTTTGTGAAGCAGCGAGCAAGAGCCGTGATCGACACAAAAACCAAAGCCACGTCGGGTGGGTCCGTGTCAAACTCCATCGAAACATGGCCTGTCCCTCGTGTCGGTCTCCTCGTGTCGGTAGGACCGCCATTTTTTTCAGCGATCACGTGGCATTAACCGTTTGGGTAGCGATCGATGGAGACCGCGGGTTGGTGGTGGTACAATTCACACGGTGGGAGTACCGCCGATCTCGATTCCTCCGATCCCGTCAATCCGATTCATGCCGCTTACAAAGCCGCATCCGCAGACGAAATCAACCGAATGAAAGGACGTGTATTATGCCCAGAATGATCTTATTGCTGTTTGTTTCCCTGGCGGTAGTTGGCCCGGTGTGGAGTCAAGAGCCCGTGGTGTGGGTGGCCTCGCCCTGGCAGCATGTATTGCGTAGCACCGAACCGGGCGATGCGACTTCAGCAAAGATCAGTGCCGCACGCAACGAGTACGAGGCGATACGGGTCATCATCCGAGCGGGTGCCCAAGCACTCACCGACGTGCGTGTGACAGCCAGCGATCTGACTGGACCCGGAGGACGAATTGGGGCGAAGAACATCGCCCTGTTTAAGGAACATTACATCGATATTTTCGAACCCAGCCGCCGGTCGAAAGCGCCCACGGGCTGGTATCCGGACGCCTTGATCCCGATCGGCAGTGGTGGCGATAGCAAAGTCACCGCAGCCCAGCATCCGCCGCAGCCAATGAACGTCGAACCCGGCACGAACCAAGGTGTCTGGGTGGATGTGTATATTCCCCACGACACGGTGCCCGGTGAGTATTCCGGCAGCATCACCGTGATGGCCGACGGCGCGCCGCTCGGTGCGGTTGCCCTGACGGTCCGCGTGCAGCCCTTCACGCTGCCCGACGAAATCGCGATGCGGAGCAACTTCGGAAGCCTCGGAAACCGGCTGTCCAGTCACCTCGGGATGGACGCTGGATCCCCGGAGTTCGCGGCGGTGGAAGACAAGTACATTGATATGTTGCTGGACCACCGGGCGATCCCTTCGTCGCTGGGAAACATCTGGCCCAAATGGACCCCGGAAGGCGGCATCGATGACAGCGGCAGCGGTGAGCGGCTTCGTGAAATGATCGAAGACCGCCACGTGAACTCGTTGAAGGTTCCCTTCGCCTATCGGACGCAGCCGGAGAAATGCCGCGCCTACTTACGAGACATGGCCGACTACCTGCAGAGCAAGGGCTGGCTCGATTTAGCCTACATCTATCTCAAAGACGAGCCCAACAACGCCGAGCAATACGAGATCGTCCGTCAACAAGGCGAGTTGATCGGCGAGTCGGGCATCAAGCGGATGTGTACCGAACAAACCGTCACTTCCAATCCGGAATGGGGCACCCTGAACGGAGCAGTGGATATCTGGTGCCCACTGTGGTACCTGTACGATGAGCCAACCGCGCAGCAGCGTCAGAAGCTGGGCGAGGAGATCTGGACCTACACCGCGCTGTGCCAGGGGAATGGGAAGGCGCCGTTTTGGCAGATCGATTTCGCACCTGTACAGTTTCGTGCACCGTTCTGGGTGAGTTGGCACTATGACGTGAAAGGCTTTCTCTACTGGTCAAGCATCTACTGGACCGAGGGGCAAGATCCATGGACGACGCCGCACTTCCGCGACCAATACTGGGGCGAAGGAATGCTGCTGTATCCCGGCAAAAAAGTCGGTCTGAGCGGGCCGGTAGGCTCGATCCGGCTCAAGCTGATTCGAGAGTCCCTGGAGGACTTCGAGTACATGACGCTGGCCGCCCAGCAAGGTCACCAAGCGGAGGTGGACGAAATCGTCGACAGCCTCACGCAATCCTTCGATGACTGGAGCGACAATCCGGAGGCCTACCAGGCGGGGCGGGCGAAGATTGCCGCTTTGATTGCCGCAGAGTAACTCACCGCGACCCAGGGAAATCATGAAAACATCCTGTTCTAATCACTTGACCAACTCTTCGGCCAGCTCGACTTCCAGCTCATGATTGATCGAGTACATCGTGCCATGGGAGATCTGTTCCCGCACGGCCTCATCCACGACGGGATCGCAGTAGCCAAGAATGATCGCTCCGATACCGCTGACCCAATCGATATACTCATTCCCATCAATGTCCCAGAACCGCGAACCGCGTGGATGAGGCTTGCCCATTTCCGCATTCACGGTGCCGCATTCAAGCGAATCCCGGCTGCATCCAAGTCGGCCAACACACGCGGGGCCATGCGGTAGTACATGGAAAAACCCTTGCCATAGCTGCTCCCACCGGCAGCAACCGGCAGTGACTCGCGTAACATGCGACCGAACCGCTCGTCGCCCGTCCACAAGTACGCACGAGCGATGCCTTCGACCATCAGGGGTGAAGCACCGGGCCGATAGTTGGTGTTGGGGCACGAGGTGTAACGGAAGCCGCGCACCTCGTTCGAATAAGTTTCATCCAGCAAATAATGTGCGCCGCGGATGATCGCCTCTTTCACCTCCGGATCACCGGTGACGTCGTGGTAATACTTCATCCCGGCGAGCAACACCGCCACCATGAAACCGGCATTGCCTCGATGTCTGGGCTCGCATTGGCAATGCCCCGGCACCATCATCCGCGACCAGCCTCCCCGCTGGAATGCTTGGCGACCGGCTTGTTGGTACTCGGGCAACGGACGAGGCTGGGTGTCTTGCGTTTCGAGGACGCGGTCGATCACCACGCGAGCGGCGTTCAGATAATAGGGATCGTCGGTCGCGGCATAGGTAGCCGCCAACATGATCAAATGCCAGCCTGGCGTTCGACATGAAGCAAAATCGTACGGTCGCCCCAATTCCTTGCGCGTGAAAAAGTCGGCCACGGCCCGACCCGTCTCGAAGGATCGCCGATCGCCGGTCAGGAAGTAATGGTCGAAATGGCCTTCGGTCCAGGCATGACTGACGGTGTATCCGCCGCGCGGAATACCGAGAGAACCCGGCACGGTGCGATCGTAGTACTCGCCCACATGACACATTTGATGAATGTACACCGCTCCGATCTCGTGGGGATCCTCACTCGCTTGGATCGTGTCAATGTCACGGTTGTGCAACTCGGCGGCTTCACCCAAAAAGAAGGCGTCGGGATTGCCCGAGCGAATGTACTCCAGGAAGAAAGCGTGCGGCGTGTCGTATTCGACGTTGCCCCAGTTCGTACCTCGCTCACCGTACCAATCGCCGTAGTTCAGCATGCCAAAATCGTGCTGGCGTTCGCGTTGCTCGGCATAGGCCGCCAGATTATTGTCGATCGCTTCCTCATATAACGTGAACTTTGCCGTGTCGCGCGGAGCCACATCGTAAAACACCTTGCTATCGCAATACCAGGAGGCTGGAGCCGTGGCCAACAACGGCTTCTGGAATGCCGCACACACGGATTCGCGTTTCGATTGATCGTCGAAGCAGAGCAGCAGAGAGTGCGTCTTGGACATGCCACGTTTGAGACGATAGCGACCGTCGAGCAAGTAGTAGTAAAGCTGGTGCCCTTCTTTCTCGAAAGGAAACTGATCGTATTGGCCCGCCTCGAAGTCTGGACAAAGGTCAATGTCCACACCATCGGCGGCTACGGAAAATCCCTTGGGGTAGTTCTGCCAGAAGTCACGAACTGCGACCGCGGCTCCGTCAGGCTGATCGGCAACGATCGAGCCGACAATTCGACCCGGCCTCGGTGTTTCTTTTCCGTCGACGACCGTCACGAATTCGCGGTCGAACCGTTGCCACGCGGACGAATCTGCCGGTTGCAGGGTGAGCTCACTGCCGCCAACGGTCGGCACGCGCCACGTCGTCTGCATCGCTGGAATGGGTACACGGTAGGCCAATTTTTCCAGGTTCGTGAACTTCTGCGGCTGATCCATCACAAAGGTATGCTCGACTCGCAAAAACGCCGCACCGCGATAGGCCATGATTCGCTTCTCGATCCGCATCAACCGTTCGCCGCCCTCGCCGGTCAGCCAGGACGTGACCTTCACCACCACTCGCAACGGACCACGTTCTTCTACCACCATATTGGCCCGGGAGCCAAGCGTGTTGTAGGTCGCTGCGTCGCTGTCGGTCGCATGGGACGCGCAAACACTGTCTTTCCGCAATAGCGAGCGTCCGTCGCGCTGAAGCTCAGCGAGATTGCCGGCTCGATCAATGGTGAACTGCATCACGCCCGTTTCGATGCGCACCTCGCCGTCTTGTTCACTGATCGATAGGCCCTGCGTGACGTCTGCGCGACGCACACGGCTGCCGTACTGCAAGCGATATTGGCCGGTTTCTCGCGCTTCGACATCGGCTGCCAATGTGACCAGCAACCACTTGATGCTGCCATCGGGCCAGCGTGCGGTCGTTTCAATTTGTGCGGGGATTTCCGTATCGCCGGCCAACAGGCGAACGTGATCGGACGAGCCGAGTTGCCCTTGCGGAAAGGGAACGCCACTGGTGACCGGCCAGTTGTCGAGGGCAACATCCAGCGGATTGCGTACAGCAAGTGGCACCTCGTTGGTGTCCGTTCGCGTCGCTGGACTGCGCGGCGGCACGGCGCGAAAAAGAAAGTCCTCACTGACGTACTCAGTGCCGTCGCGTGCCTGGCCAACCGCGCGGCCGTGATATTCACGCTGTGGATCGAGCCCTTCGAGCACGACGCGGTGTACGAGACAGTTGCCATCGAGCTCGGCGGTCTCGCCATAGCTGTCGTCAACGCCGTATTCGAACTTCGTGGAACACGGCCAACTTGTCGTCCAAGAAACCGTGACGCGATCGGGAGTTTGTGCGAGGCACGCGGAAGTCAGATGTTTCACGGCATTTGCCACCTCGCGCCGCTCCGGTGGTTGCGGTAGAAACAGAACATTGCAAATCCCATGCTTTCCGCCACTGCCCAACGCACGCAACTCGACTCGCTCGCCCGCTGTCAATTCCAGGGGTTGTTCGAGCCAATACAACCACGTCGTGTTGTTGTCCACGTTCGCCATCGCGACTCCTTTCAGCGCGTCGTCGACGTACAAGCCAACTCGTTCGTCGCGGCTGTCGTCATACATCATGAAACCGATGTGGAAGCGGCCCGCTCGTGGAGCCCGCGCCACGACCGTTCCGCCTGATGTCGTGAGCTTCACGTGTGGCCAGCGTCGCTGCGTGGAGTGGTCGATGGCAAAACCGTGCAACTCCAGTTTGTCGTGCGGTACGACGAAGTTTGCTGGGTCCGTTTCGATTTGTTGGAGCAGGTGGTTTCCGAACGTCGCTTCAACACGATAGTTTGTCGTATGATCGGCGGGGCGGACGATTTTTTCTCGATCCGACAATGGTACATTTTCAACGACTCTTTTTTTGCTGGCCTTGCTCATCTCCGCGTTGGAGCCAGGCGGTGGGATGTTGTGGCACAAGACATACAGAGCGAAGCGCGCTCCCCGATCGTCTCGCCCCAACTCGATGTCGGCGGAAATCAGCAGCGTGTTGCCATCGACGACGTGAGTCACGGGCGGGCCATTGGTTTGCTTGCCGCTCGGATCAAACAATCTGGAAGATCCACGACCGCCCACGACGCTCAACATGTATTCCGTACCGGTGCTAGACGCACCCTCCCTTCCCTGACGACCCGTCGAAGCGTCGGCGTCCGCATCGACGTACAGATGGAACACCGTATCATCCAGACGTGGTGCCGCAGCGAACGTCGCTCGCCACAAATAACGATCCCCGCCGACGTGACAGAACTCGATTTTGGTAAAATCCTTCGTGGCATCGTAGTCGTCCGAACGGCGACGTGACTCGGCTTCGGGTCCGTCGTCAAGTACCACGCGCAGCGATTCGGCGTGCCCTGGATCGGTACCCAAGACTTCTTCATGATCATCGCGAATCCCATCACCGTCCCGGTCGGGCAACGAGTCGTCGGCGCGACCTTGGCCCGCCAGTATTAACAGCACAACAATCAACGGACACATCGTTCTGGACATACTCAGTTCCTCTCGTGTAGCTCGGTCAGTCATCTGGGCAATCTCCATTTGTCGACTAGTGTCCTCGAGGTTTTTTCAGTGTCGGTTCGACATTGTAGCAGCGAGTTACTACCCAGGAAACAAAATCGTCGAACTCGACAACGCACCGAACGACCGCGAGACTGCCTCAATCGCGGAAAAAATCGTAACGAGGGAGGATACGGGCACAGCACTGCGTGTACAATTGAACGCCGCGACGGGAGAACTCATTCCACTGAAGAAATCGACGTAGAGAAAAAGCAGATGACCAACCGAAAACAAGTTTTGAAGCGAGTCCTCTGGCTGATGGCTGTGGTGGTGAGTGCCGCTTTGCATCCGGCATGTTGCCACAGTGAGACCACTGCTGGTGAGCCACACTACTACGAGCCGGCCGAGCCTGGGCAGCCACGGCTAATCGAGTGCGATGTCGCCGTGTACGGGGGAACTCCGGCTGGGGTGACCGCTGCCATCCAGGCCGCGCGGGAAGGCAAGACTGCGGTCCTGTTTTCATTCAACCGGCACGTTGGCGGAATGACGTCGGGCGGATTGACCGCGACGGACCTTGGAAGAAAAGGTTCCATCGGCGGATTAGCCCTGGAGTTCTACAATCGAATTGGCAAAGCCCGAGACTATCGTCCGGGGGAAGCCGAGACGCTCTACCGCAAAATGCTCGATGAAGCTGGCGTGAAAGTTCTCCTGGGACGTGCGTTGAGCTCCGTTGAGATGCAGCATCATCGGCTGGTGTCCGCAACCATGCAAACCGGTGAGACCGTTCGGGCGGCCATGTTCGTGGACAGCACATATGAAGGCGATCTGCTGGCCGCCGCGAACGTTTCTTATCGCGTTGGGCGAGAACCGGCCGCGGCTTACGAAGAATCTTTGGGCGGGCAATGGCAGGACGTGTCGTGGAAGAACGTCTACCAGTTTTGCCGGCTGCCCCTGAGTCCCTACGTCATTGCGGGGGATCCAGCGTCGGGGCTGCTACCGGAAATTGCCGCGGAAGCTCCTGGGAAACCGGGCGAAGGCGATTTTAAAGTCCAGGCGTACAATTTCCGACTTCAACTTTCACGCGGGGCGGACTCAATCGCGTTCCCGAAACCTCGCGGCTATGACGCCGGTCGCTACGCGTTGCTGGCCCGCTTTCTGAACTTCGATGAACGTATCGATTGGCGTCTGAACTACACGACGGCGCCGCTGACGGACGGGCCGGTGCAGATGCGGCGGGGTGACAGCAACAACGCCGGCAGTTTCTCGTCCGATTATGTTGGCGGCAATTATCGTTGGCCAGACGGCACGTACAAGCCTGGTTCGATCAGCGAACTCCCGCCGCCACGCCGAGGGCTTCCGGTGCCGCTCGGGCAATTGTACGAGCTGCGCGAACGCATCTTTCAAGACCACGTCAGCTATCAGCAGGGGCTGATGTACTTCCTGGCAAATGATCCTCAGGTTCCCGAAACACTACGTGAGAGAGTGAATGCCTGGGGACTCGATCCACAGGAGTTCACCGAAACAGGATTCTGGCCTCATCAATTGTACGTGCGGGAAGGCCGTCGCATGGTTTCTGACTATGTCATCACCCAGGCGGACTGCGAATCGCGACGAGTCGTTGATGATTCCGTGGGATTAGCTTCGTACCCGATGGATTCTCACTTTTGCCAGCGTGTGGTTGTGGAAGAGAACGGAGTGCAAACCGTGCGTAATGAAGGTGGTTTTGGGCATAGCTGTCCGAAGCCGTATCCCGTTTCGTATCGCTCCATCGTGCCCAAAAAGAATGAATGTAAAAATCTCTTGGTGCCGGGGTGCCTGTCTTCGTCACATGTTGCCTATGGATCGATCCGAATGGAGCCGGTGTTCATGATTTTGGGCCAAAGCGCCGGCAGCGCCGCGGCCATGGCGATCACCGAAGAGATTGCTGTGCAGGACGTGGACTACGCCAAGCTGAAATCAAAGCTGGAGCGCGACGGCCAGCGACTGCTCTGGAGCGATCAGTCTGTCAGAAAACCAGCGAAGCCACTTCCCGGTCTGGTGACCGATGTTGCCATCGCACAAACCACCGGCGCGTGGACGTCCGGCGCGTTGTCTCCCGTCTGTGGTCCGGCCTACCTTCACGATGGCAACAACGGCAAGGGCGAGAAGACGGCGACCTTCCAAATCGATGTTCCCAAGCCCGGCGTCTATCAAGTGAAGCTGCTGTACGTCACCTCTGGCAATCGGTCCACCAAGACTCCCGTGACGGTCGCAATGGACGATGAGGAAGAACGGATGACCGTCAACCAGCGTGAAGGTGCTGCGGGCGGTTCGTCGCTGGGAAATTTTCGCATCAATGATTCCGTGACCGTGACGGTATCGAACCGAAACACGGACGGTTTCGTTATCGTCGATGGGGTGCAACTCTTGCTGCTGCAGCAGTAGTTTCGTCACTGCCGCAAGTATCGATCGGACGTTAAGAAGTTGAACTAAGGTTCGATCGCGTTGTTGGCTCCATTGCGTGATGCCAAGATGCTTCGTATTGGCGTTCCAACATACGAGATTATTGTCGTTGAAGACTTTGGCGAGTTAGAGAGGAACGTTGGTCAGCCTTGCGGTGTCACGGCGTGAAGTGGTGATGAAGAGCAAATCATCCGAAATGGCGATTCGTACTCCATTCGGCACATCGATCCTGGGCAGGAAATGAGTCGAATTCGGAAATAAGAAGCCGGAACGCCAGCTTTTTTGGGCTCATCAGAGAATGCCACCGCGACAATGGGGGTGCCTTTTCCATGATTGATCGATACAATGCGATGTACTTGCGAAATTGTGCTCGCAATAATCGCCCTTGTGCAGCCCTTCTCTATTTTCGGCTAGGCGGAGGATGATTACCTTGCTCCCTCGGAGAGATTTGATGAAGGTGTACACCGTTCGGAAGCCGGAACCGAATACGGACCGGGAATATAAGGCATACACTGATCTTCTTCAGTCAATCGGGATCGATGTTGCAAACGTCCCTCGCACACCTGAGCCAGGGACGTCGAGTCGCTGGCTTTATGTTTGGAAAAGCAAACCACAAGCAGAACGATTCGCCCGTGAGCTTGGGGAGCGATTGCGCGACCGTACTTGGCAGGTGCATGGGTTTGAGCTACCCGACGAGCAACTGTCGAATGAAGTATTCGGTCCCCTTGTTCCCCTGACAATCCTGTCGATTCCTACGAGCGAGGGGACAGAATTTCACCTTGAATCAGCGAGTCAGCAACGAATTCTGACGCACTACCCTAACGCAAATTCGGTGGGAAGAATGGAGTTCCCGACACAAATGAGGCAGGATTATCAAAACCAGCACGGATCTGTCTGGGAGCAAGTCATCATCGTTCTAACGGGCATCCCCAATGAAGCTATCGAGCGTCTAGGCGGCGTGCGAATTGTAACTACTGACGGTGAGGTGTTGCACGAGCGCGTCCCAGACAATTCCTGTGCGTAGCTCAACGCATCTTAAAGGTTAGACACATGTACTACGCTTTGGCTCGTGGAACCGCACTCTATCGTGTCACGAGTCCTGGAGTAAACTGGCCCACTCCTCTGAAGGGTCGTGGGGCATACTTCACAAAGGGAGGCAGATATAATAATGTGGCTCAACCTACCGTTTACTGTGCAGAGGATCCGCTTGCAGCGCTAGCCGAGGCAGCATTCTACGACGCGCTCGATTGGCAGGCGAGAATATCGACGCACAGGTTCAATCCCGTCGTATATCCGCTGGTCTCCATCCACAAGCTCTGGTGCTTTTCGCTTGATCCAGCACCAGTCATCATCGACCTGGAGGATGTGCAGGCGATCGCGTTATTTCAGCACACTCCACACATGCTACTTAACCCAAGCCTCAATCCTGACGCGGGTCCCCATCTGCCAGGACTGCAGATGGCCAGGGACTACATCGGGACGCAGAGTCTGGCGAACGACGTGAGGGCGTTTATGCCGGCCCTACCGGATCATCGTCCTGAGGGGGTGAAGGCACCAGCGGTCCGAGTGAAGAGGGTAGCTGCATATCGCCCACACCAACTCGCGTTGTTCGTATTTGATGCAGAGGTACATCAGCAATACGACGATCGTTCGAACCTGCTGATGGAATGTGAACTCGAGTTCCAATTCTATCAGACGAGTCCACGTAGGGCGGTGACATCGCGTACCATGGATATTGACTGGTGCAAGCCTAAGTTTCGGATCAGCGGGACCGGGGCCACCGTTATTCCCGCGTTTGGGCCCCGACCCAACGCTCGAGCGTATCATCCGAACCGGTGGTACACCATCGAGATTCAGTTCGCATAGCGTGTAAGTAGAAAGTCAAAAGAAATTCGTATGAGTCAAAATTATCACACTCGCCGTCGTTTTTGTTCAATGGTTACCGGCGGTGCGATCGCGGGGGTTTTCTCACCATCCTTCGCGGGTTACGAACAGGAACATTCGACGGATGTCGTGATAATCGGCGGTGGTCTTGGCGGTTGTGCCGCGGCGATCGCAGCGCTGCGAAATGGACTGAAGGTTGTCATGACCGAGGAGACGGACTGGATTGGCGGACAACTCACCAGCCAGGGCGTTCCGCCGGACGAACACTCCCTGATCGAAACTACCGGCGCGAATCAGTCTTACCGCGAACTCCGATCTCGTATCCGGCAATATTATCGTGATAACTTTCCGCTGACCGATGCCGCGCTCAAGAATCCGCATCTGAACCCCGGCAACGGGAACGTCTCGCGATTGTGTGCTCAGCCGCGTGTCTCGCTGGCCGTTCTAGAACAATGGCTGGCGCCGTTCGAAGAATCCGGGCAGCTCGTGCTGCTGCGTGAGCACATCGCGGTGGCGGCCGATGTGGATCGCGATCAGGTTCGCGCCGTCAGCGTTCGTTCGACAAAGACGGGCGACTCACGCGTGCTGCGTGGGAAGTACTTCGTCGACGCCACCGAACTGGGCGACCTGTTGCCACTGACGCAGACCGAATTTGTCACTGGCTCGGAAGCTCGCAACGTGACGAACGAATTGCATGCGGGCGAAACCGCGAACCCGGACAACCACCAAGCCTTTACCATGTGTTTCGCCGTCGATCATCTCAGCGGCGAAGATCACACCATTGATCGGCCGGAAGAATACGCATTCTGGCGTGACTTCGTGCCGCAGCTCACGCCGCCCTGGCCGGGCCGGCTGCTGGACTTCACTTACACGCATCCGCGATCGAAAGAGCCCAAACGCTTAGGCTTCGATCCGAATGGTGGTAAATCCGTGAACGGAGCGTTGAATCTCTGGACGTATCGGCGGATCATCGACCGCTCGCTGTTTGAGCCGGGTCGGTTCGCGGGTGACATCAGTCTGATCAACTGGCCACAAAACGACTATCTGCTCGGCAATCTGATGGGGGTGCCGGATGATGAAGCGTCACGTCATGTCGCGCGGTCCAAGCAACTGAGTCTCTCGCTGCTGTATTGGTTGCAGACAGACGCACCTCGACCAGACGGCGGAGCGGGTTTTCCCGGCCTGCGGCTTCGCCCGGACCTGATGGGCACGACGGACGGCCTGGCGAAAACGCCGTACGTCCGTGAATCACGCCGCATCGAAGCGCAGTTCACTGTGCTGGAAGAGCACGTCGGCCGCGAGAATCGCAGCATAGTGACCGGCAAACCGGTCTCGGAAATTCGCGCCGCGGAGTTCGCGGATTCGGTCGGCGTCGGCAGCTATTCGATCGACCTGCATCCGTCCTCTGGCGGCGACAACTACATCGATTTTCAGACATTTCCTTTTCAGGTTCCCCTCGGATCGCTGCTGCCGGTTCGGATGCGGAATCTGCTCCCGGCCTGCAAGAACATCGGGACCACGCACCTGACCAGCGGCTGCTACCGGCTGCACCCTGTCGAATGGGGAATCGGTGAGGCCGCCGGATGTCTGGTGAGCTTCGCCTTGAAGCAAAATCAGTCTCCCCACACGGTTCGGGCGGACGAGCAATTACTGAGCGATTTCCAGAAGTTCATTCGCGAGCAGGGCGTCCAAACGCAGTGGGCCTGAGAATGAGGCCGCCACGATCTATCCCGGCCCGAAGGGAAACACGTGTGCAACGCGGCCACCATTTTGGGGCAAGGCACGAGCATGCCACCGGGCCACGCGCTGCCCTGGAGCCATTGGTGTCGGCCCCACGGCCCCGACCTGGACCATCAAAAATCTCGCGATTGTCACCGAACGCTGACACGGACCGATATTGCAAATTGCAAGATGTACATTGCAAATTGAGCCTTGATTTAAAGCTGTTTCGCAATCAATTCGCAATTTGCACTTGTGAATTTGCAATCGCTATC
>JBDNIG010000403.1:0-13159 GCA_041688415.1 Rhodopirellula sp. | reverse complement strand
CACCCGTCACCAAGACCACCCTCACGAACCGTCATGGCAACCGCGTCAGCGCGATGAATTGGGGTGCCTCGTTGCTGGAGGTGGAGGTGCCCGATCGAAACGGCAAACGTGCCAACGTGAATCTCGTTTTTGAATCGCTCGGGCCCTATCTCGGGAAACACCCTGGCTTTGGCAGCACCATCGGACGATTTTGCAATCGCCTCGCCTACGGTAGGTTCACGATTGACAACGTGCCGTACCAGGTCACCGTCAACCACGGCAAACACTGCCTCCATGGAGGCAATGTGAACTTTTCACACCACTACTGGAGCACCGAGGTGGTCCCGGGGAATCCAGCGGCAACGGAGACTGACGCCCGCGCCGATCGGGTGCGTTACACGCTTGTCAGTCCCGATGGGGACGAGGGTTTCCCCGGCGAGTTGACCGTGACGACTGAGTATCGTTGGAACGACGAGAATGAACTGACGATCGAGTACACCGCGTCAACGACGATGGCAACGCCGATCAATTTGACCAACCACAGTTATTGGAACCTAGGCGGAGCGGATTCGGGGACGGCCCTCGATCATGTGGCCGTTGTAACTGCCGATGAGTACTTGCGGGTGGATGAAGACATGATTCCAACCGGTAATTTGATCAACGTCGAAGGCACACCATTTGACTTTCGCGAGCCCACTGCGTTCGCCAAACGCATCGCCTCGTTGGCGGCAACGAAAGGTTACGACCATTGTTACGTGGTTGCTGGCGAGAGAGGAGAACTGCGACCAGTGGCGAGCGTGAGTGATCCACAGTCGGGCCGGGTACTGGACGTGAAAACAACCCAACCTGGGGTGCAACTCTATACCGCGAACCATCTTCGTGGCAACGAGAGCAGTAACGGTCATGGACCGCACGACGCGTTTTGCCTGGAGACTCAACATTATCCCGACACACCGAACCATCCAGATTTCCCATCGACGCTGCTCCGTCCGGGCGAGGATTTTCGTGAAGTCACGGTACTTCGATTCACGCGCTAGGCTCACGCGCGGGCGTAAAATACTTTAAAACTACGCCAGCCATCGGCTCGCCACTTCTTCTCACGTCCTTCTTTGCAATTTATGAACATTCTCGAAGTCGTGTTGTTTCTCGGATCCGTCATTAGCGTGATCGCGCTAGGGATTTGGATGGCGAAGGAACCCGACGATGGGAATCCGAGCGATGACGCATCGGATTACTTTCTCGCCGGTCGGGGATTGACGTGGTGGTTGGTGGGTTTCTCACTGATCGCTGCGAATATTTCGACGGAGCAGTTTGTCGGCATGTCCGGATCGGCGGCGAACTGGTTGGGGATGGCTATCGCGTCCTATGAATGGATGGCCGCGGTAACATTGGTGCTCGTTGGTTTCTTATTTCTCCCCCGATTCCTCAAAGCGGGCTTATTCACGATCCCCGAGTTTTTGGAATATCGCTTCGACTGGATCGCCCGCTTGGTGATGGCGATTCCCGCCGTGGTCACGCTAGTTTTTGTGGCAACATCGTCGGTGATCTACTCGGGTGCGAAATTCATATCGGAATATTACAACACTGTTCCGGTGCTCAATAATCTGACCGTGATGTGTTGGCTGATCGCATTGTTTGCCGCGGCGTACGTATTTGTCGGCGGTCTCAAAGCGTGTGCCTGGACTGACCTGGTGTGGGGATCGGCATTGATTCTCGGTGGTGTGATCGTGATGGTGATGGCGTTCGTTGAACTCAGCGAACGACCAGCCGAGGATCTGATCAAGACCAAGGTTGCTAACTCGGACGCCACAGTCGAGGATCTTGAGAACGCGGGTTTTTGGCGTCGATTCATTTTGCTCAATGATGGCGTTGATGACGAAGCGGTCGTCGTGCATGGCGAGAACGGCAGTGGTGGCAAGACTCACATGGTCCGACCGAAAGAGGACTCAGATATTCCATGGACGGCGTTGCTCGTCGGGTTGTGGATTCCCAACTTTTACTATTGGGGACTCAATCAGTACATCGTGCAGCGAACACTCGGTTCGAAATCACTCGCCGAGGGACAAAAAGGGATCGTGTTCGCGGCATCCATGAAGCTGATCATCCCGTTCTTGGTGGTCATACCTGGGATCATGGCGTTCAACCTGTTCAGTGGCGACCTGCATGAATCGGCGTTCCAGCGTAACGTCAATACCGTCGCTACCGCCGGTGCGTCCACTGTCTTCACCGTCGATAACTCATTTGTCGAATTGCAACCGGACCTGGGTTGGCAGGCATTGCAGCAGAATGCGAAACAGGCCGGCGAGGATGTCGATGTGATCCCCACCGATCCGCCGGAGAAAATTTGTGATCAGATTAACGACTATGCTAAAATCGCTTTGACGAAGGATCCGGAGTTATCAACAGCCAACAAATTGGTGGGCTACGACTACGATTCCGCGTTCCCAGTCCTGGTGCGGAACTTGATCAAACCCTACCCCATGATTTCATGGTTTATCTTGGCGGCCCTGTCCGGCGCGGTGATTAGCTCGCTCGCGTCGATGCTTAACTCCGCATCCACGCTCGCGACGATGGACTTGTATGCCAAGGTGACCAAAGAAACGAACCAACAGCGTTTGGTCGTGGTAGGCCGCGTCTTCGTGGTGTTGTTCGTGCTGATGTCGGCGATCGTGGCTCCGTACCTCGATAGCTTTGAAAGCATTTTCAAGTTCATCCAAGAATTCCAAGGGTTCATTTCTCCGGGGATTCTCGCCGTGTTCTTGCTCGGATTCTTCTCACCCCGCACCCCACGCTACTTCGGTTGGTTGGGAATTCTGATCAATGTGATTGCCTATGGGGCTCTGATGCTATTTCTCGGCGACTGGATCGTGCAGGGCGGTTGGTGGTACGCGGATCAAATTGCGTTCTTGGACCGAATGGCGATTTGTTTCTTCACCGTACTATTGACCGGATTGATCGTGACGCTCATCAACCCGCTGAAGACGCCCGTTACGATGCCAGTCAACGAGGCGATGAACATGACGTCGTCGCGGGGAGCACAGATCGCCGGCGTGTGCGTCATCTTAGTGACCGCCTGTATGTATTACTACTTTTGGTAAGGAATTTCCATGGACTGGATGACGATAGACGCTTGCCGACGCCACGACGCGTTGCCGACTGCGGCGGAAATCCGCGGTTGGGTGCGGACGCGGCGCGATAGCAAGGGCGGATTTAGCTTTCTCGAAATCAACGATGGAACTTGTTTGGGAAACCTGCAAGTCGTCGTGCCCGCGGCGCTGGACAACTACGCCGACGAAGTGCAGAAGCTGACGGCGGGCTGCAGCGTGGTCATTCATGGACAACTGCTCGAGTCTCCCGCCAAGGGCCAGACCACCGAACTGCACGCCGAATCGGTGCGGGTGACGGGATGGTGTGACGGTGAAACCTATCCCCTGCAGAAGAAACGGCACTCGTTTGAAAAACTACGTGAGTGGTCGCACCTGCGTGCTCGCACGAACACACTCGGCGCGGTCATGCGGGTGCGTAACCGGCTGAGCCAATCGATTCATCGATTCTTTGACGAGGCTGGTTTCTACTACCTACACACGCCCATCGTGACGGCGAGTGATTGCGAGGGCGCGGGCGAAATGTTTCGCGTGACGACGCTGAACTTGGAAAAACTCGCGGGCTCGAATCGACCTTTCGATGCGTCCCAGGACTTCTTCGGCAAGCCAACGCACCTGACCGTCAGCGGCCAGCTCGAAGGCGAGACGTACGCTTGTGCGATGTCGAAGATCTACACCTTCGGTCCGACCTTTCGCGCCGAGAACAGCAACACGTCGCGGCACCTGGCCGAGTTCTGGATGGTCGAGCCCGAGGCGGCCTTCTTCGACCTTCGTGACAACATGCAGCTCGCCGAACGGTTTCTCAAACGCATCTTCGCCGATTGCCTCGAGCACTGTGCCGAGGACATGGCTTTTGTCGATGAGCGGATCGAAAAGGGCAAACTCGCTCAATTGCAAGGTGTCGTCGACAAACCGTTTGAGCACATGACGTATACCGAGGCGGTCGATCGTTTGACATCCTGTGGCGAGTCCTTTGAGTATCCCGTGAAATGGGGCATCGACCTGCAAGCCGAACACGAGCGGTACCTGACGCAGATTGTTGGCGGCCCGTTGATCTTGACGGACTACCCCGCTGCGATCAAACCGTTCTACATGCGTGTCAGTGACGACGGCAAAACCGTTGCGGCCATGGACGTGCTCGTGCCCGGTGTCGGCGAGATTATCGGCGGCAGTCAGCGGGAAGAACGACTCGATGTGTTGCAGCGGCGGATGGGCGAGGCCGGACTCGATGAACAGGAATATTGGTGGTACGTTGACTTGCGCCGGTATGGAACCGTGCCGCACGCGGGATTCGGTTTGGGGCTCGAGCGGGCAGTCCAGTACGTCACGGGCATGACCAACATCCGCGACGTGATCCCGTTTCCGCGAACACCCGGAAACGCGGATTTTTGAGCCGTGGCATAGGCTTCTAGCCTGTGCTGAAAAACCATCACGGGCTGGAAGCCTGTGCCACTTATTTTCCCCGCGTTGCTTATCGGCCCGGGATCGAACGAAAGGCGCGAATCCGCGCCCGAGGGGCTAACCCCTGTGTGTCGATCGGTTCGTCAAGGACGTAGCCGCCCACATTACTGGCTTGGTCGAGAGCATCGATCCGCAAGTAAATTTGGCGAGGCAATTGTGGGTCAGCGGGCCATACGTAGTCACCCGTATTGCGGAGTCCCGCGGCAATCGTCGTCCATGGTCCGCTCACGGAATCGCTGAAGGACAACGTGATGGGTCGTGAGACCAAGTATTGATCTTCGCAGTGGTACGCAATCACGAGCGAACCGGCGCGGTCGCCGGTTCCGTACTTGGCACCCGAAATCCCGACTTCCGGCAGCGTCTCATCGACCACGACGACGATATCCGGTGCATCTCCTGGCAACGGTCGTGGGCTGGACAACCCGTTCGTGGCGACGACCACGATTTGAAATCCAAAAATGCCTTCGCCGTTGGTTTCGATGTCAAATGGACTGAGGTTGTCCGGATCGTCGCCCCACTTTTTCCACGCCTGGCCACCATCGGTCGTCCCATACAGTTCGATCGCTTCGACCCCGCGACCTCCAATCGCTTCGATTTCGTAGTCCAAGCTGAACTGATGACTGAGGCTGTAACGCACGACGGCGCGCTGCGATAAGCGTTCCAAGTCCAGCGAGTTGTCCGCCGCAACCGGTTCACGGCGCGACTGACGCGATAAGGTAGGAGCGTTGTCCATGTCTGGCAACTCTCCCGGATTGACCGGGCGCAGGCTCGGCGCGGTGCTGAACTGGCCACCCGGATTTCCCGAGCGATTGGAGTCGATCGGTGACCACGGTGAAGAGGTTTGGTCGCCCGTGGATGTTTCTTCGGCGAACTGCGGCGTCGCCGGTTGATTCAACTGCGTCGGTGCGGGTCGCTCTCCTTCCGGCGCGGGAACGGTCTCGGTGAAGAACTGCGTCTGCGGTTTTACTCCTGTCGACTGTGGTTCCGGAGCTTTTTCGGCGGAACTCTCCGTTTTTGTTTCTGCCGGCTGCGCAGGTGAATGCTGTTGGCCAGCACTGGGTGAATTTGCGGGTGGCTCGAGCGGCCGCATGGCCTGCATGGGTGTTTCTGGTTTGCCGTTCGGCGCGGCCAGCGATTCAGGTTCGGACGCATTCGCCTCGGTCGCTGCCGGTGGCGTCTGGTTTGCCGGTTTGGAGCGTCCGAAATCGTTGCTGATCTGGTCTGCCGTCGATGGTGGCGGCAGGACCGGTGAATTGCCAGCGAGACTGGACGCAGGCGGTTTCCCCGGCTGACTGAAATTGGGTAAGCCGTGCGCGGTCGCGGCCGGATTGCCGAAACCGAACGCGTTACCAAAACCAACGGGTCCGGAAGCGAACCGCGTCGTCGGGACGGTTGCGATGCGGGGCTTTTGGATCCGGTTTTTCTCGACGATCGTCTCATTGCCGGCCCCATCGATGACTCGCAGACGCAGCGACAATTGCCGCCATGGCTCGGCGGGTTCAAACGAAAATCTCCCACCTTCGTCCGTCCGTTCGACCGTGACGGATCGCCATTTTTGATCCGTATCCGTGGCGTAGTATGCCGTCATTTGCGACGTTTCGGTCGCGTCATCCACCGCGAAGCTGGCCGTGAGTTTTCCGTCGGCATCCGCGTCCGCCGTCAGCTCGACGACTGGATTCGTGGTATCGACGATTACCTTCAATTCCGGCTGAATCGGTCCGGATGGGTGCGGTCGACCGCCCGCGTCGATCGTGCGAATGGCGAACCAGAAGGTACCGTCGGATGATTTGGAGACCTGGAATTGGCCGGCTGCTGGTGGTTGGCGATCGAGCAGACGCCAGTTTTTCGTTGGCGGTGAGTTCTCCGCCGATCGTTCCGCTGGCCCAGCGTCGTCGGCAGCCGAGGCCATGTACAGGTGAACTTCGCGGGGGGGGGCCCCTTCGGCACCAATATTGAACGGAATCAGAAACGATCCCGACTTGAGAACCACGTCGGTCACCGGCTGTGCCGCCGCAGGCTCCGTGGTGAGCGAAAACATCGCCAGCAGCGCTGGCATAACGAAGCCAACGCTCTTTCGCAGCATTTGATTTGCAGTTCCTGAACTTTGGTGCTGTTCAAATCGCATGGTTTGGTCAGAATCAGAGTATTGCGGTCACTTGATGCGTTGCTCGAAAAAACACCTTGTCTTGTCTTATCGTCGTTTCCTCCCTGCGGACTTCAACTTTTGAATCGCGACCATTTCCAAAATCGTTATGACTACGACGTCGTCGTTATCGGTGCCGGCCACGCCGGAACGGAAGCCGCCGCGGCGGCTGCGCGGCTGGGCGCACGCACGGTGCTCTTGACGACGAATATCGACACCGTGGGGCAAATGTCTTGCAATCCGGCGATTGGAGGCGTCGCCAAGGGGCAGATTGTTCGCGAAGTCGACGCGCTCGGCGGATTGATGGGCTTGGCCATCGACGCCACTGCGATTCAGTTTCGCATGCTCAACCGTCGCAAAGGCCCAGCCATGCACAGTCCGCGTGCACAAGCCGACAAAAAGGCCTACCAAAACCACATCAAGTGGCAGGTCGAATCCCAGCCCAACCTCGACCTGCGCCAAGAAACCGTAGAAGACCTGCTCACCGAACCGGTCGGCGGTGCGGATTCCGACGGCATCGCGACGCAGCGAATCATCGGAGTGAAAGTGCGTGGCGACGCGGTCTACGTCGCGAAAACGGTGATTTTGACGACGGGCACGTTCCTGCAAGCGATCATGCACACCGGCGCAGCCCAGAGTGCGGGCGGGCGGGCGGGCGAAGGCACGACGGCAGGCATCAGCGGCTCGCTGCAGCGACTGAATTTTGAACTCGATCGTTTCAAAACCGGCACCCCGCCCCGCCTCAACGCTCGCACGATTGACTTTACCCAAGTCGAAGTCCAACCGGGCGACGATGACCCGAAGCCGTTCAGCTATCTCAACGATGCGGTGACCACCGAGCAGATGCCCTGCCATATCGCCCACACCAACGACGCCGTGCATGAGCTGATTCGACAGAATCTGTCGCGGGCGCCGATGTACAGCGGTCAAGTCGATTCGCGCGGACCACGGTACTGTCCCTCGATCGAAGACAAAGTGGTCCGTTTTGCTGACAAATCCAGCCACCAGTTGTTCCTCGAACCGGAAGGCCGCCAAACGCAGGAGGTTTACGTCAATGGAATCTCCACCAGCCTGCCGCGTGACGTCCAGGACGCCATGTTCCGCTTGATCCCCGGGCTCGAAAAGGCCTCGATTATGCGGTACGGCTACGCGGTGGAATATGATTATTGTCCGCCAACTCAACTGTGGCCGCACCTGGAGTCCAAACGCGTCGCGGGCTTGTTTCTCGCGGGCCAGATCAACGGCACAACCGGGTACGAAGAGGCCGCTGGTCAAGGCTTGATCGCAGGACTCAATGCTGCTCGGATTGTCGCTGGGCAATCGACGTGGGTTCCCTCGCGACAGGACGCTTACCTGGGCGTGCTCGTCGACGATCTCGTGACGATGGGAACGGATGAACCGTACCGGATGTTTACCAGCCGGGCGGAGTATCGATTGCTACTGCGGCAAGACAACGCCGATCGACGCTTGACCGCCCAAGCCGACCAGCTCGGTTTGGTCGATCGGCAACGGCGAGAGCGTTTGGCCGAAAAACTCGAACAGATCCGTGTCGGCCGTGAACTCCTCGCAGCAGCTCGCATCGAGAAAACACCAGCCGATGTGTACCTCCGTCGGCCCGAAGTGACGTGGCCGATGATGTGCGAGCGGGTCCCGGAACTTAACAAGATCGCACCGGAAGCGGCCGAACAGTGCTGCATCGATATCAAATATGCCGGCTACCTCGACCGTCAGCAGATGGAGGTCGACAAACAGCAGCGGATGAGCGAGAAGCGGATCCCGGTGTCGTTCGACTATGCCCGAATCGGATCGCTGAGAACGGAAGCTCGCGAAAAACTCACCAAGGTACGCCCGCTCAATCTGGCCCAAGCCAAGCGGATCAGCGGGATCACGCCCGCTGATATCGCCTTGGTGCTAGCGCACCTGGAACACTAATGTCGCTCGGCTCTCGGAGCCGAAAGCGTGCGTGAATTTGGGTGAAGTCTAACTCTGCCGTTTAGCGACTTCCGATTTCATGAACGCCAAGCCGTCCTTGGCCAAAGTCATTTCATCGGTGAACATCCGCCGCCAAATCTTGGTTGCTGCGGCGATCTCGGGCAGCGCCAGCCCGAAGGCCTCGATCACCATCCAACCGTCGTATCCGCTGCTGGCGATCGCGTCAAAGTTTTCTTGCCAATTGATCCCGCCGGTGCCGGGAGTGCTCCGGTCGTTCTCACTAATGTGGACGTGGAACAGTTTATCGCCGCCCGCATTGATGGCGTTGGTAACACTCTTTTCCTCGATGTTGCTATGGAAGGTGTCATACATAATGCCACATGCTTGATGGTCGACGTCACGGACGAATCGTGTCGAGTCGGCATGCGTATTAAGAAAGTAACATTCAAACCGGTTGAGCGCTTCGACGCCCAATCGCACACCGACCGAACCCGCGTGTTCGGCCGTTGCTCGCATGCTTTCGACTCCCCACTTCCACTCGTCCTCCGTCGGCCCATTGCCGCTGAACACACCGATGGCGGAGTGGTAGGGGCCGACGACGGTTTCGACACCCGCGGCAGCGGCGCAGTCGAGGGCCCGTTTGTTTCGCTCGACGCCAAGTTTGCGAACGGCTGGGTCCGGCGAAATCGGGTTGTCCTCTTCATTGCGAATCGTCACCCCGGTACGGTTGAGTCCCAGCGAGTCGAGTTGCTTGCCCAAAGCGGCATAATCCAAATCGAGATTGAACATCGGCAGCTCTACCCCGTCGAAGCCGGCCGCTTTGAGTTGCTCGCACACGGGCAGCAGCTTTTCGGTGACTTCGCCCGACCACAACAACAGATTCATGCCATACTTCATCGATTTCTTTTCAACCTTGACTCAGGAGAGAAACAGGACGTTCATACTTCGAGGTGATAGCTTACCCTAGCGCGAACGGGCAGACCACTGACGTAGCTTGGTGATGTTACCCGCTTTGGTTCCCCGCGCCAAAAGAGTTATTCAACGTAGCCAAGGGCAATGCCCCTAGAAATCAGCTGCGGATTACGCGATTTCTAGATCCTGAAAGGACCACAGCGATGAGCCGGTGGGACGAGCGGAAATGAAACGCCTTAATCGAACCGTAGCTACCGTCGCCAGACGGTGGATTCCACAAAGTCGATTTGACAGAATGGACGCCTACGATTGAAGCTGTGTCGAATGAGCGTCGATTCAATTCGGTGCGAAGACAGAACAGAAAGTACATGCGCGCGTTGCCTCAGCCGCGACTGCCGACTTGGGAGTCGAAACGATCGATTAGTTGTTCGTCGGATAGATCCGCTAGATGGGCCCCAAAGCCATACTTCGTTTCGAGTTCGCTTGCCATTGTTTCTAATCAATCTCACGGATTACCTTTGCCGGGTTGCTGGCCGCGACGACACCCGCGGGGACATCTTTCGTGACGACACTGCCGGCGCCGATCACGCTGCGATCACCGATCGTTACTCCGGGGCAAACGATCGACCCACCGCCTATCCACACGTCATCGCCAATAGTGACCGGTTTGCCGAACTCCTGCGTACGGCGCAGTTTGGCTTCGAGTGGGTGTGTCGCGGTGTAGATGTGTACGCCGGGAGCGATGAAGGCGTGACTGCCGATCCGAACTTCGCAAACGTCCAGGATCACGCAGTCAAAGTTAAAGTAGACTCGGTCACCGAGATAGATGTTCGATCCGTAGTCACAACGAAACGGCGGCTCGAGGGTCACCGAATCGCCACCGCGGGCGAAGAGCATTTTCAACACGCTGCGTCGAAGTTCTTCCTCGCCAGGTTGACTGATGTTGATTGCGTGGCATCGCTCACGGGCGAGGAGGCGTGCGGCCACCAACTCGGGTTCGGCTGGGTCGTACATCTCGCCAGCCAACATTCGTTTTCGTTGCGTTTTCATGGTGACGATCTTAGCAAAATGTGGCATCAACGTTCACGCCCAAGTCCTTTTCAGATAGACTCTGCGAATGCACGCACTCGACCTCTACGACTACTCCTTGCCACGCGAGCGGATCGCCCAGGAACCGCTGCGCAATCGCGTCGATGCGCGGCTGATGGTCATCAATCGATCCAGCGGCACGATCGAGCACCATCATGTTCGCGACCTGCCGGAATTGTTGCGTGCTGAAGATTCGTTGGTCTTGAACAATTCACGGGTCGTGCCGGCGAGATTGGTTGGTTACCGCACCCGCACCCGCGGTCGTTGGCAAGGACTGTATCTGCGCAGCGACGCGGCCACGGGCGTGTGGGAACTGTTGACGAAAACTCGCGGTAGTTTGAAGACGGGTGAAACGATCACGCTGGAGGACCGGGACGCTCGCGATGGCGGTCAGCTCGAAGTCATCGGGCGTGATAATGAGGGGCATCTTTTCGTCCGCCCGCTGCCGGAATCGATGCAGCACGACGAGACACTTGCCGGCAAAGAAGTCTCCCCAACGCAGTGGCTCGAACGTTTTGGCCGCGTCCCGATTCCACCCTACATCCGTGACGGCCGGATGGTCGATGCGGACTTGGTGAACTATCAAACGGTCTTCGCCAGCGAGCGGGAAGAGGACAAAGCCAGCGTCGCGGCGCCGACCGCTGGGCTGCATTTTACCAACAGCTTGCTGCAAAATATCGCCAAGGGACAAACCGCAATTCACGAAGTCACGTTGCACGTCGGCATCGGAACCTTTCGCCCAATCGAGGTTGCCGATATCGACAACCACACGATGCATCACGAATGGGGCCGCATCGACGCGGAGTCTTGCGCGAGCATTCGCGAACGCCGCGAGGCGGGCGGTCGCTGCGTCGCCGTTGGCACGACGAGCGTGCGGGTGCTCGAAAGCAGTGCGGCCGCAAACGGAGGCACGCTGCGGGAGTGGACCGGAGCGACGGATTTGTTCATCAAACCGCCGTACACGTTCGCGGCGGTCGACGCGTTGATGACAAATTTCCACTTGCCCAAGAGTTCGCTGCTCGTGCTCGTCAGCGCGTTCGCGGGGCATGATTTGATCATGCGGGCGTATCAAGAAGCGATCGAGGCGGAGTATCGCTTTTTCAGCTACGGCGATGCGATGCTGATCGTCTAGGAAGGTAGCCTTTTTAGTTCCTTGCATCAGCCGGTGGTCGCTAGCGGGCTGTCGATTTCGTAACCCGACGCGTAAGCGAGCGACCAGGTTGCATCCCTCGCTTACGCGTCGGGTTATGATTGACACGCTCATTTCGTAAAAACGATTCAATCGACAGCCCGCTAGCCCGGCCAACGAAATGCTTCGCGTCTTAAGTGGGAAAGCGATAGCCCGTTGGCGCCGTTCCGCTACAATTCAAGTGACACAGGCTGGTACCCATGCGTCTAAACCAATGTACCGGCCGCAGATCCATTGCAGCTTTCCACTACAAAAAAAACGATGCAAATCGAAACCCAACCGGAACGGACGCTCGTCGGCATTGAGACTCGCGCGTCCAAAGAACATCCGCAGGCTATCGGAGAGGTGTGGAAACGTTTCGTCATGAAGCGAGACTTAGCCATGCAGCGACGACAATTCCTCTATCAATGTTCCGCCGTCTCGTTGGTCGCCGCGATTGCCAAGTCGTTGCCAGCGGACAGCCCGTCACGGCGGCCACGAATCCTGCTGCGATCGTCGTGGCAATGAGTAAATATCGGCGAAATCGCGCACACACCAGGCGTGTTGGCGCTCTTGGAAAAGTACATTCCCGATGCGGAAGTGACCCTGTGGGCGTCGGGTAATTTGACCGACGAAGTCGCTGCGATGGAGCACCGTCGATTTCCAAACCTCCAAATCGTCAAAGGATCCATCGACTCACGCGGCAATGCGTCCAATGCTGACTTGGGATCCGCCGTCGCGGAAACGGACTTCCTGCTGCACGGTTCGGGGCCGTCGCTGGTGGCCGCCCGAGATGTGGCCGCGTTCATCAAGCATACCGGCAAGCCGTTCGGCGTGTATGGGATCACGCACGGCTCGTTCTTGTCCGGGGATGACCGCGAACTGCTCAGCCAAGCGAAGTTTGTGTTCTTTCGCGATTCAGTGTCACTCGAACTCGCCAAGGAACAAGGCGTGCGGTGTCCGGTGATGGAGTTTGGGCCCGATGGCGCGTTCGCCTGCGACCTACGCAACGACGCGAAAGCCGAAGAGTTTCTCGCGGCCAATGGGCTCGAACCCGGCAATTTTCTGTGTTGCCTATCGCGACTTCGCTACACACCGTACTGGACGATCCCCGGCGATCATCGCAAGATCGACCCGGATCGAGTCGCCCGCAACGAGGCGATGCGTGAACACGACCATGCTCCGATCCGCGCAGCAATCGTTCGCGTTATTCGCGAAACCGATCGGAAGGTTCTGTTGTGTCCCGAAGACATGACGCAGATGGCGGTCGGCAAACAGAATTTATATGACAAATTACCCGCCGATGTACGGCAACGCGTGGTGTGGCGGAAAGACTTCTGGCTCACCGACGAGGCCCTGAGCGTCTACGTT
>JBDNIG010000402.1:0-21723 GCA_041688415.1 Rhodopirellula sp. | reverse complement strand
GCTCGATCGAGGATTTCCTGGACGATTGGGAGGACGGCGAGGACCCACCCGGATCGATTCCATTCTGAATCACGGGACCGTAGATCGCATCGGTGGGTTGGGCTCGCAACGGGATTCCGCCGCAGGCCGGCGGGGTGCAAGGATTCTCGCCGTCGATAAACGGAGCTTGCCCACAATCGATCAAACCGCCCTCGCTCGTGCCGACCAGCCCGAGCATCGACGCGGGATCGAGCGACCCGGGATCGATCCACATCCCGTCGGGCGTCAGTTCCATTGTGCCGAGATCCAAGTCCAATCCACGCCGCACGACTTCGAAGTTCACGAACAGGTTCAACAGCCCGTTCTGTGAATTCAGCAAGGCGCTCAGTGCGGTGATCGTATCGCGGGCGGCCGTTGGACCGCTGCTGAGTCCACGGGCATCGCGGAACTCCCGAATGTCTTCGTTGAGTTCTAGCTGCGCCGCCGCGATTCGCACTGATTGCCGGCCCAGTTCAAAATTGATGCGGTTGGCGCGGAGTTGCCGGATCGTGGCTCGCAAGAGTCGCCAAATGTTATCTTCGTATCCGTAGTAGGACCGTTTGGATTGCTCATATTCGATGAGCGATTGTCGATACGTGTTGCGTTCTTGCAGACGCGTGATCGGTGCGTCCCATTGCAGTCCCACACGCAGCGTTTCGGTATTGCGTTTGAGGGCGAAGGGGTTATTGCCATCGTTTTGCACGCCACCCGAAAACGTCACGTCGAGCGTGCTCTCGAGGTTGTCGGCAATGAATTCAATCGAACGATACTTGTCGACCAAGCTGGCCCTGGCATTGGCCCAGTCACGCCGGTTCACGCGGGCGATCTGCAACGCCTCCGCGGGATCAATTTCCACCTCGGGCAGGACGAGACTCTCGACGCGAGCACGGGCCTGGATCAATTGCAGGCTGAGCACGTCGTCGCCGAGGTTGGCGAGCAAGTTTTGACTCGCCAAGATGACTCGTTGCCGAATTTCTTGGGCAATTTCCGCGTTGTCGTTCGAATTCGGCCCCGTGACAACAAACTCCTCAATCGATTCAGTCAACGCGTCCACTTCGGTCTGGTAAACTTTCAATCGCGTCGACAGGACGGCGTAGTTTTCTTCGAGCTCTTCACCAGTTTCGAGCACGGGTTGCATATCGAAGATTGATTCATCGACAGCCTCGATGCCGAGCAACGAGCAGATACTGTTTTGTTCTTCTCGATAGAGCGCCAGCAGCGATTCGGTTTGCCGTCGTCGTTCGGGAAGCTGTTCCTTGAGAGTCTCGAGATCTTGGCCGACCCGCGGCAGATCTTCTTCAACGAGACTCCGCGAGAACTGCGAGATCGGCTGGAGAGCTTGACGCAACTGCTCGACGATGGCTCTCGTGTCATCGTCCCACGGCAAACGCGATGTGGGCAGTCCCGTGTTCGCATCGATCCTTCTTTCGGAGTGATCCAACAGAGCGACGTTGAGTCGGCCGACGATGGTGCGAACGTCGATGAGTTCTTCTCGTCGCATCCGCAATTCTCGGTCGATCAGTTCAAACCGGGTCAGTGCCGGATCATTGATTTCGACACAGATGTAAGGTGGCAGACCGAGGTTAGTTAAGAAGCTATCAATGGAGTTTTGATAGGTAACACGCCGCGTGACCAGGGCGCTTTGCGAGCTCAACAGTGACGAGCGTGACTGCGAGACTTGCAGGCGTTGCCGAATGATCGCTTCAGGATCGTCGGGGATGGTCGTGAGCAGCTCGACCAGCGTGTTTTCGAGCACGAGTAGGTTTTCACCGAGTCGTGCCACGTTTTCTTCGAGATTACGGATCTGCAGTTGGTCTTGCAACAGCCCGATGAAACCGCCCGCGTCGGGCACGCCCCCGGAGCTGAAGTTGAACCCACCGCCGCGGCCGCCGAGGCCACTGAAGCCGCTGCCCAGGCCGGTAAAGCCGCCCAGGCCGACGCCAAACACACCGCCGCTCCGCTGCACGCTCGTATTGATGTTGCGCCCGGTGGTAATATTGAGGTAAAATGCTCGGCGGTATCGTTCGAACGAACGGACGTTGGCGAGCAGATTTCGTTCGGCGAGCGTCAGGCGTTCGAGCACGCGGTCTCGACCGGCGTTGCGAAGCAGTGGCTGGATCATCGCGAAATCGAGGACGGTAACAGCGGATTGGGAATTCGGGCCGCTGAGTTCCCACACGATGTTAATGGCCACCCCGACGACGAGGTTGCCGCCGGTTGCAAACGCACGCTGCATCGCGAAATCACGCCGCCCCACGCTATACCCACCCACGGCGACCTGGCTACTGCTGTTGCCGGTGCGACCTGCACCCGTCGTGGCGTACGAAGTGTTCAAACCACCGAAAAATTGGGTGTCGAATTGAAATCGTTCGCTACTGACGTCCAACGCCGAGAGAAAGAGGCTTTCGAGTTGTCGTTGATAGTCGGGTGACTGCAGCATCGCGATTCGCACGGCATTCTCGGAGTTGAGTTCCAAAACGCCGTTTTCATTGAGTGGCAAGTACTGCCACCACCCCGGATTCTCCGCCGTATTGGTGAGTCCCGCGGCGTCCCACATGGGGTATCCACGCCGCCCGTCGACGCATTGCATGTAGCGGTGCGAGGCGGGATCGTCCAACGGCATGGGTTGGAAGTCGGGATCGAACGGATTGAACATTCGGCTGCGCGGGTCGAGTTCAATATTCAACCGCGTATTGGGTGGCCGCGCGACGTGGGACGCTTTTTCAGCGATCAACGCGTTCGCCTCGCGGTTGGCCTGAACCCGGTAGTGTGCTCGTGAGCAGCCGATCGTGACCAGCAAACAGGCCACCATCGCTGTCGTTGCCGCAGTCTGCGCGCAGCCCCGGCGACTACGTTGACAAAACACGGTAAACAAAGCTCGCTCGGTCACGTAATTACCATCCATGGCAGATAGTCCGGTCGGAGTATTCACACGCCATCCGTGGCGTAGGGCTTCCCCGAAACCTTGGTTCGGACGAACCGGGCAATCGGCTTGACCGCTACGGTGCAAAAAACCGGCACATCCCTACTTGAGCGATGTACGTCGCACCTGCTGGGCCAACTGTAGCGGTTAGCGGACTTTGACCTGCCCGGTAAACAATTCGGCTTAGAAAACTTGGTGAAATACTCGCAGTGTGGTCAATGCGTCGATTAGACTTGTTAACTAAACTAGAGAATTCAATCTCCCTTCGCACTCACTCCTCTTGTCTACTATTCGATGTCGTACGCCCTGCTCGGACTACTAATCGTACTGGTGCTGGCCCAAGCATTCTTGCTCTGGAAGTCTGTCTCCCTGTGGAGATGGTATGAAATGGTGGCAATCATGGTGACCACCATTCTCGCCGTCATCTTTGTTTTCCCAGTCGCTGGGGCGTTGAAAAGCCGCTCGGCGTGGTATGCCAAGAAAGAGAAACTCGACGCCCGATTGGAAAAGGCGGAAATTGAGCAGATGGAATTGCGAGACGGTGATCGCAACAACCCGCTCTCAGAGACGGGTGTGCTGCCGATGTCGCAAAAGCTCGGGGCGATCGGCCTCGAAGCTGGCCGGCGGTGGCGCGGCTTGCGGCTGAGCAATTCGAGTTTCAACGGCGAACCGAGCATCGTTTTGACACGTCCGCCGCGTGAACCTGATCCTGGGCAAGAACCGGGAACGGAGCAGGCCGGTGAAGACGCCAACGCAGCGACCGAGCCGCTCGTTGCCGACGGCATGGTTGTGTACGGATTCGGCGAAGGTCGCGGCCCAAATATCGATGTGCCTGTTCCCGTCGGGTACCTCGGAGAATTTCGCGTCATCAGCAGCACGCCAAACCAGGTCACGCTGTCACCCACCGGGCCGCTGATGAAGAGCCAACAGGAATTGATCGAGAGTGGAAAGGCCAGCAGCTGGTCGGTTTACGAGATGTTGCCACTCGACGGTCATCTGCCCTTCGTCGCCGAAGGTAGCATCCCGGACGACAATAACGTCTTTGGACGCATTGATGATAAGCTCATCAACACGGTCTTAGCTAACGCGCCCGAATCAACGCGGGAGAGTTACCTTCGCGACGGTTCTCGCGCCCGCCCCGATGACCCACCGCTCTCACGATGGGTGAAAGTCGAATTTACCAAACCCTACACGATCAATGTCGATAGCCTGCAAGATCGCGGTGCCTTGGAACTCGGTTTCTTCGACAACAGTGGACGCGCCGCCGATAGCCGGTTGAAGGTGGGGGGGGAGAGCAAAGGTGAGGTCAAACTCGCCAAAGGTGAACTGTTGCTCGTTACGAAAGACGCCGCCGATGCGATGCGTGCCGAAGGCGTCGCTCGACTTGTCGATGAATACTATATCCGTCCGCTCAACGACTACCGCTTTGTCTTGCGGAGGATCCGACTGAGGCTCGCCGAGCTGCAGAACCGCAGCAAGATTCTCGGCTATGAAGAGGACGTGCTGCAGCGAGCAATCGACGCTACCGTCAGCATGCTCGCATCCTACCAAACCGATAAATTACTGCTCGAGCAAGATTTCGAGCAAACCGAAACGGAGCGAAAAGCGATCGAGGCCTACAACGAAAAACTCCGTGCCCGCGTCAAAGAGACACGCGAGAACGCGGCCCGACTGTATCGCAGCAATCAGTCCCTCGAAGGCGAACTGGCGAAGATCCAAGGCACGATCGAGTCACGTGCCAACTCACTGACGACCACGTCAAAGTAAGGACCGCCGCTCGGCGATTCACGCCAAGTCCGGTGAAGGCCGGATCGAGTTAGGATTGAGCGGCTTTTGAGTGCCGGCTTTCGCTCCACGCAACTTTCGCGGGTGACGTCGATTTAATTACTGACGAATCGACCTGTAGCGGAAGTCGCCAAGACTTTCGTTTTCCAGCATTCCCGAAACTCTTGGCGAGTTTCGCTACGCAGTAATTAAATCGACGTCTCGAGCGAAAGGCGACGATCATTTGCCGCGACCCTTACGGCGTCTGGGCAGTTTCGGCATGTGCCGTTCTGTTACGAAGTTGAGCCCGAGATCTGGGAAATGAAAAAGTTAAGTTGGAAACTGAAAAATGCCAAATGATCTCACGATCACTTGATACCTTGCATTTCCTATTCTCATGTTTCACTTTCCAATGAATCATACGCCCATCAATGTGCCGTATAGCGAGTTGCAATCAGCACTCAGCATTTTTGCCAGACCAGCCCGCGTCTCCCTCGTCGGTCCCAGCGATCGCGGCAGTTTTCTCAACCCCACGCCAGCGACGGATCCACTCGGGGCTGATGAAGATGCCGTTGGCGGCGATCATCATGATGCCGAATGTCGCCATGCCCAGACCCAGCCCGATTCCAGCATGGACGCCGACCGCGATCACGAGTGTCAGTGGACGGGTCCAACGCGGCCACACCAACGCACAGTAGAAAATCTCCCACAAAAAGGTCACGTGCGTTAGCGCAGTGAACAGACTGGGGTAGGCCGCGATAAAGGTTGCGTCCCAAGACTGGTACTCGTAATTACCAACCGCGTACCACAGCGCCGTTCCATCCCACCACATCTGTCCACGCGCTTTCGCTAGCCCACCAAATAGATAGATCACGCAGAGATGTAGTTGCAATAAACGCGTCGCTACATTCGCGGTGACGCTAGGTCGATCATCCGGCCACAACCACGCGAGCGCTTTCGATGTCGGATTTCGCAAACCACCGAGCACTCGACGTCGCAACCAAGCATCGACCGAAAACACGGCACCGCAGGGTGTGAAGGCTAAATACATCACACAGTACGTCAGGATCTGGTCCAGTCCGAACAGACTGCCCAGCAACCGATGCACGATCATCAATTGAAACCACCACGCCAGCGGTCCGGTGATCCGGGTCAGAAACCCGACCATGAACGACGCCGATACCAACGCGACGATCACATGATGAACGGCAATCAAGGCGGGACTGTCAACGCTCCACAGGTACGACCATGCGGCCGTCGGTTCGCCGAACCTGCCGTCGTGTAACGCGCGCGCGGTATCGTTATTAATCCAGGCATCAACGCCCAGGAATGAACTGAGGTCGGACGCCAACACGAGGTTCGTGTACAGCAACATGGCACCGGTGACGATCCGTAGCACGGCCAGCGTTTCAATATGCCGGGGAGCAAACCAAAATGCGTCCCAAGCCGACAGGAAATCGAGCGAAGATTCTTTGACTTGCGTCCGTTGCTCAGCGAGCAATTGAGTAATGTGGTTCATCGGGACGGTTCTCCTGACGGGATTCGCGAGTCACGGTCGTCCGGGAGCGGTACCGGTTTGAGCGTCTGGTAAGGGGCGTCATCGGGGGAGGGAGCCAATTCACTCGAATCAATACCAATCGGCGATGCGGGCGGTAGAGTTTCGGGTCGCACATCGAGCAGTGCGTCCATGCTGATCGGGATGTCCTCGATCACCACATACGCGGCCGGATCGTTCAGCGGAACGGGGTTAGCGGCGTAGGCGACGAAGTCAGGCAGTAAATGTTCGACACGGTCGATCTGGATCGCGCGTTCGCCGAACTTGGTTTCCAAATGATGGGTCATCGAGCCCAGGATCATCTCGTAGCGTTCGCGTCCTAAACGCCATACCTTCAGTTCATCAAGTGGCAACTCGGGACCGACCAAACGCGCCGCGTCGGCGGGTAATTTCGGTTGATAGGAATCGTTGAGAAACTCCGTCAGCATGAAATGCCGGTGATACAGCAGTCGCGGCCACTGGTCGTTCAGGTTCGGGTACCAGTGAATTTCATCCTCCTCCTTGTCAGTAGGGTTGGTCGCGGATTTTCCATTGGCATCCGCATCGACGGTGCCGATCTCGACACGCATCAAATGGCTCGGGCCGGGATCGGGAGCAAAGAACGCGTACCCGCGATCCAAGTACAGAAACTGACCATACGCCGCCAAAGGTGCGAGCAGTTTCGATATCGAGGGCGACAAACCGCGCGGGCCGCGACTCTGGAACGCCATCGGAGGCGCAAAAACAGCGGCCAAATGAATTAAAACCAACAGGCTCAAGATCACCCGGAGACGCCGCGAAAGGGGAGGTGGGGATGGCATGGACAAGTAAAAAAACCAGACGAATCAGGGCGTTGGAAACGAAGCCCCCAAAATAGTCGCTGGGATAGAGATGGATAGCCGGTGTTGGGAGGATCCGACGGTTATCAAGTCGAGACTTGATGCCGCAGCTCAAAATACGAACACCGAACATTCGCTAGCAAATGCAGAAACGTTTCCCAGGTAAACTTGGCGAGGCCAGGTTGTGCGTGGTTGGATGAACTACCATGCCATGCCAGGTAACTGGATGCGGATGAAACCGTTTCTCGACGAATTGAAGAGGATGTGGCTTCGACAACTTCGTCGTCGTTCTCAACGTCACCGTCGGGGATGGACGCGTTTCATTCGGATGTTTAGCCGCCATGTTCCTGATGCGAAGGTCTTGCATCCCGACCCCAGTGAACGATTCCGCGCCCGACTCAAGGCCGGAGCCGTATGAGTAGAAGTTCGAGTACGGATCTGTGCGGGGGGCGGCTGGCAACAGCCGTCCCTACCGCGATCCTAGAAAACCTCCGGTGGACGCTTGCGTCGGATGAACTGGAAAAACGCGAAGGTTTCAAGGAATGCATGGATGTGACTGGGCGTCCAACAGAATTTCAATTCAACAGAGTTGCGATGGGAGTGCCCCGGTCAGTGATTGGAATCGGACGATCGCCGTTGTACAGATTCTTTTGATGGTCGACTCCTACTGCGGCACACACCGTTGCAAAGAAGTCTGGAACCGAGACGGGGTCCGCAACGATTCGTTTCGCCCGTTCGTCGGTTTCACCGTAGGCGCCGCAGTGCGCCAAACCGCCTCCGGCAAGAACGCAACTGAAGGCGGTACCCTGGTGCCCGCGACCACCACCGCTGTCGAATTCGGCAGGGCGGCCAAATTCCGTCGTGACGAGAATGAGTGTTTTGTCGAGAAGTCGCTTGTTGCGAAGATCTTGGATCAGGGTGGCCAGGGATTGATCGAGTTCCGCAATCAATCTGTGTTGATTCAAAATACCGGCATTATGGACATCCCATCCCGCGCCATTGAGAAAGTTCAGGTTGTGGCTGACCTCAATGAAGCGCACGCCACGCTCGACTAAACGCCGGCTGAGAAGGCATCGTTGACCAAACTCGCCGCCGTATTGATTTCGCAGTGAGTCGGGCTCCTCATCGAGATCGAACACCGATCCGAATTGAGGACCACTGAGCTTCAAGCTCTCTTGGATCACCGCGTCATAGTCATCGATCGCCTTGACGTCCCTAGTCGCCATCGCACTTCGTAGTTCCGCCAAGTAGGACGCTCGGCGTTGCCTTCGCGCCTGGCTGAGCCCCGCGGGTGGCGACAGCCCTGCGGGGCCCTGACTCGTATCGGTTAAATAGAGATAGCCGTGCTTGGCACCTAGAAACCCAGGACCGCGTGTCACATTGGGATAGCCAATCAACACGTACGGTGGAGCACCGTCACCCGCAGTACCGAGCTCGTGTGAGAGCAGCGATCCGAGCGACGGATAGGTGACGGTGCCGCTAATTGAACGACCGGTATGGACGCGATTGGTGGCCGCGGCGTGCTCGTCGATCACCTCATGATGCAGGGATCGAACAGCGGTAACGTGTTCCATCACCTTGGCAACTTCCGGAAGATGCTCGCAAACTTGGACACCAGCGACCGACGTATCAATTGCATCGTAATAAGAACCATCAACCTTTGCCTTTGGATCACCTTTGCGTTTTGGATCGAACGTGTCCATTTGGCCCATCCCACCACCAAGCCAAATCGAAATGACGTGTTCGGCCTTTCCCTGAATGAGCGGTGCCGCTGCGGCACCCATCGCAGGTGCGTGAAACGACATTGCACCCGCGGTCGCGGCGCTGGTTTGCAAGAACTGACGTCGAGTGGACTGAGACATTACTGATCCATTTGTGTTGGGGGCGGGTTTCATGGTATCCAAACGAACTCGGGAGCGTTGACGAGGCTCCAAATCACATCTTCATAGCGTTGCCGCCACGTGTCGTCCAAGCGTGGGTCGGCGGCGGGACCCTGCCGTACGCGTTTTTGCCACTCGAGCTGAATCTGATTCGCCTCGGGTACCAAATGGTTGGTCCAGGTGGACTGCGGCAGTGGCGGTGCGGGGCTCACCGGCACCACCTTCTCGCTGGGCAGCACACGATCGGCGAAACCCTCTGCAAGTGCATTGACGAATACCTCGCGTTCGGCCTGAGCGGGATAACGGGCAAAAAATCGCAAAAATAGTTCGTCCAACAAGCCGCTGGGCGTTTCGCTCTGCACCGCGAGATTGGCGAGCACGCTGTGATCGCTAGCTCGGGTAAGGGACATCGTCAGATTGCCGTTTGCCAAAATGCCGGGCTGTAAAACGTTCGGGTCCGTACTGCGTTGCGCAATGGGTTGTTGCCGTACTGCGATCCAACCGAATGCCTGTAGAACATCCACGATCGCTTGCGCACGCGGCATCGATAGACTCGGTCGATCCCGTTCATTGTTCAAGCCGCCAAACATCCATGCATGATTCGGTTTGCCGAGTGTCATTCGACTCGCGGTGGTCGTGTGACCATCGTGGACGAAGGTCAACTCTTCGCTATCCATTTCGCGACCACTGGATTCGAATAGTGAATCGACAATTTCTTCCGCGGTCAGGCGTCGAGGATCGGGTGCGTGGAAATATCGCTGCTCCGCGGTGGCAACTCCGTTCTGGCCAACTGCCTCACGGCCGTATAACTGCGACGTCATGATCAATCGCTGGACGTGGCCGAGATCGTAGTCATGGATCATGAGTTCACAGGCGAGCCAGTCGAGGAGATCCGGGTGGCTGGGGGTGCTGCCTTCCCAGTCGTCGACGGGTTGGACGATCGGAGCGCCAATCAAGCGGTTCCATAGATGATTGACGACGACTCTGGCGAACCGCTGGTTCTGCGGACCGGTAATCAGTGCGGCTAACCGCTCGCGACTGTCTTCGGGTTTTTGCACCAGCGCATCGAGTGTTTCAGAATCTACCATCCCCGTCACCGAAGCGAACGGCCATTTGGGTTCCACCTGAGCCCCGGGCGGCAACGTCACTTTAATTAGCGATTCGCGACCGATGCGATCAAAGAACGTGGCTGGAACCCGACTCGTTTTCGGTGGCGAGAGAGGTTTTTGATTTAGCATCGCGGCGATGGAAAACAGGTCTTCTTGAGTGGTGCTATGAAATGGCGAATCATGGCAACGAGCACACTGCAGCTCGACACCCAAGAACGCGGATGCGAGGATGTGCGCTTTGGCCGCCATGGGCGAATCGTTTTCACCAGCGAGTGCAAATCCAGCACTGCCACCATCGGATGGACTGCCGCGCATCATGATCAACTCCGTCACCATGCGGTCAAGCGGTTTACGATCACGCAGCGAATCGTATAAATACCAACGAAACGGTCCGGTGCTATTGAGTGACGCATTGAGCAGCCCGGGGTTCTCGGCCAGAAGATCCATCCAAAAACTAACCCAGTGATCGGCGTAACGGTCATCCTCGAGCAGCCGCTTGACGACGGAAACTCGCTTGTCCGCGTCGTCGCTGGCGAGAAAAGTTTTGACTTCCGCGGCCGTCGGCCCAACACCGACCGTGTCGAGATAGGCTCGCCGGAGAAACGCGGCGTCATCTACAACAGCCACATTGGCGAGACTCTCAAGTCCTGAATTCGAGGTTGGCCATACCGCTCCGTCACGCACCCATTGTTCCAACGCGGCGATCTGTTGTTGCGTCAATCCCTCATCGGTTGGCGGCATATCGCCATCGCGGACACGGACAATCAACTCGCTGGAGTCAGGGTCACCAGGAACAACCGCTGGCTCGCCTGACTCACCGCCGGCGAGGGCGTTCGGGCGAGAGTCTAGTCGCAGCTCTCCTTTGGTTTTCTTTGCGTGACATCGGTAGCACTGCTCACGCAGAATTGGCAACACGCTCTCTTGGAAATGTATTTCCGATGCCGTGTCCGGGTCCGCTGCGTGATCGGTCGCCGCGGAAATCTTCTCAGCCAAAAACCGATCGATCGAATAACCGTCCGCTGTTACTTTGCCGTCCGACTGCGGGGGAATTTGCCAGCGATCACTGAATTGCTCGCGCGCCCAATCACGGGCGAACTGGTGACGTTGTTGCCAGAACTCATTCTGGGAATTCGCCGCTCGCCGGCGAACGTCATCCTCGATCGCTTTCAACTGCGTATCGAGACTCTGTAGCTTCGGTTCGATGGCCTCATCGGTCAGCGGGAGTGGTGAAGACGCGTCGGGGGTCAGAACAAACAGTGGCCCCTGCCCGTCTGGCTCGATGGCGACACAGACTTCGCCGGATTCGATCCGTTGGCGACTTCCGCCAACGACAAACTCCAGGATAACACGAACTTTTCGCCCGCCATCCTCGCTTTGAGATCCCGCGTCTTCCCCTGATTTCGTCGGGGCAACTTCGTGTTCAAAAAAGGTTTCCTGTTGCGGGAAGGGCAATAATCTGGCGCCGCTCACCAATGGATCAGGGACCGGGACGATCGGTTCGAGATTACCACCGCGGCGTTTCACCGTTGGCGTTCGCGCCGCCAATTCACCATCGATCCACAAACGACTCAGAGAACGGGTTCGCACCAAAAACTTGTGTTTGCCAATCGGCAAGTCCACATCGCCAGCGATTCTCAACAGCAACGGGGCCTCCCACCGACTGCGAATCCCCCACTCGTCAAAACGGATTGGGACACGCGGCATCAAGAAAGCATCCGTGTAATATCGAATGCTGGCGCTCGGCGACGATTCATTTTCATTGAGCCAACGCGAATCACTTGCGAACCCTTCGGCGACGCTCACCATCACCTGACCCTCAGGGATCGGTCCTAATTCGGGTGCCGTTTCGGGTTGGGGCTCGATGACGCGTGCGCCACCGAGACGATGAAAACGCGACGCCATGGTTTTGTCATCGAGGGCAACGCGATGAATCGCCAAACCATCCATCCATCCGCGAAAGCTATGCCCGACACTCCCGCCACTGGCCGATCCAATCCAAATCGCATCATCGTCGACGACCGGATTCTCACGCGTCGCGCCGCCCATATCCCATTTACCAGCGGTCGGCTTGCCGTCAATCCAACCACGGATGGAGTCAGGATCTCCAAAGCGATACGAAATCGCGAGATGGTGCCATCCTGAACCGGCGACGAACCCAGCGTCAGTGGTCCAGCGGTGCCAATGATCACCAGCTCCCGCCGCGTCGGGCGAGATCGGCGTCGCGAACAAAAAGCTGGTCTTCATCAGATCATTGTTGGAGACGACACGCAGTGCCCAATTCTGATTGTCGCGTGCCACGGACTGACGTCCGCTACGTCCCTTGCCAACAATGTACATCGGCGATCCGCTACTCTTGGCGTCCATTCTCACCCAGGCTTCGAGCGTGATTTCGTCACCTCCGGTAAAATCAAAGTCACTGTTGGGACCGGGGTCTTCCAGGGTTAAAAAACCTCCTCCGTCGAATCGGAGCGCCGTATTATCGCTGGAAAAATCAGGGAACTCGGGAGGTCGCGGTCCCACCTGATCGCGATAGACGTCACCGTGCAATTCCAACGGCACCGCCGCTTCACTACCAAAGTCCCACCGTGCGACCGGATTGGCTTGGCAGCGATCGCTGTCGTGAGCGAAGTGGACGAGTGTCAACATGACGACGAACGCTGCGCGCCGATAGACTGACATCTTATTCATTAAAAATACTTCTTTCCATTGCGAGCAGACGTGGCCAGCGGTACGAACTTCGATCCGTTATGCATCCGTCGATCAGCTTTCAATTTAATAGATAAAAGTGGCTCGCGGGCTGTTGATTTATTCGTGTTCGCGATTTTAGCGACAGCGAGACAATAAAACGCGTCGAATCAAAGTAGCTACCGTCGCCAGACGGTGGAATCCACGTTCTGGCGAACGTAGCGACTCGCTTGATTCATTCGCTGTCGCTTAGCGTGCAAATGATAACCCGAGGCGTCCGCCAATGTAGACCGGATCCATCACCGAATGTGCGATCGAATGAGCTTTCACCTTCGCTTCGAGCGTGTTTCTTCGTCATTGGGGGTCCCGGTGCCAACGGATGGCCTTTTGCAGCAAGCGATCGAACGTGGCCGCGAATGCCTTTTTGTCTTTCTCGCCATACGGGGCGCTGCCGCTGGTGACGACGCCCGTGCCCCGGAGGGTGTCCATGAAATTACGCATCGACAAACGGCCAGCGATATTGGCGGCCGAGTACTCTTCGCCACGCGGGTCGATGACGAGCAATCCTTTCGCGACGAGATCGGCCGCTAAAGGCAAATCCGCCGTGATCGCCAACTCCATCGGTTCCCCATGCTTAACGATGTATCGGTCGGCCTGATCGGCGCCTTCGCGAACAACGACCGATCTCGCAGTGGGCGTACCCACTGGCGTCGCAATCTTTTGATTGGCAACCAGAATCGTTTCGATATTCAATCTCGCCGCGGCGCGGAACACGATTGTTTTGACGTCCGTGGGCGCGGCGTCGGCATCGATCCAAATCTTCATGAGCCGGGCCGCGGCGGTGCAAAGGCGGTGGACGATGCGTCTGACGGCATCCGCCAATCACCTCGCGGCGAAAGCGAAACCGAACCGACCTTGTGGCCGTCGGGGACGCAGTTGCGTTTGTACTGGCTGGCAAAGAATCGGTCGATGAACGTTTGCAATGTTTGATCAATGACGTCGTTGGTATAGGACTCCGTAAACTCGGTCTGGGAGGCCAGGAATTGCATTTTCGCGGCATCGCAGCCGCCACGGACGAAATGATAGAGAAAGAAATCGTGCAGTTCGTAGGGACCGAGCGACGCTTCGGTGCTCTGGCGGATCTTACCGTCGCTCGTCGGCGGCAATAGCTCGGGGGAGATCGGCGTGTCGGCAATCCCATGCAATAGGGTCCGCATCTCGCCGTCGTAGCGGTGATCGGCGACGTACCGAACGAGGTATCGCACGAGCGTTTTCGGGATCGAGCAGTTGACGTTGTACATCGACATGTGATCGCCGTTGTAGGTACTCCAACCGAGTGCCTGTTCACTCAAATCGCCCGTCCCGATGACGAAGCCGCGACTCATCAGGAGCAGCGTCCGCATCCGGGCTTGAACGTTCTCAAAAACCAGATCGGTTGCGTCGTCATCGGTCGACTCCAGTTCGGTCTGCAAACCGGCGATCTGTGTTTCGTCGCTGACGTCGATCCCCAGCGGTGAGTGCCCCAGTCCGATGAAGGTGTCCAGAGACAATTGCCGGATATCGATCGTGCGGCACGTCACACCGAGTCGTTCGGCGAGATCGATCGCGTTGCCGCGAGTGTGCGCGGTGGTGCCGAACCCGGGCATGATGATTGCTTCGATGACGCTGCGGTCGCGTTGCAAGTGGTCGACCGCGCCGATCGCGACGAGCAGTGCGAGCGTGCTGTCGAGACCTCCGGACACGCCGATCGAGAGAGTCAGGTCTGCCGGTAGTTCAGCAAGTCGCTTGACCAGACCGGCGGTTTGAATTGCCAAGATTTCCGCACAGCGAGCCTGCCGCTCGGGCGCCTCGTCGGGCACGAAAGGATGCGGGTCAATCCGCCGCTGCAATTGCAAACGAGGCTTCAGGGCGGCAGACTCCGACGCCGCCGGTGCGATATCGATCCGGCGGTACTGGCGTGGCAATGAGTCGCGGAAATCGTCGAACGATCCCATCACGCGGCGGTCGTGAGCGAGACGCTGCAAATCGATATCGTGAGTCAACGAGCGGGAATCCGGCAGGACGGGAGTCTCGCCATCGCCGATGCGACGTGATTGGCCCAACAGCCCACCATTTTCGGCAATCAAACAATGGCCGCCGAACACGAGGTCGCTCGTTGACTCGCCACCGCCTGCGGACGCGTAGACGTACCCGCAAATCAACCGCCCCGACTGACTGACGACGAGATCGCGTCGCCACCGGGCCTTGCCCACCGTTTCGTTGCTCGCCGACAAGTTCCCGACAATGTTCGCTCCCGCGATCGCGGCATGCGAACTGGGCGGCACCGGCACCCACAGATCCTCGCAAATTTCCGCGGCGATCACGGCATCGCGATCGCGAAACAAGAGATCCGTGCCGAACGGAATCTCCTCACCGCCGACCGACACGGTCGCTGGGTCAGTCGCACTGGATGCGCGGAAATGACGGCCTTCATAAAACTCGCGGTAGGTCGGTAGGAACGTCTTGGGAACGATTCCCCACACGCATCCGCGGGCGACCACGGCGGCCACGTTCATCACGCTCGTGCCGACCGCCAGCGGCAAGCCGACCATGACAATCCCTCGCAAAGGGTCGGTGGCCTCGGCGATCGCCAGTAAAGCGTCTCGTGCGGCGTCGAGCAACGTTTCCGTGGCGAACAGATCGCCGCACGTATAACCCGTCAATCCGAGTTCGGGCAGCACGATGAGATCCGAGTCGCCGAGGCCCTGCAACATTTCGATCGATGCATGGGCATTGAATGCTGGATCGGCGACCCGCAACTCGGGGGAGCCGGCGGTGGTGCGGTAATAGCCATGCTTTCGCACGGGATCCGGATGTGGCATGCGGGCCGCTTTCGTTCGCTGCGGGGAAATTCAATCGTGTGAGACCACTCGGGCTGCGAACCTTTGTCGTGCCCGCCTGCTCTGGCAAAGTATAGCGGCTCTGTCGTTTTTGTTGGAGTTCGTGCAGGCGGCCATTGTAAAGCAGGGAAGCGGACTTGTAATTCCTTCCACTACCAATTGGATATCGGACAGCCACAAAAACACTCAAAACGCAGTAAGTCACTACTGCGTAACCACTTGCAACACAAAGTGATGTCCCCGGAAGAGTTTTGGCACCGCGATTGCAATAACCCTCTTTCGTTGCCGCGAGACGCGAGGGCATCTGCGGCCGCCCCCACCATTATCCATCTTTTCGAGTTTCAATCCTGGTTTCCACGACCGCACCTTTCGGGGCAACTGTGGAACCTGGGCAATTAAGGAGAATGCCATGTTGGTTCTGACACGAAAACTGAACGAAAAAATCAAGATCGGCGACGACATCACGATCACCATCATCAAACTGCGAAACAATCAGATTCGCATCGGTATCGAAGCCCCCCGTGACGTCCGGGTACTGCGGGCGGAATTGGAACAAGCCGTTGCCGGCGAGTTGTCGAAGGCGAGTTCGGAACCGTCCGCTGAGAAGGCTCGGGCCACGAATCGAGTGCGTAATTTTCTCGCGGCCGATGCATGCGGCGATACGGTGGATTCGAACCAGCCGCGCCGCAATGACGTTGTCGACGGGGTGATGTCCGCCGATGAGATGATCGCAGCGGGAAAAGACAACGACGACGAACGCTTTGGCGATGATTCGCGGCCCGATCACGATGGCGATCACTCCCCATCGACGCCGCTGCAAGTTTTTTCGGGTAGGATTGGCGGCCACGGTGAGCTTCGCGAGAATAAAATCGACCCCGCAAGCCGGTCGTCACGGGCTCCCCTGGCTGGTTTTTTCACCGCTCCCTAATCTCGAACCGATCCGACAACTCGGATTTTCCATCAGCCGCCACACGCGAGTGTGCGGTTCCCATGGAACCAACGCGAGCGAACGCTCCGCGACGGATCGATTTTCGGATCGTTCCTCAGTCCACTTAACTCCGATGCGTCGATGCCCGAGCGCGCCGCCACCATCAACCGCATCCTCCTGATCCCCGGTCTTCTCGAACCGCGGCTAGCGATGTGCCCATTGCGACATCGCCTGCGGAAGCAATTTGACCACGTTGAAATCTGGCGAGATCGCTATATCTTTCGTGATGTCGATGCCAGTGTCGCGCGATTATCGGATTGGATCCGAGCCGACGACAGCGAAACATCGCTCGCGATCGTCACTCACAGTTTCGGGGATTGGATCGCGCGGCGGGCCATTGCTCAAACCCCCGACCATCGTGTCGCCGCATTGGCATCGATTGCGCCGGTGATGCGTAGCGGCTGCGTCGTCAACGCGATTCACTATGCTGGTGGTGACTTCATCCCCGAAATCGCGATCATTGCGGATCCCGAGCGGGCGTCCGAAAATTTGGATTGCGATCCGACGAGTGTTCGCCGCCTCGTGGTCTGGGCCAAAATTGATATTGGTGTCCGCATGATCAATTTGAGTCACCTGTCTCATATCAACACGCGGCGCGTCGCCGCGACGCACCTCAGCGTGATCATGCAACCCAATGTGCATGCCATGATCGAACGCTTTTTGCTTGATTGAATTCCAACGGTTGATCTCGTGGTCACTTCGACCCTGTAGCTACGCTCGCCAGAGCGTGGTTTCTCCGCCGTCTGGCGACGGCAGCTACGATTGTCTCTGGGGTTGGAGACCGACGGTTTTCTAGCCGCCAATCGCTTGGCTGCGGAGTTGTTCGGCGCGGCCGATCACCTCGTCAGGCGATGCGGTGACGGCGGGCACGAGTTCGACGTCGATGATCCGTTCGTCGCGAAGCTCCCCGGGCCATAGCGTTTCACTGACAAATTCCGCTACCGGCCATTGGTACCAGGGCGGTTTGATTTTGCGGCGGATCGTCTCGGTTCGGAATCCGTCCTTTTCAATCCGAATTTCTCGCGTGCCGTAATACACAAAACTTGAAGCGGCGGGGCTGGTACCGATCAATTGATTGTCGATTGAGACCGTCGCGCCAGGCGGCGACGTTCGCACCGTCATGCGGCGACGGACGCAGCCCGTGCTGATACAACACAGCATCAACACCACCACGCTCGTCGCCACGCGCCGGTGATGCGATTGACGTGAGATGGCAGGCCGACTGCGGTGGGAATGGTGCTGGCTATGAAACACAATGGGGCTATACCGAGGTCGTGATCGAAATCGCGGAATAGGTCGGATCTAGCAAGTATCCTCGAACGCTAGCTAGAGCAAACCTCTCCGAAAGATCATGATTATTGTGGTGGAACGTGCTTCGCAAACTCACGCTCAGCCGACTCCCATTCGTCCGAAATGGTCTACCGGTGCGATTGTATCGATTCATCCCATGACAAACTGAACGAGCACTGGAACGACATTCTCCGTCAAGGCTTCAGTGCGGTAGTGATGCGGGTGCGTGGGATTTGCAGCGTTGAGGGCCTTCGGACGACTTTCGGATGAGTTTCACGGAATCGGTCTTTCGGGAAAATTGACATTTCGACTAAAGTTCACGCTGGAAATTTTCGCGGCGAAGGATCCCGCGTGGGGCAGGACTGCCTCAAGCCTTCGTCGAAGTCGGCCGGTGCCCGCGCGGGGACTGGCCATCGCACCCATGGAATGGAGCGTTCGCGATGTTGTTGGATCGAATCGAAATTGACAGTCATGGTCCGTTGAACCGGGTGGAGCTGGGGCCCTTGTCGCACCATCTCAACGTGGTCGTCGCGGCATCCGGATCGGGCAAAACCGCGATCGGTCGGTTCATTCGCGATTCACTGATCGACCGCGACTATCCGCGTGGCATGCTCAGCGGTTCAGCCGGACGCGTGGTTTGGGTGCATCAGAACGGCTGGATCCATTGCCGCCGCGAGCAGGACGGTTCGCCGGGCGGTCGGCGCAGCGTGGAATTTGAATCACGAGGTGAAACCGCGGGTTCTTGGAACGGCTACACCGACGGATGGTTCGACGCCGCACCACAATCCCAGGACCACAACGGGGGCGCGACAGCCACCGCGACGGCGCGACATTTACACTCCTCACTGGCTTCGCGAACGCTCGGCAACATTCGCATCCCCGAGTCGATCGTCGATGGCGTGATGGTCGACACAACGATCAGTAGCGCGTCGCGAGTTGTCGCCGCGTGCATCTCGGCGGGTCTGGATCAACCCCACCTCGCTCCGTTGCCTTTTGAGAATGAAACCGCCCACTACAGCGAACGAGGACTCGATCACGACGGGGCAATGGCACCGCGAGCGGCTCACGATGATCGGCGACGCCTGGCCATGCGTGAAGAACTCGCCGACGTCGAAGTCGAACTGAGCAAACTGACTCGTTCGAAACATGATTATCCCGGTGAGTCGTATCACCAACCTGACGCGCGTTCGGAAAGCGGATGGCATGCGAGCGAGATCGACGCGACCCGCCGCCAGCGTGATGAGTGTCTTCGTCAGCGTGATGAGCTGCTTGCCCGACGCGACGAACTACTCGCCCAACGAGATCGGGAACAGCGAGATCGTCCTCGCTACGGCGGTGTCGGTTCACATTACGCCGGCGAGTTCGGTTCCGTTGATTCGAACGCGGAGTCAGCCCATGCCCACTGGGTCGCCCGAGATGCCCGCATGCGATCGCTCCATCAGCGTGCCGATTCGCTCCGCAGCAGCGCCGCGGCGCTGCAGCGCTGGATCGCCGAACTCGACGCACAGCACGGGAGGAGCGACAGCTACGCTTGCGACGCGGATGTGGTGATGGAATCCGGGCGAAGTTCCTTCACAATCCCATCCTCCTGGCATTCGGGTTCCGCTGAGCACTTGCAAAACCGTATCCGGTGCGCCGATCAAGAAATCGTGTCGTTGCGGCGCGTGCTCGCCGACGTACGGTCCCTGCGTGAGTTGCTCAGCACGGCGGGTCGAACCACCGCGACCGCACCTGATTCCTACGATTGGCTCGATGACGGATCGTTACGAGGCCAGCGGTACGACTACTTCGTCCGCGCCATGGACCACTATCGCAGTGACCGTCCTTGGTCAGATTTTTACGCATCGGCCTATCAACCGCTCCGGCCGTTCGACGATTTGGCGATGCGGATCGAGTCGACCACCCGTCACCTGGATTGGTTGCTATCGCGATTTGAGCAACCGGTTACCGGTTCCAACGACCGTTCGTTCGATCCGCACTCGTGGATGCTCAAAAATGAACGCGATGGCGTGATTGAACAATCGCTACGGCGCGTCCGTGAGCAATTGCGCCGACGTGACTACGTGCGTGCGGAGCAGATTGACGCGATCACGGCAGATTTGAATCTGACGCTCGATCACTTACTCGCACGTCGCCGCCGGGTCGTCGCGGCGCTGGCGAGTCAGCCCGCTACGAGTCCTCGTGATTTTCCTGGTCTGTCGAGCCCGCATCCTGATTGGCGAGCCGAACGGCGTGGCGCGACGCTGGAACTCGCGAGCGTTGAACAAGAGCTTCAGGTCGTGCTCGATCAAACCGCGGTGCTTCGTCATTCGCAGCGATTCCTACCCATTCTGGATTCGGTCTATTCGATCGGCATGGGATCTTCGGCGGCCATGGGAGTCGATCTCGATCCAGTGATCCCACATCGCGCCGGCGCCGCGTGGCAGACCGAACTGCGGTCGATCGATGCTGAGATTGCATGCGGTCACCGACGCGTCAGCGAACTCGATCAGCAGCTTCGTGATCTGCACGCTCGTCGACCCACACGGCCAGTCTCTCCCGTTCATTCATCGAACGATGACATCACGAGGTTGCAGCGCCGCCGTGATGAGTTGATCGCGGAGCTGAACCGCGGCCGACCCATTGCCCGGGCGGAATCTTCGCTCTCCGAACTGGCGAGTCGTTGGTTGATTCGGCTTTCCAACGGACGTCACCGTATCCTCGACTGGACCACGTCGCCGATCGCGACCGATCGCTATACCACTTTGGCGGCGGATACTGAATCATCGGCCGCGCCGGACCACGCGCCCGGCCGCAGCGTCCAGGTGAGCATCGATCACGTTGACGAGCGAAACGTGTCGGCAACGACCCGTGCGATCGCTGCACTGGCCGTTCGAATGGCGGCCGGCGAGTTGCTCGAGCGGATGGGCCATTCGATCCCACTCGTACTCGAAACGCATCGTGAGCTGTTTGCAGACGACTCGGTAGTCGATCATCGGCGCGCCGCCGCCGGTGACCATCGACATCCGTATCCTGCCGACGGCGGCGCCTACCAGCACTGGACGAGCGAAGGGGTCAGCGGCGATGCGATTGCTGCGGCGCTGGCGGACTATTCCGCCGCCGGTCGCCAGTTGTTGATCTTGACCGAGCACACGGCGCTCGCGAACTACCTGCGGCGCTGCGGCGCTCGCCACTTTTCCCTGCACACCCAGCGGATCGTGCACCCACACCGACCGATGTGGCGTGGTGGCCAACGAGACGATCGCTATGCAGGCCCGCACGTGGTCAATGGCAATGGTCTGTCCGGTGGCGCTGGCACCGGAGAAAATGAAATGGATTGGACGGACGCGGAACCCGCCAATCGAGCCTTTGATCAGGCATGGCGTCAGAACGCTGGGTTGCGGGAAGAAACGTATCATGGCGAGAACGCCACTGACGTGCCCGCCGCGGGTGCCGCCTACCGCGACGGATATTATTATGCCGACCAAAGTTCGACGGTTCCCGCAGCAGCGACGAGTTCGCCGTCCCACGCGACCAACGGTGTCGACGTGTCCCAGAGCTTGACCGCCCGGCACCATGGTTCGGCCACGACGGACGTGGATGACGTTCCGTTCTTTCTGACCGTCGATAGTCCCATCGATGCGGCGCCTTCGATCGACGCCGTGGCCGCGCAGCGACTGCGACGGATCGGCATCTCTCACATCACGCATTTGATGAACCAGGACGGCAATCGTTTGGCCGACACCCTCGGGTTGGCTGGCGTCGATGCTCGGACGGTCCGTCGTTGGCAAGCCGAATGTCGATTGATGTGCCGAGTTCCTCAGCTCCGCGGCTT